>CAZRDH010000027.1:0-12673 GCA_964598805.1 uncultured Desulfurococcaceae archaeon | reverse complement strand
TCACTGTGGTGAGCGGCAATACAAGATAGTACTAGATAAGCCTTACACCTTCTACGAGGATAGGCCCGAGGGTAGGGTCCAACTTAACCCTATAGAAGTGCGTTCAAGGCTAGAGAAGGTCCCTGACGAGCATGTGAAGCTACTCGGATTAGACCCTGAGAGCGCTAGGCCAGAGTGGATGGTGTTAACAGTCCTCCCGGTACCACCTAAGGCCGTTAGGCCCTCCATACTGCTTGAGACGGGTATAAGGAGCGAGGATGATCTAACCCATAAGCTCGTAGACATAGTTAGGATAAACAATAGGCTTAGAGAACACATAGAGAGCGGGGCCCCCAACGCCATAATTGAGGAGGAGTGGGAGCTCCTGCAATACCATGTTGCAACATACTTCGACAACGAGGTACCCGGGATAAGCCCTGCCCGCCACCGCAGCGGGAAGATCCTTAAGGGGATTGCCCAGAGGCTAAAGGGTAAGGAGGGCAGGTTTAGGGGGAGTCTAAGCGGTAAGAGAGTAGACTTCTCCGCTAGAACCGTGATTTCGCCAGATCCATACCTAAGCATTAACGAGGTTGGCGTACCGATAGACATAGCCAAGATTCTGACCGTGCCTGAGAGGGTCACTCCGTGGAACATAGACGAGCTACGCAAGTATGTGTTGAACGGCCCATTCAAGTGGCCTGGCGCTAACTACGTAATCAAGCCCGATGGTAGGAGGATAGACCTTAGGTACGTTAGGGATAGGAAGATGCTCGCGGAAACCCTGGCGCCCGGATGGATTGTAGAGAGGCACCTAAAGGACGGAGACATAGTGCTATTCAACCGCCAGCCATCGCTACACCGCATGTCAATGATGGGCCACATCGTTAGGGTTCTGCCTGGAAAGACGTTTAGGCTACACCTATCGGTGTGCCCGCCATACAATGCTGATTTCGATGGGGACGAGATGAACCTTCACGTACCTCAGACCGAAGAGGCTAGGGCTGAGGCTAGAGAGCTAACGCTAGTCCAGAACCACATATTGACGCCTAGATACGGAGGAATGATAATAGGCGCTATACAGGACTACATTAGCGGAGCCTACATACTAACAAGCAAGGCTACGCTACTAACGCGTGAAGACGTAATAGATCTCCTCGCAGCGGCTAAGTACGTAGGCCCCATTCCCGAGCCAGCGATACTATCGCCTAAGGAGTTCTGGACCGGTAAGCAGATAATTAGCATGTTCCTACCGGAGGACTTTAACTACCATGGAAGGGCCAACATCTCGGCGGGTCACCTAAAGTGTGATGATATCGAGTGCTTCTGGGATTCCTACGTCGTTGTTAGAAAGGGTAAGCTCCTACTGGGCGTACTAGACAAGAAGTCTATTGGCGCTGAGCAGTGCGAGAACCTACTCCACTGGCTAACTAAGGAGTACGGTGTTGAGTACGCCAAGGAGTTCATGGACCACCTATTCAGGATGTTCATAAGGGTCTTAGAGAAGAGGGGCTTTACCATGAGACTAGACGATGTCGCAATACCGGCTGAGGCTAAGAAGGAAATCGAGAACATACTTCGCGAAGCATTCGAGAAGGTTAAGGAGCTGGTACAGCAGTACGTTGAGGGCAAGCTAGAGTTGCTACCGGCTAGGACCCCCGAGGAAACGCTCGAGATAAAGATCCTCGAGGTACTAGCAGAGGCGAGAGATAGGGCTGGCGAAGCAGCCGCTAAGTACCTAGACCCGTTCAACTACGCCTTCGTAATGGCTAGGACAGGCGCTAGAGGGAACATCCTTAACCTGACGCAGATGGCTGCAGCGCTGGGTCAGATGACCGTTAGGGGCGAAAGAATCTGGAGGGGGTATATGGGTAGGCCACTACCGCACTACGAAAGGGATGACCTAGGACCGCTGGCTAGTGGATTCGTCGTGAATAGCTTCTACAGCGGTCTCTCGCCAACGGAGATGTTCTTCCATGCGGCGGGTGGGAGAGAGGGACTAGTAGATACAGCTGTTAGAACGTCGCAGAGCGGCTACATGCAGCGCAGGTTGATAAACGCACTCCAGGATCTATACGTCGAGTACGACGGCACGGTTAGGAATGCTGACGGTAGCATAGTTCAGTTCCTCTACGGTGAGGACGGTGTAGACCCGATGAAGGCAGCGCATCAGAAGGCTGTTAACGTCGAGAGGATTGTTGAGAGGATAGCCGGGTGGAAGCTTTGAATAGGGAGGAACTCGAGAGGAGGGTCAGGGAGAAGCTCGAGAGTGTAGTACCCCCCAAGATAGTTGAGGACACTATAGCCACCCTCTCGAAGTACCTAGACAAGTTAACGGACGAAGAGATCGAGAAAGCTATAGACATGGTTCTAGAGGAGTACCTATCTAATACCGTAGACCCTGGAGAACCCGTAGGAACAGTGGCTGCCCAGAGCATTGGTGAGCCAAGTACCCAAATGACGCTAAGAACGTTCCACTACGCGGGTGTTAGGGAGCTCAACGTAACGCTAGGATTACCGAGGCTCATAGAGCTCGTCGACGCTAAGAAGACGCCTTCAACGCCCTTGATGTACGTATACCTCCAGGAACCCTATAACAAGGATGAGAAGAAGGCTAAGGAGATAGCTAGGTTGATAGAGTTAACGAAGGTTGAAAACGTCGCTAAGAGAGTTGACGTAGATGTATTCGCTAACGCTGTAATAATAGAGCTCGACCCTGAGATGCTAGAGGATAAGGGGCTAACCGTAGAGGACGTAAAGAAAGCGCTGGATAGGCTTAAGTCGAGGAAGGCTAGGGTTAGGGTAAGCGAGACGAACCCCTACGAAATAATAATCGAGTTCGCTGAGGGAATAGACCCATCCAAGATAGAGAGGCTTAGGGATAGGATCCTCAGAATGAAGATTAAGGGTGTTAAGGGCGTAAACAAGGTAATTATACAGAAGCGCGAAGACGAATATGTTCTAGTTTGCGAGGGTAGTAACATAGCTGAGGTAATGAACATTCCCGGTGTTGACTACCGTAGGATTAGGACGAATAGCGTTAAGGAGGTTGAGGAAGTTCTAGGGATAGAGGCTGCGCGAGCGCTATTAATCGAGGAGATAATGGATGTCCTAGAAGAGCAAGGTCTTGACGTCGATATAAGGCACGTTATGCTCGTAGCCGATATGATGACGCGCAGCGGTACCGTTAAGCAGATAGGTAGGCACGGAATAGCTGGCGAGAAGGATAGCCCACTAGCAAGAGCCGCATTCGAGGTAACGGTCAAGAACCTCGTCGATGCGGCTGTGAGGGGTGAGGTAGATAACCTGTGGGGAGTTACCGAAAGCGTAATCGTCGGTAACTACATACCCGTTGGCACGTCAAAAGTCAAGCTCGTTTATAATCCCTACGTAAAGTAGTCTCGCTAACGTAGGTGGAGAGGTATGACGGCGCTACCACCTCTCGATATCGTGCTTCGTAGGGTTGTAATGACAGGGCAGGTGGTAATAGGCTCGAGAAAGACGTTGAAGTACGTTAAGCTAGGCAAGGTGAAGGTGGTTGTGAGAGCCTCCAACCTACCAGCGCATTTAAGGGAGGATCTAGAGTACTACGCGAAGCTATCGAACATACCAATAATAGTCTACCCCGGGACGAACGTCGACTTAGGCACGGTCGTAGGAAAACCTTTTTCAGTGGCTATGCTAGGCATTATAGACAGCGGTCAGGTGCCTATGGATCTCCTACTCGCTTACGCAAAGAGTGGTAGCGGGTGAGATACGAATTGGCCTTACCCGGAAGGACTAGCGAGATTAAGCCTCATAGAAGCGTTAAGCTAACAATGGAAGAGCTTCGCTATATGACGCTATTCCAAGACGTTACAGGCGTCACCCCTAGGGATTGTATTGTCGATGAGTCTAGGAACACGATAACTTTCATAGTGGATCCCGGAAAATCAGCTCAAGCAATAGGTAGAAGGGGTAGCAACGTTCGCCAGCTAAGCAAGTTGCTCGGCAAGAATATCGAGATAATAGAGTGGGCTGACAACCTAGAGGATTTCGTGAAGAACATCTTCATGCCTGCTCGCGTGCTGGGGACGAAGCTGGTTACTCACCCCAACAAGAAGATACTGTATGTGACCGTGGATCCGAAGGACAAGGGAATCGCGATAGGTAAGAACGGGAGAAACGTTGCCAAAGCACGCCTAGTGCTAAAGCGATACTTCGATATAGACACCGTAGTAATAGTGTAGCCTAGGTATGTTAAGGCTTTTAAGCATGGACTGAAAGCGATTGCGGGGTAGGAAAGAGATGCCGGGAAAGAAGGCTCCTAACGGACTCTACGCGGCGAGGAAGCTAAGGAAGAAGAGGCTGAAGTTTAGGTGGAGTCAGCGAGAATTCAGGATAAGGATGCTTGGGCTAAAGAAGAAGTACGACCCCCTCGAAGGAGCTCCGATGGCGAGAGGCATAGTACTCGAAAAGGTTGGTGTAGAAGCCCGTCAGCCAAACGCAGGCGTAAGGAAGTGCGTTAGGGTTCAGCTCGTCAAGAACGGTAAGGTCGTAACAGCGTTCGTCCCATATGACGGAGGCTTAAACTTCATCGACGAGCACGACGAGGTAATCATAGTGGGCATAGGTGGACCCCGAGGTAGGTCGATGGGTGACATTCCGGGCGTTAGGTATAAGGTTGTGCTAGTGAATGGTGTTGCACTAACTGAGTTGATTAAGGGTAAGAAGCAGAAGCCCCTTAGGTGAAGCCCATGGCTAGGGAGATCCAGTTGAAGAGCGAGCTAGACGCCATAGTATCGTTGGACGACATAAAGCTCTTTGGCAAGTGGAGCTATAGAGGCGTCGTAGTTAGGGATCCTAGCTTAAAGAAGTACATCTCCCTGAAGCCCGTAATACTACCTCACACTGGAGGTAGGCACGAAAAGAGGCATTTCGGTAAGGCGGAAGTGCCGATAGTCGAGAGACTCATAAATAGGTTGATGAGGAAGGCTAGGAATACCGGTAAGAAGCACCTGGCCTACAACATTGTTAAGAACGCTTTCGAGTTGATACACGTTAGGACAGGAGAAAACCCGTTACAAGTATTCGTTAGAGCTATCGAGAATGCTGCGCCTAGGGAGGAAACGACAAGAATCATGTATGGAGGCATCGTATATCACGTAGCAGTAGATGTATCGCCTATGAGGAGGGTCGACTTAGCTATTAGGCACATAACGGAGGGTGCGTACTACTGTGCATTCAGATCGCTTAAGCCGATAGAGGAGTGTTTAGCTGACGAGATAATACTCGCAGCGAATAACGATCCTAAGAGCTATGCCATACAGCGTAAGGAAGAAATTGAGAGAATTGCCTTGAGCTCGAGGTAACCAAATACATTTGTTATGCGAATCGCTAGAGCATTGATTACGTAGTTCAAGTTCGTTCTTCCTAACTGCAATTTGTTGAGTTGCATAATCGCAATCGGATTCTTTGAATAGTCATACAACCACTTGCCCTCATGATGTTATAGGCTTATAAGTTCTGCCTCGGTAATCGAGAATCGCGAATAATGGTGTAGGTAGGGGGTATGCGCCTATGAGCACGAAGCCACACCTAAACGTAGTCGTAATTGGGCACGTAGACCATGGAAAGAGTACTATGATGGGCCACTTCCTAGTGAAGATTGGGGCCGTAGACGAGAAAACGTGGAAGGAAGTTCTTGAGGCGGCTAAGAAGGCTGGTAAGGAGACTGAGAAGTACGCTTGGTTGCTAGATAGGCTTAAGGAGGAGCGTGAGCGTGGAGTAACCATTACGCTGGCGTATAGGAAGTTCGAGACGAATAAGTACTACTACACCATTATTGACGCACCAGGGCACAGAGACTTCGTCAAGAACATGATTACCGGTGCTAGCCAAGCTGACGTAGCTATACTAGCGGTCTCGGCTAAGAAGGGCGAGTTCGAGGCCGGTATGAGCCCCGAGGGTCAGACGAGGGAGCACATACTGCTGGCTAAGACCATGGGAATCGACCAGATGATAATCGCTGTTACTAAGATGGACATTACCGAGCCTCCGTACTCGGAGAAGAGGTTCGAGGAGGTTCTATCGATACTAGTCAAGTTCCTCAAGGCCGTCGGATATAAGCTAGACAATGTGTGGGTAGTACCCGTTTCGGGATGGGTAGGCGATAACCTCACGGAGCCTAGCCCCAACATGCCTTGGTGGAACGAGAAGAAGATCCAGGAGATAAAGAAGAAGTACGGCGTTAACGGTGCGAGGACGTTGCTAGAAGCTCTAGACAGCGTTAAGGAGCCTCCAAAGCCTATCGATAAGCCGCTGAGAATTCCGATATCTGAGGTGTTCGTGATTTCCGGCGTCGGTACGGTGCCTGTTGGCCGTGTTGAGACGGGGGTTCTAAAGGTCGGTGACAGAGTAGTGTTCATGCCTCCGGGAGTGGTTGGCGACGTTAGGAGCATTGAGATGCACCACCAGAGGATAGAGAAGGCGATACCTGGCGACAACATAGGGTTCAACGTTAGAGGCGTATCTAAGGATCAGATAAGGAGGGGTGACGTTGCTGGGCACCTAGATAATCCGCCTACCGTTGCTGAAGAGTTCACCGCTAGAGTCATGATAGTGTGGCACCCATCAGCTATCGCTCCGGGATACACGCCGGTAATCCACGCTCACACCGCTAGCATCGCTTGTAGAATCGTCGAGATCATAGCGAAGCTTGATCCGAGAACGGGTAAGATCACCGAGAAGAATCCGCCGTTCATAAAGATGGGTGACATCGCTATAGTGAGGTTCAAGCCCATCAAGCCGATGGTGATCGAGAAGTTCAGCGAGTTCCCACAGCTAGGAAGATTCGCTATGAGAGACATGGGCAAGACCATCGGCATAGGCATCGTTACGGATGTCAAGCCCGCTAAGGTCGAGATAAGGACTAAGTAGCGTAATCATGAAATTGGTTTTAGGGACTCGAATAGCGGTTTTTGTAGGTGGGCCCCATGCCTGCAACGACCATAGTGAGGCTAAGGCTTTGGAGTACCGACGTTAACAACCTTAACTACGTGGTTTCGCAGATAGTGGACATAGCAAAGAGAGCTGGCGTGAGGATTAGGGGTCCCGTGCCGCTACCCACTAAAAGGCTAGTGGTGCCGACTCTGAGACCTACACATGGAGAAGGATCGAAAGTTTGGGATAAGTGGGAGCTTAGGATACACAAGAGGCTAATAGATATAGAGGCTGATGAGCACGTAATGAGGCAGATAATGAGGGTTAGAGTTCCCGAGAACGTGTACATCGAGATAGAGCTTAAGCGAAGGTAACAACGCTTTTTAGCCCAATCACGAAGCCCCAATCGGAGGCGCCGGGGTGCCCGAGCGGTCTAAGGGGCCGGCCTGGAGAGCCGGTGGGGGTAAACCCCGCGCGGGTTCAAATCCCGCCCCCGGCGCCATAACTGCCTCACCCTAATTCTAAGCGAGTTAGCTACGTGATGACGCGATGTCGCAGCGTGCTTCGAGGATAGGAGTTCTAATCGGTGCAGTACTTCACGGATATTCGTGGGGACTGTACTTCGCGCTAACGCGCTACTTCCTCACATCCTTCGGCGCCCTAGGATTCCGTGCCTTGGTGCTGTTATCGGGTTTGGAATGGGCATTGCCTGGATTATCGATTCTGTGGGGCTACCTAGCCGATAGGCTTGGAAGGCGCGTTTTCGTAGCCCTAGGCGCGACGGGCGCGATCTCCTTTGCACTCTTACCAACGTTTTACAAGCCTATGCAGTTCGCCCTAGTTGCTAGCTATGCTAGCCTCGCATGGGGCCTGGGCTGGCCCGCTGTAGTAGCGATGTTCATGGATACTCCGGAGAGCTATAGCAAGGTAATGGCGTTCACTAGCGCGGGCTATGCTCTCGGTTCGGGCTCTATGGGCATAGCTTTCGGCTTACTCAAGCTACGAGCCTTCGAGCTAGCCTCCGTATGCTACCTCGCTGCTTACATCCTGTTCTACGCGTTTTACGAGGATCCTTCGCGTAGTCAGAGAGCGTCGGTAAGAGACTTCGTTTGGCTCCTCAAGAGCATGTCGTGGCTAGCGGTATCGTTAGTAATGGCGTCCTTCGCCATAGAGCTGGGGTTTGCGAGCATGGCGGTTAGGCTTCGTGGTCTTGTTGGAGCTGGCGGCGCCTTGCTATACGGGTTGTTTTTCGGGACTCTACCCCTAGCGTTTTCAGTACCCGCAAGGCTATGCATAGCCTACGTGCTTAAGCATGTAGATCCACGTCCATTGTTAGCGCTAACGCTATCCTTGTACTCGGCGTACCACATAGGTTTATACTGCCTAGGGGGTTTGCCGTTGCTAGTGCTGTGGTTGTTGCCAATATACGCGATGTACGATAGCTCGGCTTACGCTAGTGCGCAACGCTATGCCTACACGAATCTAAGGGCTAGTGCGTCCAGTGTTGTATTGACGTCGCAGTGCATAGGGGGTGGGCTACTAGCGATCCTCTCCGGTAAGCTCTCGTCGTTGGGCATGCTCAACTTGTTGATGGCCTCCATAATTCTGGGGGTGTCAGCAGTAGTGTGTAGCGCTTTCGCGCTACGGACATCAAAGCCTTTAAACCTCAGTTCGAACAATACCATCAGCTATAGCGAGGTGTAGCGGTGCATAGGATGAGCCGCGAGTATAGGCACATAGTTAGGATAGCCGGTACCGATATATCGGGGGAGCTATCGTTAGCTTGGGGCTTATCCAAGATCAAGGGCGTCGGGTACAACTTCGCTATGGCTATATGCAGGGTCCTAGGCCTCGACCCTAGGATGAAGATAGGCTTCCTTACTGAGTCGGAGGTAGAGAAGATAGAGGACGTCCTAAGGGATCCCTCGAAGTACGGGATACCGTCGTGGATGTTCAATAGGAGGAAGGACTACGAAACTGGAAAGGATATGCACTTAGTCGGCTCCGACTTAGTGTTCTACGCTAGGCAGGACATCGAGAGGGAGATTAGGATTAGGAGCTGGAGAGGTATTAGGCACGCGCTTGGATACAAGGTGCGTGGCCAGAGAACGCATACTACTGGGCGTCTCGGGCCTACGGTTGGTGTTAAGAGGAGGAGGTGATGAGTTATGGGCGACCCTAAGAAGCCTAGAAAGAAGTGGGAGTCTCCTGGTCACCCTTGGATTAAGGAGAGGTTAATTAGGGAAATGGAGCTGGTGGGGTACTACGGTCTTAGAAACAAGAGGGAGCTATGGATATTCCAAACAATGTTGAGGAAGATAAGGCATCGTGCGAGGGCATTGCTAGCCCTTCCTCCAGAGCAGCGTGAGGCGCAAGCTCGCGCACTCATTGAGAAGCTCTATAGGATGGGTGTGCTACCGAGTCCTGACGCCACTCTTAGCGATGTGCTGAACCTTACGGTGGAAGCGTTGCTAGAGCGAAGATTGCAGACGATAGTGTGGAGGAAGGGGCTTGCGAAGACCGTTCACCAAGCAAGGCAGTTAATAGTGCACGGACACATAGCTATAAAGGGTAGGAGGGTAACGTCACCCAACTACCTAGTGTCTAGGGATGAGGAGCCATACGTAGATTTCTACCCTCTGTCACCATTCGCTAAGAAAGCGGGGCAGGCTCAGTGAGGTGAAGGAGCATGGCGTTTGCCGCGAGAGAGCTTAAATGGGGTGTCGCGCACATATACGCTTCATTCAACAACACGATAGTGCACATAACGGACATAACTGGCGCTGAAACGGTTGCGCGTGGATCCGGAGGCATGGTTGTGAGGGCGGATAGGGAGAAGCCAAGCCCTTACGCGGCGATGATGGTCGCGTATAGGGTTGCTCAAGAAGCTATGGAGAAAGGCATTAACGCTATCCACATAAAGGTGCGCGCTCCAGGAGGCCATGGCCCTAAGACGCCTGGCCCTGGAGCGCAGGCAGCCATAAGGGCTCTAGCGAGGGCGGGGTTCATCATAGGGAGGATAGAGGACGTAACGCCCATACCGCACGACACGACGAGGCGCCCCGGCGGTAGGCGCGGTAGGAGGGTGTAGCGCAATATGCCTATAGAGATACGCAAGCTAAGCGATTTTTCCATCGAGTTAAAGGCTGTTGGCTACCCCTTACCCTTCGTCAACTTGATTAGGAGGTACGCGCTAGCTAAAGTACCCTGCATGGCTGTTGACGAGGTTGTCGTTCTGGATAACAGCTCGGTTCTATTCGATGAAATACTGGCTCACCGCATAGGGTTGATACCCCTATACTCGGAGGAAGCCCTTAAGAAGTACGGTGAGATTCCTCCCGAGGTATGCGCTAAATGCAGTGCTGATAGTGAGGAAAAGCCTCCGCCCGAAATTTGCAAGAAGTGCTACGTGCACATGATACTTAAGGCAGAGGCTAGAGATCGAGAGGTAACCGTCTACTCGGGCGATATAGAGAGCTTCGACCCGGACGTGAGGCCTGCCTTTGACAACATACCCATCGTGGTACTCGCTCCAGGTCAGCGAATCAATCTAGAGCTTCGCGCAAGGCTTGGTAGAGGGCTTGAGCACGCTAAGTGGAGCCCAGCTACGGTAGCCGTATCTAGGTACGTAGTCGATATCGTGATAGACGACTACAACTGTAATGGTTGCGGAACGTGCGTAGAGGTCTGTCCGAGAAAAGTGCTAGCCCTCGAGAATGGGAAGGTCGTTGTTAAGAACCCGGAGGAGTGTATTGCGTGCAAGCAATGCGTAGCGAATTGCCCGACTAAAGCCATAGACATCGTGCCTAAGCAAGACGAGTACATTCTATACATCGAGTCGTCTGGAGCCCTCAAACCGCAGACGATAGTTAGAGAGGCTGTTAAGATACTTATAGGCGAGCTCGAGGACATCTCGAAGAAGGTAGCCAAATGGAGGGAGGAGATAAGCAAGAGGTGATGAAGCATGCGTAGAACGGGTCCCACCAACTATGTGTGGAGAATGACCATTAGGTACCTAAGGAAGGCTGCGAGAGCTAACAATGCGAACATCTGGAGGTATGTAGCTGAACTACTAGAGAGGCCGCGTAGGAGGAGGGTTGTGGTTAACGTTAGCAAGATATCTAGGTACGCAAAGGATGGGGAGGTAATTGTTGTTCCAGGAAAGGTTCTCGGAGCGGGCAACATAGACAAGCCCGTGACTGTGGCGGCAATGGCGTTCTCTAAGAGCGCTGTAGAGAAGATAAAGGCTGCAGGGGGGCGCACGATGCATATCCTAGACCTTGTTAAGGAGAACCCTAGAGGGAGCGGGGTGAGGATAATAATATGACGGCTCAAAGCGTTGTGACTCTAACCGAATACTTATCTAAGCTGAAGAACAAGGAGATTGTGATAGACGCCGAGGGAGCCATACTAGGGAGGCTTGCTAGCTACGTAGCAAAGCTAGCCTTAATGGGCTTCAGAGTGCATGTCGTAAACGTGGAGAAGGCGTTGGTCACGGGAGATAAGCACATGGTTATAGAGAGCTACAAGCTATGGTTAGAGGTTAGGACCCACAAGAACCCCTATAGGCATGCACCGCATAGGCCTAGGAATCCGATAAACATATTCAAGAAGGCGGTATGGGGGATGCTACCTAAGGAGAGCTGGAGGGGTAAACAAGCTCTTAAGCGCGTTAAGGCGTATATCGGCGTACCCGAGGAGTTCAAGGGTAAGGAGATCGTATCGATTGCCGACACCCTAGTAGATCAGCTTAAGAGATCTGAGTACGTAACCCTAGCGGAGATAGCTAAGGCTATGGGCTGGAAGGGTGTTGGGCTATGAGCGAGGGCGTAGCGCAGCAAGCGCAGCAAGCGCAGCAAGCGCAGCAAGAGATTAAGGTCTTAGGAGCGTATCCGAAGCTCGTTGCAGGGAAGAGGATTGTCATTAGCGTAGGCAAGAGGAAGACTGCCATAGCGCGCGCCGTGATAAAGCCGGGATACGGTAGGGTTAAGATCAACGGCGTGCCTATAGAGATATGGCCTATAGAGATGGCGAGGCTCAAGATGATGGAGCCCCTACTGTTGCTAGCACCCGAGCTCCGCAACAGCATAGATATAGAGGTAAAGGTCGAGGGAGGCGGCGTCATGGCGCAGGCTGACGCGGTTAGAATGGCTATAGCTAGAGGGATCGTAGCGTTCTTCGGGTTAAGCGTGCTCAAGGACCTATACAAGGAGTTCGATAGGTACATGCTATCCGGAGATCCGAGGAGAACCGAGCCCGAGAAGTGGCTTAGGTATAGCGCTAGGAGGTTTAGGCAGAAGTCCTATAGGTGAGACCGTGATCATACCCGTGAGATGCTTTACTTGCGGCTATCCAATAGGCGCTGTATGGGAGGAGTTTAAGAAGCGCGTTGAGAAGGGTGAGGATCCCAAGAAGGTTCTCGACGAGCTAGGCATTAAGAGGTATTG
Source organism: uncultured Desulfurococcaceae archaeon (assembly GCA_964598805.1). Taxonomy (GTDB): domain Archaea; phylum Thermoproteota; class Thermoprotei_A; order Sulfolobales; family Ignisphaeraceae; genus JAADCV01. The sequence continues at coordinate 329 of CAZRDH010000027.1, read as the reverse complement.
TTGTAGGCGAATGCTCTTATCCCACGTAGAGCTAATCCGAGAGGCGATGTACTACGCCGTTAGGTGAGGGAAATGGGGCAAGAGTCTAGCGGAGCCCCTCAACTAAATCTCCTAGTTCCGCTAGAGGTATACCTACAAGCGGGAGTCCATATAGGTACGCATAGCTGTACTAAGCACATGGAGAAATTCGTGTTTAAGGTTAGACCAGATGGGCTGTACATACTCGATGTTAGGAAAACCGATGAAAGGCTTAGGATAGCTGGGAAGTTCCTAGCACGCTTCGAGCCCGATAGGGTGATGGTGGTATCCACTAAGCAATACGGGTACAG
>CAZRDH010000026.1:0-2857 GCA_964598805.1 uncultured Desulfurococcaceae archaeon | reverse complement strand
ATAGAAGGTAATAGAGCCTCTATTGCTATAGGCGGTATGTGTAGTTGCTGCGATGCTATAAACATCGTTCCTGGAGAAGCATGGTTTACGATAGACCATAGAGTACTACCCGAGGAAAGCGTTGATGATGTTGAGAAAGAGATAGAAGCTATAGTAGATGAGTTTAGGAAACAGAACCCTGATGTAGTTATCGAGCTCGAGAAGTTGCTTAGGATAGAACCTAGTTTCATAGATCCAGACCACGAACTTGTTGCGCTGATAAGGCATAGCGTTAGAGAAGCTCTCGGTATCGATGCAAAACCTGTTCTATGCCCTGGATTCCTAAACATTAGGTACTTCATAAAGGCAGGAATGCCTACAGTGGCATGGGGTCCTGGAGATCTTGAACAAGCACACGCACCAAACGAATACATTGAGCTCGATAAACTTATCAAATGGATGAAAGCTTTAGCGCTATTCATAATAAAGGCGCTGAGCACTACGGATAGCCGATCTGCGTCGAGCGCAACGCTTCCTAGATTTAAACAGCTATTTACTGGTTTAGACAATTCCGTGGATAGGTAGGGACCTAAGGATGTTGACAAAGGGTGAACGCCTAGAGAAGATCTACTCTGTCTTTCCATGGCCTGAGGATCTCCATAGCGTGGAGGGTAGGCGGAGGTTTGAAGAAGCGTGTAGTGTGTTTAGGGAAGTTATTGAGCATCCTTGGGTTAGGAGCATCTTGGGGAAGCAGCGTATTCGAGTTCTCGATGTTTGTGGGGGTACTGGTATAGGCGGTATTGCGCTTGCTAAGGTGTTGATCGAGAGGGGTTTGGGTATCGAGCTCGTGGTCAACGATCTCAGAGCTTCTGCTCTCGATAAAGCGGCTAGGTATGCTAAGGAGGTTCTCGGAATCGATATCGAGACGCTTTGTTGCGACGCTACTGAATTACATCGTCTAGGAGTTAAGGCCGATATCGTGCTTATGTACGGGGTATCGACGCCTCATTTCGATCCTTATCGAATGATCCAGCTATCCGCCTCGCTAGCTAGAGTCGTTAATCCGGAGGGCGTCGTCTTAATCGAGGAATTCGATCGTGTATACGGATTGCTGTGTAGAGTTGGCTTTCGAGCGCTTACGGTCGAGCGTGCTGATGAGGAAAGCGCTGTGATAACGCTAGATGCAGGCTACGATGTGAAGAGAGGCGTGTTCCGAAGGCTATTCCTAGACTTGGTATCCATGAACCGCGCGGTCATGGAGTACCGCATGTGGGACGTAGCGTCAGTCGCAGCAATACTATGGGTATTCTTTAGGGACGTCGACTTCAAGCCCTTACGCTCGTACTTACGCGGCTTCCTCATAGCTAAGGAACCCCGCGGGCTAGATCCAGACGAATACCGTTCCTTACCATCGATTGCGGAAGGGAGTTGAGGTATAGCTAAGGAGATGAATACTATTGCTGGTAATTCTACTACCTAGCTCAGATACTAATCGCGGAGCTCTATCCATGGAACACTGCTTTTATGCTTCGTAGCGCCGCTCTACGTAGGGGTCTAGGACTTGACGGCTACGGTCACGGTCTCCCTACCTCGTAGCATTGCTGAGCGTCTCTATAGAGAGGCTCAGCGCCTTGGTCTAACTATAGAGGAGTACCTGATTGAGCTTATAGTTCGAGGCCTAGATCCTTCAGAGAGAGCTAGAGAGTACATCAAAGCAGCGCGAGGATTACTAGAGCAAGCTCGGGAGGAGTTAAAGAGGGGCGATATTCGTCAAGCCGCTGAAAAGCTGTGGGGAGCAACAGCTCTAGCCGTAAAGGCCTACGCTGAGTGGAGAGAAGGTAGGCGATTGGCTAGCCATAGAGAGCTGTGGGAGTATAAGAACGTGTTAGAGAACGATCTAGGTGAATGGGTTCACGATGCTTGGATGAGTGGTCAAGGAATGCATATCTGTTTCTACGAAGGATGGTGCAGCGTGAGAGATGTTGAAGAGTCTATTAAGCGAATAGAGCATTTAGTTGCCGAGATAGAGAAAAGAATTTTACAGACAGAGGAATAGAATTCCTCCACGAGCTAGATTCAGGACTTCGCTATACCCATCCGAGGAACGATTCTAGGCAACGCCTTTGCTTAAACAAGTTCTAGGTATTATGACGAATAGACGGAGAGCCCATCGCGAGCTCTGTAACTCTTTAGAAAAAGCGTGTGCAGTTTCCTCAATTCTTCAATCTGTTTACGACGTTGTCTAGCTCGGTCTACCCATTCAAGACACTGCGATCTTACGATACCTATGACAGTCTCAGCTCACCGCGCTCTATGTATACAACGGTTTCGGTATAGAGGCGTTTAAGCTTCTCTGCATCTATCTTCAGCTCTGCGAGCATCGCATAGTGCTCGAGTTCGTGAGCGTGCTCTTCGAAGCTGTGGGCATAGATACCTACGGCTTTAGGTACGTAGGTATCTATCTAGGAGCCTAGCCACTATCTCGTCTATGCACGTACCTAGCACAGTGTCCTCTAGCTCATCTATCTCTGGGTAAATGACGCGTATAGCTCCATGAGCGAGCTCGTGTATAGCTATGTGCTGGACCTCTCTAAGCACTTCCTTAAGAATGTTCTCCGGGATTTCGCGTTTCGCGATCCCTATAAGAACTCTATAAGCTTTAACGATGTTCTCGACAACCCGTTGAGATAGCTCCTCATATACGCAATGTTTCCATACCTTTGCTACACAAGCTATTTCCGCAGCAACTATTATGTAGACGCGCATTGAAGTTATGTTAGGGACACTCGCATCACGGCATTGCGGTCGTCAACGTGAGTATACAGGAATGCTGTGCCGTTCCTAAGAGCCGCACTACCTTAACTACCATGTGAGGACC
>CAZRDH010000025.1:0-6180 GCA_964598805.1 uncultured Desulfurococcaceae archaeon | reverse complement strand
AGTTTCGGTAGGCTCTATCGAGTTCCTTCCTGTGGGCTAGGTACAGCGGTGTGAAGAGGAGTAGGTTGGTTATGGAGAAGGCATTGAATTTCGCGAAGCCACACCGTCGAGGACGCGACCCTAGTACGGAGGTGCTTTGATAGTCGTAGGGATTAGGGTGTTGAAGGGGCTAGTCGCGGATCCTCGGTTTAGCTCGGGGTTGTGAGTTGCCATACCCATACTTCGTTCGTGTAGTCGTCTCTTACCCACGCGACGTAGCTCCCAGCGTAGATCCCTAGCCTATCGCCTCCGTAGGGCGTGTAGGGCGGCTCGACTTCCCCTAAGGCGATGAAGCTCTCGTTTTCGAGTTCGTATAGCGGGCCTCCATCGCCTAACACGAAGAGCTTTTCGAGGGAGGTACTCCACGCTGCGCCAACGCACTTTAGCGTGGGCATGGGGAGGTACCGTACTCTAGGGCTCGAGCCGAACCACGTTACTATCGCTAGCACGGGTTCTCGAGGCCCTAGCGCTATGAATGCGGCCGTGCCGTTACTCGCTGAGCAGCTAAAGTTCCACGCGCTGTAGGGTAGGGTCGTCGAGTAGAGGAGGGTTCCACTCGATAGGTTGAGTAAGCACATTCTCGAGCCATTCACAACCACTAGCACGCTGCTCCCACCAACGTGAATAACCTGCGCTTGACCCCCAATGACGTTTATCCTACACGCTGAGGAGACTAGCTTCCAGCTAGTCTCGGGAGACACTACGCGCTCGTAAACCCCGCTACTGTTCACGAGTACGAGCTCGGTGCTCTGGGTATCGTAGGTAAAGTAAGTCGTTCCGTTGAACGTCGATGCGTTGATCGAGTAGAGGTAGCTCAGCGAGAGACCCCTCGTCGTCTCTACCACTCGGTAAACCTCTATCCTATTCGAGCCCCCGATACCCACGAAGAGGACGTCCATGGTCTCCGGCTTCAGCTGGTAGGTAACGACGTTGAGCGCGTCTATAGACGCGTTGAACTCGCTTACCGAAGTCATTTCGAGTAGGAGGGTTACGGACCCTCCCTCGGCTAGGCTAAGCGGTATGCTCACGTTCTTAGCGACGCTACGCACGTTCGTAAACGACGCGATGCTTACGAGCCCCGAGCTCGTGTTTACGAATAGGCTAGCGTTGATGGGGGACGTCGACTCTAGGTATAGCATCGAGAACGCCTTGTACAGCTCGTACTCAACGGGGTAACTCGACGAAACCTCTATCAGCGCCCTCCAGATACTCGAGTACTTGAGCACCTCCCCACCCACGAGGGTCGAGAACTCCCTTTGCGCAAGCACTTCGTTACTAGAAGCGTTAACGACTTCGAGCAAGACATTGTGTAGCACGAGGCTAGGCAAGACCGTTACGGTAGCGACTCCGTTAACGGGCGTAACCCTAGCGATAACGCTACCGCTGCTAGAGTTCAGTAAAACTACCTGGGTACCGCTAGGAAGGTTCTCGATAACTACCCGAGTAGCGTTGCTCAGTGACAACACGAAGTTGTCCCACCTACCGGTAGACTCCCAGTTACCTAGCCCTACCCGCGTAATGCTTTCGGAGATGCTGAAGCTACAGCTATACCTAAGCAGTAGGTTTCCGTTAAGGTCGTAGAGGCTGTAAACAACGTTAGCTTGACCGTTGCTAGCGCTATAGTAGAGCGATACTACGTACCACCTATCGAGGGTTACGGGGATGGCGCTCGAGCTGCATAGGCTGTTCCAGGAACCATTGTAGTACCACCCCTCGAAATCCGCTTGATTTCCCGCAACGTTCAGCCCCATGGTGAAGAACGTCGAGTCGCTTTGATACAGTATCGTATCGTAGTAGTTCAGGTTGTTTACGTACACTAGGTACGCTATGTAGAAGCTACTTAGCGACGATACGTCGCGCTGGAGTAGCGCGATAGCCTCGCCACCGTAGCTCGAAGAACCGCTCGTGCTCGTCTGCTCTATACCACCATCGACGTAGCCAACAGAGGATCCCCAGGACCACGATCCCGAGAGGGCTTGCCAGGAACCGGATGCGAAGGGGTCGGTGCTGAACTCCGTGTAGCTCAAAGGCTCTTGAACGATGCTTATCGCTGTAGCTGGTGAGGATTCTAGGGTTAGGACCTCCCCATCCACGCTCTCGAGATCCGTAGCGTTACCGCTATACCACTCCGCCTCGATGCGGAGTACCTGCGGCGTTCCTAACACCGCTACTGGTGCGTATAGCGTTGCCCTACCCATCCACGAAACGGTGTACGGCTCGGCAACGCTCTCTAAGTGCAGTACCCGCGGCTTAACTAGCTCAACCTGGCGGATCACGATCGTGGGGTGTAGGTATCGAGCGTTCTTGATCATTAGCACCGCTACCCCGGGAGACGCTGAGATCGATGCCGAGACCGCTACCGGCGTCGCGTTGATGAACCCGTTAACGAGTATCTTCACCGAGTAGCCAGAGCCTAGGAAGAAGGGCATCGATAGCGCTCCCCGAACCACTTCTCCGCTCGGAAGCACGAGTTCGTACGTAGCTCCCAGCGTATGCCCGCGGTAGAGAGCTACGTAGCTACCGTTGCTCAACACCACCGCTATCGACGAGATCTTCACTCCCTGCGGCGCTAAGTTAGTCACGTTTATCTCGAGGGTCGACCCCTGTAAGAGCCACCAACTCGAGATCTGGTTAGCGAGCTCGCTCTCAAAGATCTTCACCTTGGCTAGCGACGCCGCTTCCTCGACGCCGCTCACCGCCTTGAGGAGCACGACGTACATGAAGGCGAGTACCGCTATGGCTAGCACGATGAAGAGCACCATGCCCACTACCGTGCTAATACCCTTCCGGCTACCCAATTGCGCGAGCAATCCCCACCACCCACCCACCATCGTAAACCACGCGAACTACGGCGCACGAAGATCCGGGGGGTAAGGGGCACTGGATCGCGATGAAGCTATTGCTAGGCACGTAGAGCCCCGAGCCCACGGTTTTCGAAACCCCGTTGACCTCGACTAAGCACATAGGCGTATACTCCGAGCCATTAACGTACACGCCCTGCAGAACGGCTGGGGTATCACCCGTGGCTAGGAGTACGTATAGCGTAGACCCGTTTATGTACGTCGCTAAGATCCCTAGATCGTGGCTCTCCTCGCTAACCTCCCTCGCTAGCGACGAACTAAACTCCTGCTTAACCCTATCGAGCGTCGCGATAGCGTAGGCTACGACGTAGGCCCCTACGCCGAGGACTACGAGCACTAGTATTAGCGACGATACTAAGGGGCTAACGCCCTTCATGAACCCCACGCGTACGCGAACCACAGCGCTATACGCTCTAGGGAGCGAGATATATAGCTATCGGAAACATTTCCAGAAACCCTTTAAGAGCTCGCAAACTCGCTAACAACGAGCTTCAGCAATGCACGAACCCTACGACTCGAACTCGCGCTAGCTTCAATGCGCTAAGCCATGCATAGCCCCGTCCTAACGCCCTATACCCGTGGCTAGAGCCCTAAACAACATTTGTGCCTCGAAGTAGTGTATGTAAGGGCCCGTGATGAAGTGGGGGATCGCTGATAGGTGAAGAGTTCGTTCATGGGCGCTGAGGCTCCGCTCTTCAATGAGTTAGGGATTCTAACTAGCGCTTCAAGTCTTATTAAAGGCTCTAATCAACTCTCTTTCTGGGGGTGTAGCTGTATTGATTAGGAGGTCTACAGAGGTTTACGTTGGTAACGTTAGTCCTGATGCTGTTGTTAAGCTTCTTAGTGACCGAGATTTCGTGGTCGAGAACATGCCCTACGTTACCGGGGTTGAAGGTGATAGAGTTAAGCTTAGGTTTAGGAGGATGCTGTTCTTCTCCTTCGAGGACGTTTACAGCGTTGCTACAGGTTTCGAGGAGGGTACCGCTAGGTGCTTCTTTCGCGGTTCAGCAAGCGAGTTCACCATGGAGTTCGCGCCGGTTAAGCGCTTCGTTAGGGCTACAGTACTCTATCGCGGACCTAGGGGTTGGGTAGTAGCTTCGTGCTTAGAGAGGGCTGCTAGGGACTTGATTAAGAGCGCTATCGAGGATGCTTCTAAAGCTACTAGCGGCGTTTTAGGGGTAGAGGACTACTCTCAAAGGCTAGCCCTCGTTTCGTGGGTATCGAGCTTGTTGATGAGGTCCGTGCTCGTGAAGAGCGAGCTCACCGTAGTTCCTCGAGGGGGGCTAGTGGATATAGTTGAGAAGCTCGTTAGCGAGGGAGTTATGGATAGGTACCGCGTTGTCTACGTATCTGGCACTAGCGAAAGGGGTTCGTTTAGGCTACTCTTCGTCGATGGGAAGCTAGTGGGTATATACGCTAACCTCGGCGGGAAGGAGTTCGTTGGCGACGAGAGGGTGCTAAACGAGTTCGAGGGCTTTACGAGGGTTAAAGTCTATGGCTCTAACGCTCCCGAGCTCCCGAGGTGATAGAGGTGGTTAGGGTTAGGAAACCCTACGTAATAGCTGAAGAAGGCGATCACCAGGTAGTTTGGCTAGGGTTGGAAGAGGCAGAGCTCGAGAGGGGCGTACTAACGAATCAGTACCTCGTAGTCGATAGCGGTGAAGGGCTCTTAATAGACCCAGGCGGTAGCTACGTCTTCGAGAGGGTGTATAGGAACGTACGCGAATTCGTAAACCCTAACCGAGTTAAGGCAGTGTTCTTTACGCACCAGGATCCGGACGTCGTAGGCTCTCTCGTCATGCTAAGCGAGTTCTTCCCAAACGCTAGGATATACATTTCGAGTCTGTGGGTAAGGTTCTTACCGCACCTAGGGATTCACGGAGGCATCGAGATAGTTGAGGTACCCGACGAGGGTGGCGAAGTACCCGTAGGGAAAGCGAAGTTGCTAGCTATACCCACGCACTTCCTCCACTCTCCCGGAAACCATACTCTATACGACCCAGTTACGAAAACACTGTTTAGCGGGGACCTAGGAGCGGCGGTATTCCCTCGAGGCGTTTGGTATCTATTCGTAGAGGACTTCGACAAGCATTCTCAGTACATGAAGCCGTTCCACGAGAGGTACCTCCCGTGTAGGGAAGCACTAGAAGCGTGGCTATCGATAGTGAGCGATCTAGAGATCGAGGTAGTAGCGCCTCAGCATGGAGCTATCTTCGTTGGAGAGAACGCGATTAAGTTCCTCGAATGGCTCAAGAAGCTGAATAAGTTTGGAATCGATAGAGTTAAGGAGGTTGTAGAGCGTTGGAAGTCGAAGAGGGTTTTCTAGAGGGGCTGTGGAGAGCCCTCGAGATAGAGAAGAAGGCTATCGAATCGTACCTCAGGTGGGTGAAGGAGTTAGCCAGCGCTAGTGCTCTAGATCGAAGAATTGAATCCATATTGCTCTCGATGATTATGGATAGCGTTCTCCACAAGAACTTAGTTAAAGCCATAATCGAGTCCATTCAGGAGGTTAGGGATTTACAGCAGCACCTTAGGGTTAGCGAAAGCCGCTTACCCTACCTAAGGCTATGCGACGTAGCTAAGCTACTAAAGAGAGTAGTGGAGGAACACATCGAGATCGAGCAGAACGCTTCTAGCCTATATAGAGAGCTCGCATCTATGAGCAGCAAACAACTCATTAGGGATACCCTAAACGCTATAGCTAGGGACGAGGATAGGCACGAAGAGTACCTAAAGGAGATAGAATCGCTGTTTAGCTAGAGCTATTAAGAGACCTTAGCCTAGACTCAAGCTCTTCAACTCTCTTCCTCAACCCCGCTAGCGCGGACCTAACTAAGGCGATCCTATCCTCGATGAGCTCCCTAGCCCTAGAGGGATCGAGCTCGATCGCTACGAAGGAGCCGAAGACGCGGTAGATAGACCTAGCCCTACCCTCCTCCACTAGCTTAAGCGCTTCCTCGAGCTCCCGAAGCTCTTCCTCTAACACGGCTATTTCGCGACCTAGCCTAGCTACCTCCCTACGAATGAGAATCTCCTCGAGGAGGGAGCTCAAGGCTAAGCACCGAAAAAGAGGGTTTAGCCTTCCTTAACCGCCTCCTCGACCTTGGGAAGGATCTCGTTTATCTTCCTATTGACTTCCTCGAGCTTCTTGAGTAGATCCAGCCTAACGCTCTCTAGAACCCTAATCCTGTTGTCTAGAGCCTTCTTAGCGTCCTCGATACCCGTCTCAATGCTTAGCCTACCGCCAACCGACATTATCACGGTGTTAACGTCCTCGATC
>CAZRDH010000024.1:0-7387 GCA_964598805.1 uncultured Desulfurococcaceae archaeon | reverse complement strand
CCTCACCAACCTAATCCTACCGATCCTACGCTCAACGACTCGTATACGCCCAATCCTTCCGTAGGGTCGCGCCAACCCCCTTCACCACACCTAGCTACCGCTAAGAGCGTAATAGAGCGGTTTGGGGGCAACGAGTAGCTAGAGGCATCGACGCGCTCTCTACCCCCGTGGAACTCCAAGCGGGGTTCCCCGATCAACCCCTCGACGAGGCTGTGCGCAAGCGCGGCTTTGAAGCCATTGACTCGCCGCTCCGTAGTGGCAGTACCGAGCTCGTCGAGGAGCCGTAGCGGGAGCGGCTCTTGCTCTCGGTGCTTTATCTACCGAGGGCGCTACACGGGTTAGCGGGCTCTACCGTGGTTAAGAGGGTTGAGGATCACTTCGAGGCTCGAAGCGGTTACTGGAGGTGGAGGACGGATGGGTGCGCATCGATAGAGGTCTCCAACAGCATCGCTAAGCTGTGCACGGGGCCTACGGAAGCGCTGTACTACTCCAACGCCGAGATAGCGGATGGCGAGTTCGACGAGTTGCCGTGGAGTAGGTGTAGGGTTGAGGTGAGGGCTAGGCTAAGCGGCTACCACTTCGGTAGCGCTGGGTGGGGGCTTTGGAACCACAGCATGGTTGTAGACCTCAGCTTCCCCATATGGTTCATATACCTGAGGGCTAGGGGGCCCTACCCCCTCCAAGGGCTATTCGCTCAGGTTGGTAGGGAGTTCGTCCCCATCAAGCTGTTTAAGAGCGTATCCCTCTACAGGGCGGCGCTCTCCATAGCCCCGTGGGTAGCGCCCATAAGGATCCTTAGCTCCAGGCCGCGAGCTCAAAACCTAGAGCTTACCGATTGGCACGTATACGCCGTCGAGTGGGATGGCTCCGTAGCTAGGTTCTGGGTAGATGGGGAGGAGGTAGCCGTGGTTAAGCCTAGGTGGGTCGTGAACACGAGGCTGAGAGTCGATGCGTGGATAGACAACGCGGTTTTCCTACCGCTTAGAGGCGATCCCGGGGCGGTGTATAGGCATCAAACGCAGGAAGTGAGGGCCCGTACGTGCCTAGAGATAGACTTCGTTAGGGTCGAGGGTGAGTAGCGTCGGCGGGTGCTGACTTCATCACGGTTCAGGTCCGGGAGATAACCTCCTCATCCGCGGTTAGCTCGCCGGGCTTCAGCGGTTAATGCCTTCATCACTAATCAGCTAGATGGCGGGTCATCACTCGGAGCCTAGATAAGCCCCGGAGCTCAAGGTGTTGCGAGAGGGCTTATAGCGTATGGGTTCAGAGGGCGTAGAGCAGGAAGCCGTGGCTACGAGCGTTCCTAGCGAAGAGCTGGGTAGCGCTGAAACCCAAGCCGTTGAGAGGCGCGAGGAGGTACCCTCGTGGAGGAAGGCGCCGGCTATCGACGTTGGGGAGCTAGTGTTTGGGAGGCCCCTCACCCCCTTCCTCCTCGACCTCTCGACGCCTAAGCTCGTTATAGCGTGGAGGCCTAGGGATAGGAGGTACGACTACGTCTTATTCCTATCGAGGTTGCTAAGGGATGCTTACAGGGTTGTGCACGGCTCGACCCCGCTAGCGAGGTACGTTGCTAGCGTAAGCGACGTCCACACTAGGATCGCGTGGCTACCCGTGCAGGGGTCTATAGTGGTGATAGAGCTCTCGAGCGAGGCGCTGAAGAGCATCGAGGCTAGGGTTAGGATCGAGGAGAGGCTTAGGGAATTCGTTTCGCAGGGACCTGGGTTCCTAGTGCTCTACGTCGATAGGGACGCTAGGCTCGAGATCGAGAGGATAGTCGAGAACGTGTTCAACGACGTTGCGTGCCCCGACGTAATCGAGGTCTCGATAGACGAAGCCGAGCCGCTCGAGAAGTACGTTAGGGTCGTAGCCGCGTACAGCGGGTTCATAGACTTCGAGGAGCTTGAGAGCGTTAAGAGCCTAGACTCCATCTCCATGTACCTCGAGGCCGCGGGTAGGAGGATACTAACCGAGCTAGCCCTTAGAGACGAAGCCCTTAGGGATAGGGTATCGCCGTGTAGCGAAGGCGAGGAGTTTACCCGGTTCCTAGTGAGGGCCCTAGCCGTAAAGGAGGCTTCCACGCGCTGCGGATGGAGCTCGGTAGTTACGTGCTATAGGCTCCTCAAGGGGTTCGACGTAGACGTCGTTGCTAGGGGTCGAGACGAAGCGATCTACGTAGAGACCCTCACGAACGCTAGGCTCGTCGAGGCTAGGATTAAGTACGTCGCCTCGACCCTCCTAGGAAGCTTCTCGAGGGCAACCATCGTGATCCCCAACAGCGTCCTACTCCTCTTCGCCCCGAGGATACTCGACGCACTTCGAGACGCTACGAAGTGGGGCGGGTTCATCGAGTTGGCGGGGCTAGACATCTCTAGGCTCAAGCTCGTTACCTACGGCGACTTGATTCAAAAGCTAACTAGCTAGCAACGCGCTTAGCTACTCGGCGCTCGGCGGGAGCTCCAAACGGTTTTCAGCTTGCCTAATCGTAGTAGAGCTCGCTAGGTAGCTCCGAGCGGTAGCGCGGCGACGCTACGCGGCTTCAGCGATTCGGTGGGGGCGATGATGGGGATAGAGGTTGAGAACCTTAGGAAGGTGTACGTAGTTCGCCAGGGGTTTAGGAGGAAGAGGGTTGTGGAAGCGCTTAAGGGGATATCGTTTAGCGTTGCTAGGGGGTCGATACACGCGTTGCTGGGGCCTAACGGGGCGGGGAAGACTACGACCGTGAGGATACTATCGACGCTACTCCTACCCGATGGTGGTGAGGCGAGGGTTTTGGGGATGGACGTGGTTAGGGAGGCGGAGAGGGTTAGGGAGGTCATAGGCGTCGTGCTGGACGTCTCGAAGGGCTTCTACATGTCGCTCTCGGGCTACGAGAACCTGGTTTTCTACGGGCTCCTCAAGGGGTTCTCGATAGCTGAGGCTAGGAGAAGGGCTAGGGAGGTTCTAGAGCTAGTGGGCTTGGAGCAGATGGGGGCCTCGAGGAGGCCTTACTACACCTATAGCCTCGGTATGAGGGCTAGGCTAGCCATAGCAAAGGCTCTCCTAAGCGATCCAGAGGTGCTGATACTCGACGAGCCTACGCTTGGGCTAGACGTTGAGAGCTCTAGGATGGTTAGGAAGCTCATGGTGGAGCTAGCTAGGGAGGGGAGGACGATACTGGTTACGGGGCACAACATGCACGAAATCGAGGAGGTATCCAGTAGCGTAACGATAATCGATAGGGGTACCGTCGTAGCCCACGGATCGCCGGAGGAGTTGAAGAGGAGGCTAGGGCTGTTGATGAGGGTCTCGATTAGGGTTGGGGGCGGCGGGAGGAAGGAGTTCGTCGAGGGCGTTAGGAAGAGGCTACCCATCGAGAAGCTGGAGGTTGTTGACGAGGGTGGTAGCTCTAGGGTGACGATGTACGTTAAGGGGGGTAGGGAGGAGGTTGCGCAGGAGCTCTTCGAGGTCGTTAAGGCTACGGGGGTTAGGGTTCTAGACCTATCCATCGTAGAGCCATCGCTTGAAGACGCTTACATAGCGTTGGTGGGGAGGGGTCGTGAGGAAGCTGGGTAGGGCTATCGCGGCGGTTGGGTATAGGGAAGTCGTTTGGTTTAGGAGGTTCGTAGCGGACTACGTAGTGGCTTGGCTCCTACCCCTAATCTTCGGCTTGAGCATCGTCTTCCTACCGGCTTCAGTTGGAGGGGTTCAGCGAGTGCTTCATAGGATGGGGGAGGTGCTGGGTAGGAGCATTGGGCTTAGGGAGGCTCTAGCCTATGGCGTAGCGCTATCCTCAGTGATATCCGTCGTGGGGGCGGTGATAGGGGACGTCGTTCAGACGCTAATCAACGAGGTTAAGGTCGCGGGGGTCATCGACTCGATACTCCTGTCCGTGGATCTAGGTAGCTACGCTACGGCGGTAGCCATAGTTAGGTCGGCGACGCTCTGCATCCTAACAACTCTGTACCTACCCATAGCCCTCGTCGCCACCCTAGGGGTCAAGGGCTTAGCGATCTACTTAGCGATGCTCGGAGCGCTAGAGGTTTCTAGCGTAGCGCTAGGCTGCTTCGCTACGCTCATAGCCCTACCCATAGCCTTCTTCACGAACGTGAGCAGGCCGTGGGCTATAGGCAGCATACTCGTCCCAGCGATCCTAGCGGGAGCCGGGCTCTACGTACCGCTAAGCTTCGTGCCCGCCGTGCTCCGGGCGATAGCCTCGATAACCCCCGTGCCCGAGCTATGCACCTTGATCCGGGTGCTCGTGGTGTGGGGGTGGAGGCCCGAAGTGCTAATCAGCGCTGCGCTCATGTGCGCGCTCCTAGCGATCTACCTAGCGGCCTCGACCTACCTATCCCGAGCGTGCGGGCATAGGGTTCGAAGGGGTCTCTAATGGGCTTGGGGAAGAGGCTTAGGATAGCCCTCCACCTACTCATCGTCGGAACGACGCTGTCTAAGCTCCACGCCGTTAGCTACGTAGTTAGCTGCTTGAGCACGGTCATGTGGTTCCTAGTGATCTTCGTTCCCGTAACCCTCTTTAGCCCCAACCCCATCGCGGCGTTCAAGACCTTCCTACCGGGCGTCCTAGCGATGGGCGCTGCCTCCGTGGGGATGTGGGTTGCGACCGAGTTCACTAGGTGGTACGTCTACCAGGGGCTCACCGACTTGTTTAGGGAGTGCGGGCTAGGGGTGCTGCACTACCTCTTCTGCTCGATCCACATAGACCTGCTGCTAGCCAACACCGCGACCTTCTTCGCCTCGGCGCTAGCCGTATCCTGGGCCCTAACCGGCTCGCCCACCCTAGCGATCCCATCGAACCCGTGGCTGCTAGCGCTCGCCGTAGCCTCGTCGATCCCCACGTACCTCCTATGCGGCTCCCTAACAGCGCTACTCTACTGCAAGACGGGGGCTAGCGGTACGTGGACGAACGTCCTGCAGATCCTCGTGACCGTAGGGACCGTGGTCCCCCCAACCGCTCTGCCGAAGCCCGAGCTAGCGTTCGTAAACCCCGCTGCGATAGTCGCGGAGATAGCTAGGGCTGCCTACGGAGCTCCCTCGATACCCTTAAGCGAGCTCCTACCCCTAACCCCAATCGCGATCGCTACGCAGCTAGCCCTAGCCCTATACGTATCCAAGCTCGTCGACGAGGAGATAGCTAGGCACGGCCTAGAGTTCCGCGTGTAAGCTAGGGGATCTCGACTCTCGGCGGCCAGGGCTCGCGGCTAAACTCCTCGACTATCCTGCACGGCACGTTCAGTACGAACGCCCAACACACTTTGTGCGCCGTGAGGAGCCCCCTCCTAGTTAAGTACAGCCTACGCCCATCATCCTCAACGCGCTTCAAAGCCTTTAACAGCTTGAGGAAGGCGGCGAACCCGCTCTTGCGCATAGCCTCGTCGAACTCGATACCGAACTTGCGCTCGAAGCTCTCCCTATCTAGCGAGCGGCATACGAATAGCCTACACGTCGCGTACCTAACCCACCTCTCGAAGCTCCGTACGCGCCTAGCTCCAGCTATGGGGAGCCTACCGCTCTTAAGCGCCTCGACGTACTCCTCGACGAAGTGGGTGTTTACGTACTCGAACCCGCCCGTAAACCCCACGGCGCCGGCGCCGAAGGCTAGGAGCGGGCCCTCCATCTCGTAGTTAACGGTAGCGTACTTCCACTCCAACCTGCTGTACCCATAGATCTCGACCCCCCTGTAACCCCGCTTCGGGAGGGTGTCCTCGCACGCGTAGATCATCGACTCGAAGTCCCTCTCGCTAGGCTGGGGAGGGAGCTTACCCTCGCGAATAAGCCTGTACCCAATGCTGTGCCTAGCTACGAGCGTTGGGTAGCACGTAATCTCGTCGACGTCTAGAGACGAAGCTTCCTCGAGATCCCTCACCCAATCTCCAAGCGTTTGCCCGGGGACCATGTACATCAAGTCGATGTTTAGGTACCTACACCCAGCCCTACGAAGGTTCTCGATAGCCTTAATCGAGTCCTCGACGCTGTGCCTACGGCCGAGCACCTTCAAGATCCTGGGGTTGAGGGATTGAACGCCTAGGCTAACCTCCTCGACGCCGCTATCAACTAAGTCGAAAGCTTTGGGCTCAGCGCTTAGATCCTCGGGGTTAGCCTCGATAGCTATCCTAGGCTCAGCCTCGAACTCTTCGGAGATAGCCTCTAGGAGGAGCCTCCACAACCTGCCGGGCACGAGGCTCGGCGTGCCTCCACCAGCGTGTATATCCACTACCCTAAGCCCTAGATCCCTAAGCAGCTTCCCGTAGAGCTTCACCTCGGTGATTAGCGCGCTAAAGTACTTGTCTAGAACCCTATCGAGCTCGCTCCTAGGTACGGCGATTCGGGGGTAGGGGCAGAATATGCATGTACCCGTGCAGAACGGTATGTGGATATACATCGCTACCTCTCGCTCGCTAAGCGTTTCGCGAATAGCTTTAGCGCACTCCTCGCTACTCGTAGCCGTGAACACGGCTCTGAAAACCCTCTTGGCTAGGAAGCTCCATAGCCCAAACGCGTCCCTATCGAGAATCACTTTCAGCGACCCGAAGCGGTGTGCACGCTCTAGGGTTTTAAAGTGCGTTATTCGCTGAACTCGCTTAGCAACCTATAGAGCTCGTCCTCCACGTGTTCGCTCACCCTCTCCCTCTCCCCGCTCCCCCTAACGATAATCACCTCCCCCTCGCCCTCAACAACCCTACCCACTACCCTCGCCTCGACCCCTACCTCCCTCAGCTTCTCTAGCGCTTCGCTCGCTAGGCTCGGGGGTATCGTGGCGAGCAGGCAGCCACTGCTAATCAGCTTGAGGGGGTCTACCCCTAGAGCCCTGCACACCTCGAGGGTTTCCCGCGCTATGGGGACCCTATCCTCGTAGAGCACGATCCCCACCCTAGAAGCCTTAGCTACCTCTAGGAGCCCGCCCACGATACCCCCCTCCGTCGGGTCGTGCATGGAGTTCGCGAACTCCCTAAGCACTCGGGCTTCGCGAACAACGCTAACCATCCTGTAGAACCCCTTAGCGCGCTCGACGACCTCCCTAGGGACGCCCCTATCGATGAGGGTCTTCTCGAAGTCCGTAGCCAGGATAGCCGTCCCCTCGATGGCGACGAACTTAGTCGCTATAACCACGTCCCCAACCCTAGCCCCCGACGTCGGTACGAACCTAGTCGCTACCCCCATGCACGTCGATACGGCTATGGGCCTACGGAGATCGTCTACGAACTCCGTGTGGCCCCCGATAACCGAAGCCCCTAGCTCTCGACACGCCTCATCGATTTGCTTAGCGATGCCCTCCAACCCCTCGATACCCACGTAGCTAGGCACTAGCAGCGCTACCGATACCCATAGGGGGTCCCCACCGCTACACGCAACGTCGTTACACGGAACGTGGATTGCTAGCCACCCAACTAGG
>CAZRDH010000023.1:0-15735 GCA_964598805.1 uncultured Desulfurococcaceae archaeon | reverse complement strand
CCTAGGAGCGCAAACAACCTTGATCCTACCCCCCACCGCCGAGGCTATTCTCTTGCACACGGCCTCGTCGAGGACCACTACGTGGCTAGCCCTAATCGCGTAAGCGAGCTCCACCTTCATCTCCACGGCGCTAAGCCCCGTTACCCACCCACCAGTGTTAACCACGATGGCTTGGCATCCGCTAGCCCTAGCCTCGTTAACGAGGTCCACGGCCCCTAGGATCAGCCTAGTGTAGTAGGGGTTGTGAACGGGGGTTATACCCCCTACAAACCTGTAGGAATCGCCCTTGAGGAGCCTTAGCCACGTAACGGGCTTGTCTAGGTACTTCAACGCTATGAAGCCCGGGGGCGAGAGGTCCCCCTGCCCTACATCCACGTCGATGATCGCGGTCTTCAGCCCCTTGCTAAGCGCGACGTTCGCTATCATCGTCGCTAACGAGGTCTTGCCGCTATCCACGGGGCCCGTGACCATGGCCACGAAGCTACCGCTCGACGTTATCTCCTCGGCTATCCTCTCCCACTCATCAACAACCTCCTCCCCGGGAGCCGGCTCCTCTATCGCCCCGCCCTCCCCCATCCGAATGCTTAGAACGCTCCTCTCCACCGCCTTAATCACGTAGCTCCTGTACTTATGTACGAGAATCGAGGAGCCGGGGCCGAACTCCGCTCCGAGGATCCTAACCCTACCGCTCTCGACTACGACGTTGGCGGGGCCCATGACTCGAAGTAGCTTGCCGGGGTCCATAGCGACCCTAGCGCCGCTTAGGCTAGGCAGCATGGCCCAGCCTACCAGTTGTCGAGGCGCGCTAGAGCTATATTAATGGCTGCGCGCGCATCCCTAGGCACGCGCTTCCCAACCTCGACGTAGCTTCGAAGCTTCGAGCTACGGGCTTCGGGCACGAGCTCGAGCTCGACATCGGGATCCAGGAGCTTGGCTAGGGACTCTACGAGCTTTTCGTACTCGGGGCACTCCTTCCTCGGTATACCGACCCTCACTATCTTTCGCGGGGACTCGATGCATTTAAGCGAGGTGCACACGAGGTCTAGCGCCTTTACGTAGCTCCGAACGGTCTTGGCGTAGACGAGGGCCCTACCAGCTATTAGGGCTACCCCTATGTGCTCCCCCAAGTCTATGCCTATTATCAGCGGGTTGGGGTCGGAAACGCCGAGGGAAGCTAGTATCGCTTTAAGCGCTACGCAAGCCGGGTCCTCCCCATCGACGCGAATAACCTCGCCCTCGACCTCGATAGCCGCGCTCTCGATGTACCTCAGCCCACCCTCGTCAACGAGCACCACGCCAACGAGCTTAGAGCCCTCGCGGTAAACGCCCTTGGGCTCCGCCCCTAGCTCCCTAAGGGCCTCCGAAACCCTAACCATCGTCCGGGGGTCCAGGATCGCTATGTATATGGGGCTACCCCCTATGCCTCCCCACCCCGGCGGTCAATGAATACAGACCTCTCATCACGACCACCGGGCTACTCAGATCCCGGATTCCTCTTCATCCCGGCTACGCTGAGATAAGCAACCTTATTTACCTTTTCCAAGCGCTGAAGCTCTCTGGAGAAAGGGCTTGCTAACGAGGTTGCGCAAGAAGCTCTCGGTATTCATAACCCCGGTCGCTAGGCTCGTAGCCGCTGGGAAGGTGCATCCAAACGCCGTTACCCTAACCGGGCTAGCGATATCGTTTCTAGCCCCCGCGCTAGCGGTATACGCACCGACCCTAGTCCCCGTAGCGATAGCCGCCTCGGCCTACATGGACGCCGTGGACGGCGCCGTAGCTAGGCTTACTAACCGCGTGTCGAGGCGAGGCGCTTTCCTAGACTCGTTTAGCGATAGGGTCGAGGAGCTAATGTACTGCATAGCCCTGGGACTCATGGGCTTACCGATGATCGCGATAGTCGTGTTCGTAGCCACGTCCTACCTAATTAGCTACCTGAGGGCGCTAGGCGAATTGAGGGGCGTTAAGATGGAGGGCGTAGGGCTATTCGAGCGCGGCGAGCGGGTACTCGTAGTGCTAGCGGTATCGATAATGCTCTTGCTCCTCGGGGGAGGGCCCTTCTCGGTACCGAGCATCGTTCTCTACGCCGCGATAGCGCTAAACGTGGTGACGATAGTTCAGAGGTTTGCGCATGTGTGGAGAAACCTGAGGGAGGAAAACGCTACTTAATGGATTGGAGGGGAACCTTCTTCTTCCTCTCGGCCTCGGGCCTAACCTTGATTATGCCGTAGAAGATAGCGCAGTTAATGCAGTAGCACTTGGTTACGGGGTACCTAGCTATGATAGCGCCCTTCTTCTCGAGCTCCCTAGCGAGCTGCGGATCCACGGGGCTATACCACTTCGTTACGCATATAGCCTTGTCCTCGGGGATCAAGGCGCCGCAGTTATCGCACTGGATCCTAGCAACGGCTCCCTTATCCCCTTTCCTACGACCTCTATTCTCCCTCTTCTTGGGCACGGGAGGCACCCGCTCTTAGCTATAGCTAGTAGTCTAAAAGCTTTTGCCATCGGTAATCCTAGCTCAGCACTTCCTACCTATTCTAGCCCACCACCTAGCCCTCGAGCCGCATAGAGGGCACTTAGCCTCGGGTGGAGGCGGATCCCTGCGCTCAATGGTTTCCAGGGGTATCCCAATAACGTCGATTCCCTCTGTCTCGTCAACTACCTTCTGTAGGCACCTCTCGTCTCCACACCACGGTATTTCCACTATGTACCCCTCCTTAGCGAGCTTGAGCGCCTCGCTTAGATCGCTAACGACCTTGATCCTCTCCCTAAACCAGCTCCACGCCCTCTCCCTAAGCGAGTCCTCGATATCCTTCGCTAGCTCGCGGAGGAACTCGACTAAGTTGCTTAGCTCTACCTGCTTCTTCTCGAGCTTATCCCTCCTAAACACCACGACCTTGCCGCTCCCAAGCTCCTTAGGGCCGACCTCGATCCTTATCGGGACTCCCCTGAGCTCCCAGTAGAAGTACTTTTCCACGGGGCGCATGTCCTCCCTATCGTCGATACGAACCCTGAACCCCGCGTCCGCAACGATCTTAGCTACCTCCTTAGCGAACTCGCGTACCCTACGAGTCGTCTCATCGTCCTTGCCGGGTATCGGGACTATCACCACCTGTATGGGCGCTATCTTCGGTAGGAGTATCAACCCCCTTTCATCGCTGTGAAACGCTATTATCGAGGCTATCACCCTCTCGGAAATACCGTAGCTAGTTTGCCAAACGAAGTCTAGGCTCTCGTCCCTCCTCTGGATCCTAACCTCGAATACCGATGAGAAGGTCTGCCCTAGGTGGTGAACCGTGCCTATCTGCATGGCCCTCCCATCGGGTAGGAGGGTGTCGAAGGCTATGGTGTAGACGGCGCCCGCGAACTTATCCCATTGAGGCCTCTTCGATATTACGTACGGTATGCCTAGCTCGTCGAAGAACTTCCTGTATATCTCTATGGCTTCGAGAACCTGCTTCTCCGCATCGCTAAACGTTTCGTGGGCTGTGTGAGCCTCCTTGAACATAGTGACCTCTCGAACCCTTATCATGGGCTTCGTCATCTTGGTTTCGTACCTAAACATGCTAACGATCTGGTAGTACTTCTTGGGGAGCTGCTTGTAGCTCTTAATCCACATGCTCTCCATGTAGCTAAGCGCCGTTTCGCTCGTAGGCCTAAGCACGAGCTTAACGTCTAGCTCGTTGAAGCCCGCTCTCGTAACCCAGAATACCTCGCCCTCGAACCCCCTCACGTGCTCGCTCTCCTTCTTGAACAGCGTCTCGGGTATGAGGAGGGGTAGGAGTATCTCCTCGTGCCCCGTCTCGTCTAGGAGCCTGCGAATGATCTCGATAACCCTCTTCCTAATCTGGAAGCCGTAGGGCATCCAAACGCCCATGCCCTTAACGGGGTACCTACCGTAGTCGTAGATCTCGGCCTCCCGAATGATCCACGAGAACCACTCGGAGAAGCTCTCACCGAACTTACTAGGCCTCTCGCTAGACATGGAGCTACCTACCCCCAGAGCCTAGCTCTTCACCTTTCGCCTCCTTAAGTACCTTCCTAGCGAAAACTATGTACCCCGTGTGCCCAACCATCGTGGTCTCGGGCCTAAGAGCGCCGGGCACTGGGCGGTATTCTCGAAGGAGGGTCTCGAACACCCTAATGTCTACGAACCCCCCGAACTCGATTAGCTTAGCTAGCAGCTTATCGACTTGGCTAGCCGTCGGCAGGAAGAAGACTGCGGGAGCCGACGGCTTTAACGCTTCGTGCACAACCTCGAGGGCATCCCAGGGATCGGGCATGTCCAGGATGGCGGCATCTAAACCCCTTTCGTCTACGCCCTCGCGAATATCCCGGATCTTCACCTCGACGAACCTATCCAGCCCGAGTCGCTTCAAGTTCCTAAGCGCTATCCTAGCGAATTCCTCCCTAACCTCGTAGGCATAAACCTTCCCGTCGGGCCTAACGACGTTGGCCAGGACGCTGGTCATGAACCCCGAGCCTATCCCAGCCTCTAGAACACGGCTACCAGGCCCTACTCCGAGGAGCAGGAGTATCAACCCCATGTCCTTGGGGTAGAGCACTTGGGTCCTCCTATCGAATCCCTTCTCGAGGTAGTCGATGAGCAGGGGCTTGAGTACGTACGCGCTGAACCCAGCGCTTAGCCTAACGCTGGATCCGAAGGGCTTGCCCAGGAAATCATCGTGTTTAGCAACCCCCCTATCCGAGCCGAAGACGCGGCCCCTCTCCACCCTAACGATCCACCTCCTCCTACGATCGATGTACACCAGCACCTCGCTACCCTCGCTCACCACCTCCTCCACCAACCCACAGCCCCCAACACCGCCAAACACAGCTAAGCCTAAATCGGTAGGGGCTCAGCCCTGGCATCTACTCTCATCGATCGACAATACCAGCCCTCATCACAGCCCGGTAGCCCTAGGCAGCAAAGGGATTTATTCTGTAGCGAAAGCGGGGAACACGCGTAGCTACCCTCAACGCATTTCTCTTCGAGGCGATGCGAAGACGCTCTCGGCGCTCGCAACGCCATCTCTATGGCTCTACGCGCTAGACCTCGTCTTGCTCTCCCCTCGAAACCTCCACACGCCCGTTCTAGGCGATAGGATCTCTATCTCGAGCTCCTCTATCACGGCATCGGATAGAAGTACCTCCTTCTCGTGTAGCGAAATAATGGCGTTGCACACGATCGTCTTGGAAGTCCTATCCTCTTCAACAACCGTGAGCTCGATAGCTCTAGGCACGTAGTAGCTAAGGACTTCACCACCAGCAGTATCGAGGACTTCTATCACAGCGTTTTCTGGTGGCGGCCATAAGCCGAGCTCTTCGGCTAACCCTCGAGGGATGTGGACATCTAGCTCATCAGAAGTAAATCCAGTGTTGAGTAGGGCTGGGACGACGACAACGCTATTGTTCTTCAAGCTCCTGATCCTCACTCTTACCCTTACCGGCACTCTCCTCGCCCTTTAACGGGATTAAGATTCCGAGCTTCTGACCCCTACGCATCCTGCCGAGCCTTTTCCGAGCCCTAGGCAAATCCCTAAGCATCTAGCTACCCACGCCTCAATAAGTTCCGAGAGCTAATATAATCCACGTCCCCGCGGCCTACCCCTCGACAACGCGTAGAGAGGCCCGACGCACACAGCTTAGAGCTTCGATGGTCCATGCACTGCGACGAAGTGCCTCCACTAGATGCATGGTAGCCCTAGGGCAACACCCCATTCTATACACTCCATGCGGCGGAACTCGATGCGGAACACGGATAGGGGGTGCGAGGCGCGAATGCATTGGCATTCACGCGCAAGCTCTATCGAATAAGCGTTTAGCCTATGGTACCCAAGCGCTTCTAAGCCTCGGGCTATGGAGGTCGCTACGCGAATGAGACTCATTGAGAATTTTGCTTCGCGAAAGCGCAGCATAGCTACTTAGAGTCTAGATGCATCGCTATGATCTAAGCGAGGGGCTGCTCCATGCAGAGGAAGTGCGAGCGTATAGCGTTTAAGGTGTTGAAAGCGAGACTCGTTACCCATAGGGAAAAACGCGTAGGAGCGGTCTAGAACTCGACGAGCTCGAGATCCCTAATCGCGATCCTCGACTTACCACCCCTCTTCGGAGCTTCGCTCTCTACGTCGCTTCCCCACAACTCCTTCTTTAGCAACTCCCTTACGGCAGCCCGAATTACCTCGCTTCTCGAGCTGTACCTACCCATCCTAACGAGCTCGTCTATGGCTTCGATGTAGCTCTCAGGCATCTTAACCGTGACAATCCTCATCCTGTCACCGCTACCCACCTTCGCAACGATAATAATTTATAAGAGTGAAACCCTATTTGCCTCGACTCGGAGCATCTTTTCGTGGTGGGGTCCATGGGTACGAAGGGTGGTAAGCCGATAACGGCTATCGAGAAGAGGCAATTGCGTGCGCTAAGGGAGGAGCTTCGAAGGAGGAGGGAGGAGGAGAAGAAGGAGCGTAGGATGGCGCTAGACCTCATAGACCCCTCGATAGTCGATAAGGTCGCTAGGGACATCAAGAACATAGGGATCGTAACGCCTTTCGCTTTGTGCCAGAGGTACAACCTTAAGTACAGTACGGCGAAGAAGATAATCAAGGAGCTAGCTGCCCGAGGTTTGCTAGAGATAGTCCTTAAGTCTAGGAGGATAATCGTTGCCTTGCCGAAGAGGTAGCGCGCCATGTCGCAAAGCGATGGTAGGAGGGAGGGTAGGGAGAGCAAGACCCCTAACCTCGCTCCCGTGGTAGCGGTAAAGCTATCGTCTGTCAAAGACCTTGTTAGGATGGCTAGCAGCGTAGCCATGACGATGCAGTCCACTTACATAATAAGGTTTAGGAAGGGCGGTCGAACCGTGCTAGGGTTCCTAGCGGTGTTTAGGGATTACTACAACTACTACGGCGTCCCAATGTTCTACTACGCGTTCGACGACGATGGGACTTTCTCTGAGGCTAGCTACGTCCTTGTCAAGCTAGATGAGCGCGGCGAGAGGATAGAGCCTTCGGCAACGTCTAAGCCCGGCTACGTTACGATACCCATTATAAGCATAGAGAAGCTGCCACCCTTCCTAGAGTCCGTAGAGCTAGAGTAGCTACCTAAATCCGCTAACTAGCTTCCTAAGGCTCTTGATCAACCTAATCCTCTTCGAGTCCACGACTCTCTTACAGCTAGACTTCCTCAAGCTCACTACCAAAACCCTTTCGTGCATCCCCTTGACCTCCTCATCGATGCCCCCCTCCTCGTTTATCACCGTAGTCGGAACCTCGTAGAGATCCTCGCCAGACCTACACACAATGCCCCCAACCACGAGCGTCGTGCACCTACACTCCATAGCCCTCGTCATGAGGGCTAGCCTCTGCTTCATCCCTTCGGGGCCTAGCGAGGGAAAGGCTAGTATCGCGTCTACGCCCCTCAAAATCATGTAGAGCGATAGCTCGGGTAGCATCGTATCGTCCTCGGCTAGGATCCCGAAGCTCATACCCATGTCTATAACCGCGTCGCTTATAGGCGAAGACCCTTCTTCAGTAACGAGCTTCCTAGCCCTAACCACGACCCCCCTAAGCGGCTCGACGAGTAGAACCGTTCTATACGTTTTCGAGCCAACCCTCTCGTATATAGGCCCAGCCACAATCACTATGCCTAGGGAAGAAGAGATTTCCCTCAAGAGGCTCGCAGTTTGCTCCGCACCACTCTCAACAATCCTCTTCCTACTAACCCTAACCCTAAACAAGGGGTTGTCGGCTGGCCCAACGTTGAACATGGACGGCAGCAAGAGGATTTGAGCACCCATCTCCTTAGCTACCTGAGCAACCCTACGAACCCTCTCAAAGTTACGCTTCTTCGCGCCGAGCTCTATCCTCATGTGGGGTACGGCTACGTTAACCTCGTTACCCGAGATCGACATAGGCTAAACACCGAGATCGAGCCCGTGAATGCGAGTACACATAAGCTTAGACTTAGGAAGGAACGCGAATTGCAGCGATGGGGAAGTAGACTGAGGCATAGCGAAGTAGGTACGCACCTACACCGCAACGCTCGCCTAGATAAGCTCGTTAGCAATAGGCGCTCCCCACAACCCCCTAGGAAAGTGGATTAGCCAAGTATTAATACCTAGAAACACCATGCGAACAACAAAGCCCCACAACGCCAAGAAGCTCAGTGAAGAGAAGACTCATCACGCATCAGGAGACCGTCGTATCATCACAGCAGATATACCTACGCAGCGCACCCTTATCACAGATGATGAGTCACCCCCAATGAGCTCAGCGATGATTAAACCTGTCTCAGCTGACTTGCCTAGGTAGCGAAATCTGATACAATTCCGTTCTCGCAGAACTTAATCCGCAAATTGAATTCCGTAAGCAGAATTCAAGAACCGTGAAGTCATCCTGTATCCGCATTGTGCTAAGATCGAGTAGTAGCGTAAGGCAATGCACGTTAGTAGATCTCGCGTTAAGGGTTTTGGCTTAACGAGCTCCTAGCTAGCCTAGGTGGCGTGCTTTGAGGAAGGTGTTTTGCTTTGAGCTACGTTCCTTCCTAGAGGTTCCCGAGAACCCTATGCGCGTAGTCTCGTTAACGCCTTCGATAACCGCTACGCTGATTGAGATGGGTTTGGGGAAGCTCATCGTCGGCGTCTCGCCGTGGTGCCGCAGCTTGAGGTGCTTGGGCATCGACGTCCCTAGCCTACCAGTCGTTGGTAGCTATACGGGGGTTAACGAGGTGCTGCTTAGGGAGCTAGAGCCGGATCTCGTGCTTATCTCCGGTGGGTACCAAGCTTCGAAACTCGTGGAGGTGCTTAGGGGGCTCGGGGTACCGTTCTACGTTGCTAGGCTTCCGAGGGGCCTCGAGTTCCTAGAGTTCGGCGTGGAGCTTGGTTACGTCCTCAACGCCATCCCCAAGGGATTTCAACTGCTTAGAGAGGGGCTAAGCTCGTTAGCGAAGGCTAGGGAGGTTGCCGAAGCTCTTGGGCTAGCTGGGGCAAGGGTCGTCGTCGCTATGAGGATCGGGAGCGATTTAGTGCTTCCTGGGTTCGCGAGCCACGTTGTTCAAGCGCTCGAGGTGCTGGGGTTGGAGTGCCCCAACAAATCGATTGAGTCTAGCTACCTGTGGGGATCCGAAGCGGTTAGCGCTTTGGAGAAGCTGTGCGCTGAAGCTGACGCCGTTCTGTATCAGCAACCGCTTTCCGAACCCCGCATCGTTGAGGACGAGGTTTCGAGAGCATGCGGAAAAGCCTCGGTAGTCTACCTACCGCTGCTATCGCTAAGCGACTACTCTCCCCACTTCGCGAAGAGGCTCCCACGCTTAGTCCAAGTGCTTTCCGAAGCGGTGAAGTCTAGGGGGTCTAAGCTCGTTGCAACTCCTGCACAGCTAGCGCCTTAGCGCTCCTCGAGGCTTAAGGCAGCACGATTTATTTGATAGCTAGGTGCTGGGCGTTTCGGTGCATAGCCATTGCCTCCTAGGGATAGGAGGATTTGGGAACACCCAATTCTATCGTTTAAGCGCGGGAGAAAGGTCAGGTTCTTCTTCGAGGGTATGGAGGTCGAAGCCTACGAGGGAGAGAGCATAGCGGCTGCGCTCTACGCCATTGGGATAGACGTGTTTTCGTATAGCCCGAAGCTGGGTAGGCCTCGAGGACCCTTCTGCATGATTGGCAAGTGCAGTAGCTGCTTCATGATCGTCGACGGCGTTCCCAATACCAGGACCTGCATCGAGTCCGTTAGGGATGGTATGAGGGTCGAGAGGCAGAAGGGGCTAGCCCCGATACCCATCAACGTTAGTGCGGGCGATGCTGAGCGCGAGGAGGTGGTGGAGACCGACGTCGCTATCGTTGGAGGGGGTCCAGCGGGGCTCGCAGCAGCCCTAGAGCTATCCAAGCTTGGGATAGACGTCGTTCTAGTGCACGACCACTTTAAGCTCGGTGGGCAGCTCGTTAAGCAAACCCACAAGTTCTTCGGGTCCAAGGACCTCTTCGGCGGGTTGAGGGGTTTCCAGATAGCCGAGGAAATGTCTTCGAAGCTGCTTAGCAGCGGTAGGGTTAGGGTGCTTCTTCAGAGCTATGCCTACGGGGTTTTTCGGGGTGGTTGGCTAGGGGTAGCCTCTAGAAACAAGCTATTTCGGATCAAGCCGCGGGCGCTCATCGTGGCTACGGGTGCTTCGGAGCAGTACCTAGCGTTTCCCGGCAACGACTTGCCGGGGGTTATGGGGGCTGGGGGAGCGCAAACCCTAATGAACGAGTACGGGATTAAGCCGGGGGACAGGGCCCTCGTAGTTGGCTCGGGGAACGTAGGGCTCATAGTATCGTACCAGCTCCTCCAGGCGGGGGTTAGGGTCGAGGCCGTGCTCGAGATAATGCCCTTCATAGGGGGGTGGTTCGTTCACGCAGCGAAGATCCGTAGGTACGGCGTTCCGATACTCGTTAGGCACACGATCAAGGCTGCGTGGGGGAGGGAGAGGGTGGAGGGCGCTACGATCGTCGAAGTGGACGAGAACTTCAATCCCGTGCCCGGGAGCGAAAGGGACGTGGAGTGCGACCTCGTCCTCCTAGCCATAGGGCTGCAACCCGATTCGAGGCTAGCTGCTCAAGCGGGCGCGGTAATGAGGTGGGTTCCGGAGCTAGGGGGAGCCGTGCCCATTAGGACGATCGATTTGGAGACTACGGTCCCCAACATGTACGTAGCCGGGGATTCCTCGGGTATAGAGGAGGCGACGACCGCGATTATAGAGGGTAGGATCGCGGCTCTATCCATAGCCTCTAAGCTCCTAGACGGCCCGAAGGCTCGGCGAGCTCGAGAGGAGATGGAGAAGCTCATCGATTTCCTGTGGAGGGAGTACAGGGCTTCGCCGCTACTAGCGAGAGCGCGCAGGGGTAAGGAGAGCGTCACGGTTTCGAGAGAGGAGCTCGAGGAGTTGAGGAAGAGGCTCCCGCCCCAAACTTCGTTTGGGTGACGGCAATGGCCTCGACTCGCGTTCCTAGGTATAGGGTTACGGGCGTGATTAGCGTTGAGGAGCTTCGAGAGCTAGGCTTGGTACCCCCCGAGGATAGGCTTAGGAAGGGCCCCGTTGCGATACTCGAGTGCCCCGAGATGATTCCGTGCAACATATGCGTTTCCGCGTGCCCAGCGGGAGCTATAAGGATGGATAGGATCATCGACTTGCCCCGAGTTGATTGGGATAAGTGCGTTGGGTGCGGAACCTGCGTAGCGCTATGCCCCGGGCTAGCGGCGTTCGTCGTGGACCTCTCGAAACCCGATCGAGACTACGTTACCCTACCCCACGAATTCCTCCCCAGGCCTAGGGAAGGGGACGAGGTTGCGCTACTGGGTAGGGATGGCAGGAAGCTTGGGAAGGGGCGCGTGGTTAGGGTTCGGGAAGTGAATAAGACCCTCGTTGTAACCGTTGAGGTCCCCAAGGGCTTGGGCATGGAGGTGAGGGGCGTATGGGTAGAGAAGTGAAGCACCCGACCATCGTGTGTAGGTGCAACGACGTTACGGTCGAGGACGTTGAGAGGGCTATCGAGGAGGGTTGTAGGGACCTAGAGTGCCTTAGGAAAGTGCTGAGGATAGGGATGGGCCCGTGCCAGGGGAGGACGTGCATACCGATCCTAATCAGGATCCTAGCTAGGAAGCTGGGGAAGAAGCCTAGCGAGCTCGGGTTGCCGATGGTTAGAGCCCCTATAATCCCCTTGCCCGCGAACCTCCTCCTAAAGTCCGTTGACGCGGAGGAGGGTGACGAGGGATGAGGATCGCTATTGTTGGCGCTGGAATTAGCGGTCTCTTCATAGCCTACGAGCTCGGTAAGCGAGGCGTTAGAAGCGTTCGGGTTTTCGAGAAGCTGTACGTAGGCGCTGGATCTACGGGGAGGTGCGCAACGGGCATAAGGGCCTCGTTCACTTCTAGGGAGCACGTAGCGTTGATGAGGGAGAGCATCAAGCTGTGGGAGAGGTATAGCGAGGGCGAGCTAGGTAGCTACGGGCTTAAGTTCGTTCGAGGAGGCTACGTGTGGCTCGCTAGGAGGGAGGAAACGCTAAACGCGTTTAGAAAGCTTGTAGAGCTCCACAACGAGCTAGGCGTGCCCACGAGAATCGTGGGAGTCGAGGAGCTTCGGGATCTCGTGCCACCCCTCGACACCTCTAAGGTCGTGGGGGCGATGCTAGACCCCACGGCGGGTAAGGCCTACGTCTTCACCACGCTAAGGGCCTTGATGAGGGCTTGCCGCGACATGGGTATAGAGATCGCTACGGGTGTGGAGGTGGTTAAGCTCGTTAAGGAGGGGAGCAGCGTTAAGTACCTAGTTACGTCCAGCCTAGATAGAGTTGAAGCTGATGTATTCGTGATCGCCGCTGGGGCCGGTAGCCGAGACTTGCTGAGGAGCATAGGCGTAGAGCTGCCTATAAGGAACATGCCTAGGCACGTAATGGTTACCGAGGCTTACGCGAGAGCGTTCGACCCCCTAGTCATTGACTGGGATTCCCCTGGAGCTCCTTACATCGTTCAGAACACCGAGGGCAACTTCTTCATTGGTAGGGAGGTTGAGGAGGAGCCCGAGGGATCCCTATACTCGCAGAGGATAGACTACATGCCCAAGGCTCTTAGCCCCCTAGCGAAGCTATTCCCCTTCCTAAAGGCGGTTAGGATCCTTAGGTACTGGATAGGGTACTACGTAACGACCCCCGATAACCACCCAATCTACGGCCCGGTGAAGGGCGTAGACAACCTGTACCTAGCCACGGGCTTTAGCGGGCACGGCTATATGATGGGGCCCGTAACGGGGAAGGTGATAGCCGATTGGATTCTCGAGGGCAAGCCCTCGATTCCCGAAGCCGAGAGGCTAACGCTGGAAAGGTTCGAGAGGGGGGCGCTGATAAAGGAGCTCGCGGTGGTGGGCTAGAGCTCAAGCGCTTTCGCTATCGCGCTCCCTACTCCGCTCCCTAGGCTTAGCCCTAGCCTCAGCGCCTCGACGTTCCTCTCAAACCCCTTTCTCCTCCTAAGGACGCTCTCAACAGTTTCCGGGTTGACGACCCTCGAGGACGCTACGATGCCTATCGCCACAACGTTTTCGCTTCCCAGCAAACCCCTCTCGATGCAGGCTCGGGATATCGGTAGCTTCACGGCGTTGGGTAGGCTAGCCTCGACAAGCTCGTCTAGGATCACGAGGTTGCTGTGCTCTAAGTGCTCTCGCCACCTCCTAAGCCCAGCGCCGTGAAGTACTATGGCTACGTTGAACGACTCTATGAAGGGGTTCTCAACGCGATCCCTATCGAATACTACGTAGGATAGAACGGATCCACCCCTAACCTCAGCGCCGTAGCTCTGCAACTGGGCTACGTACATACCCTCCTCGAATAGCGCTTCCGCTAGCACCTCGGCGGCAAACACGATCCCTTGACCGCCGCGCCCGAGGAACGCGATCGATCTCAAGCTAGCCCACCCCTAGCCCTAGACACGTACTCCCTATACATCTCGACGTACCCCGGCTTGTTCTCGCGCTTAAACACGCCTACGGGGATCCTACCGCTCTTCTCAACCTCGCTAATCTCCTCAACGCTCCTAACCTCAACGCACGTCTCCCGAAGCTCCTTAATCTTCTGGGCCGGGGTCTTACCCTCGTACCTAACGACGTAGGTTATGCAGGGGGCTACGACCTCGATGAACCTAAACCCCCTGGAGTAGTTGCTTAGAGCCTCCTTGAAGCTCTCCTTGAGCTTGTGGAAGTTCGCTACGCACCACCTAGCTACGTAGTTAGCGTTGGTGTTGATTAGCAGCTTAGCGACGTTGATGGGCGGCTCGTAGTTTCCGAAGGGCGTGGTAGCCGTCCTCATGCCGAGGGGCGTGGTGGGGGCTACCTGCCCTCGCGTCATTGCGTACACCATGTTGTTGACCATCACCACCAGCAAGTCCATGTTCCTCCGGGCTGCGTGGAGGAGGTGGTTGCCGCCTATCGCCGCTATATCTCCATCCCCGCCGATCACGATGACCTCTAGCTCGGGCTTAGCTAGCTTCACCCCCGTGGCGACCGCTATGGCCCTTCCGTGGAGCGTGTGGAGGGCGTCAGCCCTTATCAAGGGGTTGGGGATCCAGGAGGAGCACCCTATGCCGCTAACGAACACGAACTTCCTCAAGTCGCTTATCCCGAGCTCCTCAAAGGCCTTGAACATAGCGTTCATCACTATCCCGTTGAAGCACCCGGGGCAGAACGGCGTTGGGAGCGCTTCCTCCCTAAGGTACTTCCTAGCGAAGTGCTTAGCGCTCATGCTCTCAACCTCGCGCCGCCCTAGCTATTTCCGATGGGTATATCGGTACGCCCCCACCAACCTTATTCACGGTAACGATCTTCGCGCCCTCACCAACAAGCCTCTGGACGTCGTAAACGAGCTGACCTAAGTTCATCTCGGGGACCACGACTACCTCGGCGCCCTCGAGCTCCTTCCTAAGCTTATCGTCGTCTAGGGGCCACAGCGTGATTAACCTCACCAGCTTGGCCTTAACGCCATCGGATCTCAGGATCCTTAGCGCGTGCCTAGCGCTCCTCGATACCGAGCCAAAGCACACGATCGCTACCCTCGCGTCGCGATCGCCAACTACCTCGTACTTAAATAGCCTATCCGCGTTGAGCCTAATCTTGTCGACGAGCCTCTTAACGAGCTTGAAGTGCGTTTCGAAGCTATGCACATCCCTATACCCGTACTCGTTGTGGGTAGAGCCCGTCACTATCACGTAGAACCCCTCGCCTAGGGGAGGCATGGGGGGCGCTACCCGAGGGTCGGGGGATCCGAAGGGTGGTTCGCTCGGATCCCTAGGCCTTCTACGGCTCGGTACCTCCACTCGATCCCTTAGGTACACGACCTCCCTACCGTGAGCTACGAACTCGTCGCTCAGCACGATGACGGGGGTCCTAAGCTCCTCAGCTATGGCGAACGCCTCTATCGTTAGCTCGTAAGCCTCCTGAGGGCTTGAAGGCGCTAGCACTGGAACCATCTGGTCGCCGTGCCTACCCCACCTAGCCTGCATCAAGTCCCCCTGCGCAGCCTTCGTAGCCTGCCCCGTAGCGGGGCCGGCCCTCATAACGTTGACTATCACGAGGGGGGTCTCGGTCATGACCGCGTACCCGATTCCCTCCTGCATAAGCGAGAAGCCGGGGCCGCTCGTAGCGGTCATGGCCCTCGCTCCCGCCCACGAAGCCCCTATAACCATGTTTATCGCGGCCAGCTCGTCCTCGGCCTGAATAAACACCCCGCCCCTCTTGGGTAGCTCGCGAGCCATGTAGTGCATGATCTCGCTACTAGGCGTTATGGGGTACCCCGCGAAGAAGTTGCACCCAGCGGCTAGAGCCCCTTCAGCTACGGCTTCGTTACCGCTAAGCAACGCCCTTCTCATTGCATACCACCGCTATAGCGAAGTCGGGGCAGAACGCTTCGCACGTTCGGCACCCAACGCATTTACCTACGAGCACGGGGTTCCTGTAGCCCGCTGGCGATAGCTCGTCGCTTAGTCGAAGAGCCTTAGCGGGGCATAGCTCTACGCATATGGCGCACCCCTTGCAGAGCCTAGAATCGACGACTACTCGGCACCCCAACCAAATCCCCATCTGCACTGCGAGTGCTTGGTATTAAGCGTAGGCTTGGAGAAGCGCTATGAACTCGGCTCACTAACGTTGATTACTATGCAAAACACTGTGTTCGCGCGCCTAGGGTGAGGTTCCATGGCGGAGAAGCTGTTTAGCTGGAGCAAGAGG
>CAZRDH010000022.1:0-9904 GCA_964598805.1 uncultured Desulfurococcaceae archaeon | reverse complement strand
GGGCTAGCCTATGGAATCGAGCGATAACCTCGAACCCGGGTTCCTCAGGAAGAGCCTCGCTAAACTCGCGATTCACTTCGTTAACAGCCTTAGCGAGAGCTTCGCTAAGCACTTCACGAAGAGCCTTCGCGAATGCCTTCTCTAAAACCCCTAAAATCCTCATCTTCCTAACCACTTCCTCGAGTTCGCGAACCTTACTAGACGTAGCTAAGACCGTTACCAAGTCCGCGAAAAGCGAGGCTACTACATTTAGAACGCCTTTAGCTTCAGCTTCGTCGAGAGTAGCTTGTATACCTACGCTACTCAACTCCACTCTAACCCTATCTCCGTATAGGTCTCTGTATAGGATTACGACCTCAGCACCCTTGTCTAGTAGGGTACGAGGCAAATCATTGACTACGTCGATTAGTAGGCTAAGTATTGGCTCTACGAACCTTCGTGCACGATTTTTGCACTCAGCTTCTTCTTCATCGGTTGTAGCAACGATCGCGCATATAGCGGAACTCGCTTTAGGATCGAGTTCTCGCCGTAGTGCTTGTAGTAGTGCATGAGCAAAGACTCGCATCGATAATGCGGCAGCATCTCTATTCCCAACAACATCGAGCCCATACCTCTTCAAACAAAGCGCATCCTCGCTATAAGCACAGTTATTAATCTCAACAGCGATTTCTTTAAGCGCTTTCTCGAACTCCCTACGGATACTGACGTGGAACTCAGCGATTACGCGCGATACCCCTGCAGTACCTCTACGAGGTTTAGCGCATATCGTTAGCTCGACCTTAGGCTCCTCGAGTCCTATCCGAGCAAAATCCTTAGAGGCATTGATTAAGCTCTCAGGCTTCAGCCCCTTGGATTCGATAACGAGTCTTACCGTATCCCTCCCAAGAGCATCCCTAAGCCTTGCTTTAATCGATGTAGCTAAGGTTATAGCTTCGAGAACCGACGACTTCCCAACACCATTCCTACCAGTCAAAATCGTTATCCTACCGAGCCCTAGCTTAAGCTCGTTACCTATAGCCCTAAAACCGTTGATTACAACGCTCTTAATCACGGTTCTCCACAGTAACGGCGATACCAATACTTATATACCCTTGCAACCTTCTAGCGAAGCGCCTACAAGCGCTATCCGCTAAGCGGTTAAGGCATTAACGCTAGTAACTCGCTTCGCCGCTACTTCGCTTGGGTATAGCTGTGAGCGGTAGGGGTTTTGAGGATCTTGCGGAAGTGCTTAAGAAGGGCTTACTCGAAGCGTTAAGCGCTTTGAGGAGCTACGGGCTTTCGTGTAGTGCTTCGGTAGAGGAGCTCGTTGAGTACCTCTCGGGCCCTAGCTACGAAGACGATAGGATTGGGTTGAGCGAAATCGCTTCGAACCCCCTTCTACTCCTCCACGAAGTTGCCGAGATGTGCGTGCTCAAATCCATGGGCTACACCATCGATCGAGAAACCGTTGTGAGGGCTTACCCAGATACGTATAGGGCTCACCTACTCGCTATGGAGATAGAGCTGCTGGAAGCTACGAGGCTCGGGGATCGGAATTACGTAGCTCGTAGGTGCGCGGATTTAGAGAGCTACCTAAGCGATCCAGCTCTTCCAAGCAACTGCGTCGAGATCGTGAAGCGGTTGATGGATAGGTTCTGTAGGGAGCACACTGCATAGCACTTAGAGGTGCGCACCGCCGTGGGTAGGGAGAGCCTCGAGAAGCTGTACTCCGTACTCAAGTAGCTTGACGACCCCGAGACCCCCGAGGGTAGGAAGAGGTTTGAGGAGTCTTACAGGGATTTCAAGGATCTCTCCAGCACCCGTGGGTTAAGGAGGTTAGTGTGGGGGTCGAGCTAGTAGTCAACGATTTGAGGAGGGGGCTCTCGAGAAAGCGCGCGTGCTACGCTAAGAAGCTCCTAGGGATCGAGGTCGAGATCGTTGAGTGCGATGCTACGGAGCTCCACCGCCTCGGAGTGAAGGCGGGTATAGCCCCAATGCACGAGTTAACGGCTCCCCACTTCGAGGAGTTGGATAGGGTATACGGATTGCTTTGCAGAGTAGGGTTCAAGGAGGTTACCGTGGAGCGAGCAACCGAAGACGAGATAGTCGTGACTATGGGTGCTGGCTACGACGTTAGGAAAGGGACGTTAGGAGGATCGCAGTGAACTCAATGACGATGGGGAGGGCCTACACGGAGTACAGGCTTTGGGACATAGCCTCGGTAGCCGCAACGCTATGGACCTTCTTTAGCGATGTAGACTTCGTACCCACGACCTCTAGACTAAGAGGCTTCCTAATAGCTAGGGATCCAAGGGGTTTAGACCCCGAGCAATACTCGAAGCTACCCACCATCGCGATCAAGAGCGACTAGAAATCGGTTTAGCCCCCTCCGCTGTATGGATGCTAACGGTAGGGCCGTAGCCGAGGGTTCCCGACGACCCCAAGGGCTTTACATCCCTTGGGATCGCCGGGTCCTCGGTCTACGACTCTACCGTTAGCATCCATACAGCGGAGGGTTTGGCCCCAGTGTATAGATCTGTTCGTAGATGTATATATCGCTTATGCCTTTAGTACCCTTCTTGGGGTTAGCTAGGCTTCGTTCGCTTGCTTGTCGGTGGTATTACCCTGGGTTAGCTAATAAGCTAGTTTAAGAAGTCTTCGTTCTATTCGTGCTCTACAGGTGTGGTACTGGGTTAAGGTAGTTACATAAATCCTTTCTATCCCCGTGTTTCTCGGGGCTCTTGGGTTTCGAGGGGTTTCGGAGTGAGAGCGAGTTGGTTTCTATAGTCGCTTCTAGGCTTCGGGAGTGCGGCTTCTTCGTGTTGAGGAACTTCGTTGTGTTGGGTATGGAGATAGACGTTGTTGGGGTCGAGTTCGTTGGGCTCGATCCCTACGTCTACGTGTTTGAGGTTAAGCGTAGGCCTAGGAATAAGCTCGTTAAGCAGCTTCGCAAGAGGATGTCGGTGGCCGACTACGTGTACGCCGTCGTGCCTCACTACCTCTATTCGTGGGCGCTCAAGAGGGTGGATCCCTGGGCTGGGATAGCCGTGGTGATGGGCGAGGAGCTGAAGGTTCTTCGAATGGGTAGGTACCTCGGGAGGGGGCGTAGGTTCATAGAGGCTACGTGCCTTGATGGCGGTGGCTACCCGTGGTGTAGCTACCTAGGTAGCGGTCGAGGGGCTTAACCCTCGCTAGCCTAGATAGTATCCTCGAGGCGTTGATCCACGTAGAGCTACCTAGCTTAGTGAACCTATCGAGGAGCTCCCTAAGGTCCTCGAGGCCCCGAAGCTTAATCGGTTTGCCGCGGAGCATCTCCCTAACGTTCTCCCTAACGAACCACACGCCTATCGGTATATCGAACCCGGGGTAGATCTCCCTCAGCGTAACCACCGTAGCCTGCCTACCCACCCTATCTAGGTACTCCAGCACGGCTAGCCTAGACGCGAAGTAGCACCCACCTATCGAGGGATAGTCCTTCCTACCCCCGAACCCCTCGAAGTCCCCCTCGATAACCACCTCCCTACCCGCGGGGTTCCACGTCGAGCCCGGGAACCAGGCTTCTAGCCACTCGAAGCTCCACTTCCCGGGTAGGAAGATCGCTACGAAGGTATTGCCCTCGACCTTCCTAACGAAAGCCATGGCCTCCCCTAGCTCGGGGTAGCTCCTAACCCTAGACGCTAGCCACCTACCTATCGCGTCGTCCACCGCGGTTATGGCCCACCTAGTCGGGACTAGCCTCCTCCAACCCTTTCTGCCGAGGGCCCCAACGCTTAAGAGCCTCTGGATAGCGCTAACCGGAACCCCGTGCCTATACAGCTCGACGATGGCGTCGAAGGCCCTTAGATCCCCATCGCTATAGACCCTCTCTACCACCCTCCAGCTAGAGCTAGAGCCGTAGACCCTAACGTCCTTAGCCACGCCCCGGGGCCCCATAGGGGGCTCGAAAGCGCTTAGCGAAACCACGGGCTTCGGGGGCTTCTCGAAGGCTATCTCTAGGTCGAGGGGCTTAGCGGATAGAGCGACCTCCTGGAGCTTGGATACGAACCTCGATTCGGTGTCTAGAACCGAAACCCTCTTCCTGCCGAAGACTATGGATAGCCTAGCGGCTAGAACTTCCTCTAGCCTCATCCCGATCCACGCCTCAGGGCTATCGCCTACCACCGCCTTGCCTAGGTCGGGGGTAGCCCCAACCCCAGCGAGTACCCGGGGATACCCGACCCTCCCAACGAATACGGTGGGAGGGGAGAACCCCTCTAAATCCGTGGACTCGGGCGAGAGCTTGGGGAGGAGGGAGGCGAGGGCCGACGCCTTAGCGAGCACGGGGCAGTAAACCCTTCCACACCAACCCCTACCCCTACACAGTACGCAGAGCCTTGGGTCCACGGCCCTTAGCCCGCTAAATCCATACGGTTTCGAAGGGTATATTTCGCGGAGCCCCGTTCCAAACGGATCCCGGAGTGTAAGCGCTTATCCTATGTTCGTAACACCTCGAATGCGGCTAGCAAATGCTTAGAGCGGTAGTTACGCGATCATAACGTCTGCGAGCCCCTAGCGATATATACCATGGGCGTGGAAGCGATGAATCGAGAGTGGAGAGGTTATGAGGATACTCGTCGTCCACCCACACCTCTACGTGGTTGGGGGTAGCGAGATTCTAACGAAGATACTGGTTTACGAACTCGCTTCCCAGGGACACGAGATAGTGGTTTGCACTCACCACAAACGCGACGACCTATTCCCGAGCGCTAAGAACGTGCACTTCGAGTTCTTCAAGGAGCTTCAGGAGGTTAGGGATAAGGTAAGCGAAATAACGTGGAGGATCATGAACCTCCACTACACCTTCGAGGAGGTGTTGAGGAAGTGGGAGCCCCACGTCGTGCTGCTAATGATTCAGGAGCCTATCTACGCCGTGCTGATAAAGGCGGTTAAGCCCGAGATGGGCGTGGCTATGTACATACACTACCCGTTCGAAGAGGAGCTAACGCCCGAGAATCTGAGGAAGTTCATAGAGATGTACAGGTTCCCCAACCTCTATGGCTCGTTCTACAGGGTCGTGGATATACACATGACGAACTCGAACTACACCGCGAAGGCGCTACACAAGCACTTCGGCATCGAGAGCAACGTGGTTTACCCAGCCGTGGACTGGGACTACTTCACGGAGGAGATAAACGTTGAGGAGGAGAGGGAGAACATCATCGTGAGCGTGGGCAGGTTCGTACCGCAGAAGAGGCACGACGTGCTGCTAGAGCTCTTCGCCAAGAAGATCAAGCCCGTGGTTAAGGACGCTAAGCTCATGATAGTGGGGATAAAGGACGTTAGGTACGAGGATTACTACAACAAGCTCGTGGAGAGGGCTAAGGAGGTTCCCGACGTAGAGATAGTAGACAGGGCCCTCACCCCCAAGGAGATGAGGGAGATCTACAGGAAGGCCAAGATATACGTGCACATGAGGATAGGCGAGCACTTCGGCATGGCTCCCGTCGAGGCTATGAGCCAGGGAGCGATACCGATACTGCCTAGGAAGTCGGGGCTAGCCGAGCTAATTACGCAGGGTAGGAACGGGTTCACGTTCGAGAGCGACGACGAGGTCGCTACCTACGTAAACAAGCTACTGCAGGCCCCCAAGGAGGAGATCGTGACCATGAGGAAGTACGCGTATAGATCCGCTTGGTACTTCAACCCCGATAGGTTCGCTAAGGAGGTCCTCAACTACCTAAAGCTCCTAACCGAGAGCGAGTAGCCTTTTTCCCCGCCTTAAGCTCCCTAGGTGCTTCGGGTGGATCTAAACGATAGAGAGGTACCGCTCTAGAAGCGTTGAGAGGGTCTGCGCATCGTTTAAGCTTCTTCGCGAGCTAGAGAGGTTCCTAGACTCGCTACCCGAAGACGTAGAGATCGAGGGCGTCGAGACCATCGTTAGGGAGGGGGTTGTCGAGGCAACGATATGCGTTTCCAGCGGCTCTCCGCTCCACCGAGAGCTCCTTAAGGACGTGGGTGGGTACCAACTCGTGGCTCGAGTCGCTAAAGCGTTTTGTAGCGGTCGTGGGGAGGAAGCGTATAGATGGGCTGCCTCGAGAGGCGCTAGGCTAGCGCTCGAAGCGCTCTCCACGAGGGTTCTCCAGGATCGCGAATACGCTTTCATACTCCTAGAGAACTGCGAAGCCTACTTGCTGAAGGGGTTCGAGAGGAACGTCGTCGTGCCCATGCCCAGGAGCGTAAGGACGTTCCTATTCGCCCATAGCCACCCTAGGGGCCCAGCCGCGTTCTCGAGGAGGGACTTGCTGAGCGCCGTGAACATGCTTAGCGATGGAGTTTACGAGGTTTGCGTCGTTGGGGTCGATGGGGCTCTATGCGTGTACCGAGTATCGTACCTAACCCTCGAGGACTTCGAGAAGCTCATGGAGAGCATCGATAGGATAGAAACGCCTCAAGACCTCTTCGACTGCGTATCGCAATGCGAAAGCGTTGGGGTCTTAACCCTGTAGTAGCTCCGCGACCATCTCGAGGGCTTCGAGTAGGTTCCTAGCTACGTAGCTAGCCCCCTCCACGAACCCTACGGCGACGCTGAGCGCGCCGAACCTCCTAGCCATCTCGACGTCCCTCCACGAATCCCCTACAACCACGACCGCGCTGGGCTTAACCCCGAGCCTAGCTATCAACGCCCTTATCAAGGCGGGGTCGGGCTTCCTAAACCCGCACTCACCGCTAGCAACAACCTCGTTAACGAAGTGTTCTAGCCCGAGCGCGCGGAGGATCCCCTGAGGGACGCCGGGAGCGGCATCGCTAACAACCCCAACGAGAGCCCCCAACCCCTTAACCCCACGTAGGAAAGTGGAAGCCCCAGGTAGTTCGCCTAGCCTAGCCACAGCCTCGATGTGGCTCCACGTATGTAGGTACTCAAGCTCTTCCCTAGTAAACGGGTTCTCGATTCCCTTAGAGGAGCAGAACCCCTCGACTACCCTAGCTAGCGCCAAGCTACTATCCCCGAGCTCCTCAACGACCCTCCAGTAAGCCTCTTCGAGCTCCCTAGGGTCGCAACCGAGAACCCTACAGAGCCTTTCCGAGAGCTCGCGATGGGCAATAGCATCGCTTTCGGCTGGTATGAGCGTGCCGAAGAGGTCTACGACTACGAGCTTCACCAAGCCCTAGTCGAGGGCTTCGCGAGCTTGTAAAAAGGGGTTTCGCTACTTAAGGAACTTGCTCTCCCACTTCTTCGCGAACTCAACGCTCTGGCTCACGTCGACGAAGAGCTTCGATACCTCCTCCACGTCCTCAGCCCTAACCTCCCTCCTACCCTTCCTCTCCGCTAGGATCCTAGCGGGCTGGAGCAGCTGGATGGCGTACCTAAGGCTCCTCTCAGAAGCTATCTTCACGAGGGCCTCTAGAGCATCGCTACTGAGCTCCACGTCCTCCTCATCCGCCCTGATCTTTATGATCTCCCTCATCTCGTCGGGGGTGTAGGGCCTAACGGGTATTATCAGTAGCCTATCGAGGACGTCTAGCGGTATCCCGTGGGGAGCAACGTCGTCCGTACCCCTAATCCTCGTTATCCCCCTGTTCGTAGCCATTATGATTATGGGGGAGAACTCGCTCTCCATAACCCTCGTCAAGAAGCTGAACGCCTCGATGTCCAGCATATGCACGTCGTCTATGAATAGCACGCCCGGTACGAGCTCCGCCTTACCCTCCTCGACTAGCTTCTTAACCTGCTCATCGACTTGCTTCCTAACCTCGGGATCGATCTCCCTCTCCACCAACCCGACGCCGAATATCGAGGTCCAAGCCCTCCTCTGAGCCATCGCCGCCTCGTCTAGGTCGTTGAGCGATACGGTCCTAACGATCTCCCTCTCCTTGAACACGGGGCCCTTCGGCATCTCGCGGTACCTAACCCCCTCGACGTCGTAGTACCTAGCCTTCTCGATGCCCTTAACCCTACCGACCTTGTACACGGCTCCCGTATCAGCGTCTATCCAAATTAGGTCGCCCCTCCTAACCCTTAGCTCGACTAGCTGGAGCGCTATCTCCTCGCCTACCTCTAGCGTCTTCTCGTCGTCCCTCGTAGCGAGCGTTATCCTAGCCGCCCTAGGCACCTTGATGTAGGGGTTGAAGGGGTGCCTAGCCATAGCGAACTTGATGTCCTTGACCACGCCCTCGTAGATCCTCCTAATCTCCCTAAACCTAACGCCTATAGCGCTCCTAACCGCCCTCATCAACACCTCGGTCTTCTTCATCTCCGCCGAGTAGAGCTCGGCACCCGAGATCA
This sequence comes from uncultured Desulfurococcaceae archaeon, assembly GCA_964598805.1. GTDB lineage: Archaea > Thermoproteota > Thermoprotei_A > Sulfolobales > Ignisphaeraceae > JAADCV01. The sequence continues at coordinate 1,662 of CAZRDH010000022.1, read as the reverse complement.
TCACGAAGGGCGTGTCCTCGCCTAGCTCCCTAGCTATCGCTATGGCTAGAGCCGTCTTGCCGCTACCCGGCGGCCCCACGAAGAGTATGCCCCTCCCCGAGAGCTTGCCCTCCCTAATCATCTTAACGACGATTCCCGCAGCCCTCCTAGCCTCGATCTGCCCCACCAACCCGTCAGCGATGTATATGGGCTCCCCCTTCTCGTCTAGCCCAAGCCCCCTGATGTGGCTATGCATGCTAATCCTCTTGAGCACCTTCTTCCTCTCCTCGCCGCCCCCAACCTCCCTAATCAGCGCCATGCGCCCACCCCCTAGCGCCGCGTGTCTATGTATACAACGGTTTTAAGTATTTGGATATAATTAGGGTTGATCCCTACAACAGCGGTAAGCCCTCGCTAAACAGCTTAGCCAAACCGCTAGCAACACCACGTTCCTCGCCATAGCTATCCACTGGACGGGGGAGGAGAGGCTCCACGGATTGAACTCGAGGCTCATCCCCGGGACGTAGGGGAGGAGCAGTGCCCTTAGGTCCACGTCCTTGAAGAACGCTAGCATTATCCCCGCGTTCAGTAGGTCCCCCACGACGAACAGCTTGAGCTCCCTAGGAGCGAGGGCTAGGAGGGCTAGCGGGGTTAGCTCTAGCCACATCTGGGGGGCGAAGACGAAGTTGAATAGGGTGGCTACGCCCATGGCTAGGAACCCCGCCTTGGCTAAGCACTGTGGGCTCCTCATGGACACTCCCAGCACGGCGAGCATAGCCACGATGGTCGCGGATAGCGCGATTACGTGGAGGTGGGGGTTAGAGGGGTTCACGATTATGGGTAGGTAGATGCAGTTCTCGCAGTACCACGACGAGAAGTGGCTCACGATCTCCGCCAACCCCCTGGGGGCCGCGAGGGCTAGGGCCGCGAAGGGTGCTCCGAACCCCGCTACCAACCCTATGGAGAAGTCCCTTAGGGCCCTAGGCTCCTCGCCTCTAAAGCAGCGCTGGGCGAGCTCGTAGAGCGCGGCTATGGCTAGGGCGTAGCTAAGGAGCTTCGTAGCTATGGAGAGCCCCATGAGGAGCCCGCTCCTAAGCATCCTCCCCCTGAGGAAGCTCGATATCGATAGGATTACTAGGAGGGCTACGAGAACGTCCCAGTTGTAGGCTAGGTACATAACGCTAGAGGGGAGTATCGATAGGAGTACCGCTCTCCTCCACCCAAGCCCTAGCTCCCTAAGCAGCCCGTAGGTAGCTACCGAAAGCGCTACGAAGGCCGCCGAGAGGATGGTCGCCTGCATGAGGAAGTTGATTGCCGCAGCCCTCTCTATAGCCTCCCTAGCCTCTAGGGGCTCAACCCCCTTGCCGAAGGCTAGGCGTATGGATGCGCAGGTAGTTAGGAACCACAGCCCCCCGACGATGGGTGGGTACTCGAAGAAGTAGTCAGCGTACGGAGCTGGGCAAAGGGGTTTGCCGCTCAGTAGCTCTAGGAGGTCCGAGGGGTTGAACCACTTGCTCGAGAACTTGCTGGGGTTTAGCGGTAGGTTGGGGGAGAACCTATCTAGGAAAACGCCGTAGACTATATCGCTGTACTGAACCCCGAAGTCACCGAGCCTGTACCCGATGCGGAGCGGTGGGTAGTGAATTAGGGTGGAGGTTGCGGAGCAGGCTACGGCGAGTACTA
>CAZRDH010000021.1:0-9073 GCA_964598805.1 uncultured Desulfurococcaceae archaeon | reverse complement strand
TCTCTAGGAAGTGGTTACCGCTGCCTAGGGTCCCTAGCTGCGGGGCTCCGCGCTCCTTCGCCCTTCTACTAACCTTGGATGGATCGGCCCAAGGCAGCCTACCTTTGGACTCGGTGTGCTCGATATCATGCTCAGTAGCGTAGCCCTGCCGAAGCGCCCACTGCGCTCCCTCGGCAAGTACCTCGTCGAGCTGGCTAATGCTTAGCCTAAGCTTGCCAGTAGCACCTACGCCGCTAGGTATGTTGCGGAAGAGTATATCGACGATCTCCTTTATCTTAGGCTTTACGTCCTTTACCGTGAGGTCAGTTCTGAGCACCCTAACGCCGCAGTTAATATCGTACCCAACACCGCCGGGGCTAACCACTCCAGTCTCTACGTCGAACCCCGCTACGCCGCCTATTGGGAACCCATAGCCTTGGTGACCATCTGGAAGGGTGTAGCTAGCTAGCTGAATGCCGGGTAGACAAGCGACGTTAGCTGCTTGCTCGAGGGTTGCGTCCTGCTTCATCTTATCTAGGAGGAACTCGTCGGCGAATATTATCGCGGGGACCTTCATGCACTTCTTATACTCCTTAGGTATCATCCACGTTACGTCGTCTATCTTCTTTAGCGGAGGAACCATAGCTCTAGACCCTCACTCCCTTGATCTACACCGGTTTATAATCCCTAAGCATCTCGATTCGCGTGGGCTACGCCTTGAGCATAGAGGTGGTTTCGCTAGACTTCGCGGGGGTTATCGCGCCCAAGGACTTCATAGACTTCTTCTGGTTCTTCGTCATACCATCGAGAATAGCCTCCCTCGAGAGGATAGCGCTATACGAAGCGATTAAGTTCGTTGAGAGGGAGTACTGGAGTACGCCCGCTAACACCCTAGAATGGTACCTACCAAGCTACTGGCTAAAGCGCTTCGGATTGGAAGCTGAAGAGGACGAACTTATCGAGGAAGCGCTCGCCGTAGCCAAACCCTATGGAGATGCCCTAATCGCGATCCCGATCCTAGCCTCCAGGTTTAGGGTCGTCATAGCGACGAACACGCCGAGAAAGTTCGTCGCGAAGTTCCTCGAGCGGTACCCGCAGATAGGTCGCCACGTATCGAGGGTCTTCTCGTGCCTAGATGACTACGCCAAGCCTAGGAAGGACAGGGAGTTCTTTCTACGCGTAGCCGAAGAGCTAGGCGTCGAGCCGAAGAACGTGCTTCACGTTGGCGACGACCCAGTTGCGGATTACAGCGAGGCCTTAGCGGCGGGGCTCAGAGCCTTGTTAATGGATAGGAGCGCTAGGTTCGCTGGGCGGCACCTAAGGAACCTCTATCAATTGCTGGAGTACTTACCCTAGCTGCGAAGACCTATCTACAGCTTTTAATCCTCCTTCTCGATGAAGATCTAAGGCGCATCGAGTACTTGGGGTGGTGCATAGACGTGCCCGTATGGCGCTACCCACAGCTAAAGGGTGTAGATCCGAAGAGGATAGCCAAAGCCGTGATTAGGGACGCTCCCATATCCTATAAGGAGGCTTACGAGATATGCAAAGTGATTAGGGGGATGATGCTTAAGGACGCTAAAGAGCTCTTGAAGAAGGTTATCGAGCTCCGCGAGCCCATACCTATGACGAGGTACAAGCTGGGGATAGCGCACAAGCCCGGATTGGCGGATAGATGGCCTAGGTGGAGGGTTCCAATAGGTAGGTACCCAGTTAAGGCGGCTAAGTACATACTAAAGCTCCTAGAGAACGTCGAGAACAACGCTGTTAACGTTAAGGGGTTGAACGGTGATAGGCTTAAGATCGTTCACATAGCCGCGCATAGGGGTCCCTACAGGAAGAAGTGGATGCCTAGAGCCTTCGGTAGGGCAACGCCCTGGTTTGGCTCTACGGCTTCAGTAGAGGTGATAGTCGCGGAGGTGTAGAGCCATGGTCAACATAAAGAGGTACTTCATAGAGCTAGGCCTTCAGAAGGTCGCGATAGACGAGTACCTAGCTAGCAAGTTCTGGAGGGCAGGGTACGCAGGGGTAGACATAATCAAGACGCCGCTCGGCGTAAGAATAATCATCTACGCACAGAGGCCCGGAATGATAATCGGTAGGAGAGGGCAGAACCTACGAGTCATTCAAGCGGTCTTCGAGAAGCTATTCAAAATAGAGAACCCGCAGATAACCGTCGTAGAGGTTCCGGATCCCGACCTAAACGCCCGCGTCGTTGCCTTCAACATAGCGCTAGCCCTAGAGAGGGGAATACACTTCCGTCGGGCTGCTTTCATAGCCCTTAGGAGGGTTATGAACGCGGGCGCGATTGGATGCGAGATCGTGATTAGCGGTAAGCTGAGGACAGAGAGGGCTAGGTACGAAAAGCTCGTTGCTGGCAAGGTCTATAAGTCGGGCGATCAAAGCCTTAGGCTAGTCGATCGAGCAGTAGCGCACGTACTCCTTAAGCCCGGCGTCTACGGAGTGCAGGTGCTCATTACGAAGCCCGGTATGCCCGCTGACTACGTCGAGATACTGCCTCCGGAAAAGGCTCGTGAAAAGTTGAAGGAGCTAGGCGTAGAGATCGGTGAGCAGGGTCGCGTTGTTGAAAGCGGTGCCGAAGCAGCTAGCTAGGTGAGGAACTATGAGCGATAGGCCTCTGTACGCCGATGAGATAAGGAGCATGCCCATGGAGGAGAGGCTACGGCTACTAGCCGAACTACGTAAGGAGCTAGCTAGGCTTAGGGAGCAGGCTAGGGTTGGGACTCTAACTAACGTTGCTAGGATAAAGATCATTAGGAAGAACATTGCGCGCATACTCACGGTAATTAACGAGGAGAGGAAAGGCGTTAGGAAGTGAGGCATAGCCCTAAGAACCTGAGGTACCACGAGCTAATAGGGTTGAAGGTTAGGATCCTCGCTCATAGCGATCCTACGCTAGTGGGTATCGAGGGCGTGGTGGTGGACGAGACTAGGAACACGCTAGTGATAGAATCCAGTGGCAGGAGAAAGAGGGTACTAAAGCTATACGGTGTTTTTGAGTTTGAGCTACCCAACGGCAGGAGGGTTTGGTTAGACGGATCCGAAATCCTTGGGCGCCCCGAAGACAGACTTAAAAGGGTTAAGGAGCTATAGATGCGCAGACACATGGTGTGAGCCATGTCCGTAGAGAGCGGTAAGGTAAGGGTTCGTGACATAGGTATTAGGTACCCGGGGCTAGAGCCCCCGAAGACTGTGTGCAACGATAAGAAGTGTCCTTGGCACGGAAAGGTTAGAGTACGAGGACTCCTACTAGTTGGGAAAGTGGTTAAGGCTAAGATGCAGAGAACCGTAGTTGTTGAAAGGGAATACCTAGTGTGGATACCGAAGTACATGAGGTACGAGAGGAGAAGAAGCAAGATTCACGCGCACAACCCGCCCTGCATAAACGCTAAGGAGGGAGACATAGTTTTAATCGGTGAAACGAGGCCTTTAGCGAAGAGCGTAGCCTTTGTCGTGTTGGGCGTGCTTAAGAGAGCTGAGGAAGCTAAGGGTGGTGCGTAATGCCCGCGAAGAAGGCTAAGGGTGGGGCTGCGCATCCGCGTAGAGGCTTGGTAGCGGGCATTCAAGTAGGTACGATGCTAGTGGTAGCTGATAACAGTGGCGCTAAGCTAGTTCAGGTAATTGGTGTGCCCGAAGTCAAGACTAGGCTTAGGAGGCTTCCGTACGCTAGCGTTGGCGACATGGTCGTGGTCACCGTTAAGAAGGGTAACATAGACCTCAAGGGCCAGGTAATGAGGGCCGTGATAATAAGGCAGAAGAAGCCCTATAGGAGACCCGATGGAACGTGGGTTGCATTCGAAGACAATGCTTGCGTCATAGTAACGCCCGAGGGAATGCCGAAAGGAAGGGAGATTAGGGGTCCCGTAGCTCGCGAAGCGGCTGAGAGATGGCCTGCGATAGCCAACATAGCTTCTATAATAGTGTGAGGTGTAGGCAATGGTCGAGCTCAAGACTAAGCAACCAAAGAAGCAGAGAAAGATATTCTTCAACTTGCCACTGCATCAGCGCTGGCACTTGCTAAACGCGCCGCTATCCCCCGAGCTAAGGAAGGAGCTCGGCATTAAGCGGCTTCCCGTTAGGAAGGGAGATGTCGTTAGGATAATGAGGGGTGATTGGAAGGGTCATGAGGGTAAGGTCGTGGAGGTAGACCTCAAGAGGGTTAGGATATTCGTTGAGGGCGTAACGCATAAGAAGGCTGATGGAACGGAGGTCTTCTACCCGATACACCCATCTAACGTGATGATCGTGAAGCTGGGGGAGATAGACGAGGTTAGGAGGAAGATAATCGAGCGACGCAGGAAGGCGAGGGAAGAGCTAGTGAAGAAGGGCTTGGCCAAGCCTCTAAACGAGGAGCAGCGCAAGCTTGTAGAAGAAGCTTTTAAGGAATCAGTCCAAACAGCGCCTCAGCCTAGGTGAGGATAGACATGGCTAAGATGGGTGGCTCGCGACACTTAAAGAGGTTGGCGGCGCCAGCCTTCTGGCCAATACTTAGGAAGGAGTACGTGTGGACCGTAAAGCCGTCGCCGGGTCCTCACCCTATAGACCGATGCTTGCCGCTACTAATACTGATTAGGGACGTATTCGGGTTCGCGGAAACCGCTCGCGAGGCTAGGAGGATAATCACCGAGGGTCGGGTCTACGTAGACGGCGTACCTAGGAAGAACTACAAGTTCCCCGTAGGGCTAATGGACGTAATTTCCTTCCCGGACCTCGACGAGCACTACAGAATGTGTCCACACCCAACAAAGTTCTTGTGGCCCGTGAAGATACCCAAGGAGGAGGCTTCGCTAAAGCTCGTTAGGATAGAGAATAAGGTTACGGTGAAGGGTGGGCACATACAGCTCAACCTACACGATGGTAGGAACATACTGATTAGGGTCTCGAACCCAACGAAGCCGACCGAGGACATCTACAAGACGATGGGTAGCCTACTCATCAAGGTCCCCAGTCAAGAGATCGTCGATTACATCCCGTTCGAGGAAGGAGTTACGGTAGTCGTAATCGATGGTAAGAACGTTGGTAGAATGGGTAAGGTCGTAGGGGTTCAGAAGGGCATGGGGAGGCGTAGGACGCTAGTAACCATCGAGGATGAGGAGGGTCATAGGTTCCAGACGATACTAGACTACGTCTTCGTGGTGGGTAGGGACAAGCCTTTGATAACGGTGGTGGCTAAATGAGTTTGGTAACGCCGGTTATACGAAATGGTGCGATAACGATAGAGGAAGTCCCTGAGTCGTTCGAGAGTAGCTATCTCGATAAGGCTACGGTGCAGTCCATTCTAGAGAAGTGGAGGAGTAACAGAATGATCATACCGCGGATATCCAAGGTAACCGTGAACATCTGCGTTGGTGGCTACTCCGAGAGGCTCGAGAAGGCAGTAAAGGTATTGCGGATGCTGACGGGTCAAGAACCCTCGATTAGGAGAGCTAAGCAAACGATAAAGGAGTTCGGTATAAGCCGAAACCAGCCCATAGCAGCGGTAGTAACGCTTCGCGGCGATAAGGCTCTCGAATTCCTTAAGAAAGCGCTTTACGCTGTGAACTACACTATTAAGGCATCGAGCTTCGATCCCTTTGGAAACGTTGCGTTCGGCATAACCGAGCACATCGCCCTTCCCGGGGTTAAGTACGATCCCGAGCTAGGGATATTCGGAATGGACGTTGCGATAACCTTCGAGAGGCCGGGGTTCAGAGTTATGCGTAGGAGGAGGTGTAGAAGGACTATCCCCAAGAGGCATCGAGTAACTAGGGAAGAGGCAATGCTATTCCTAGAGCTATTATTCGGGGTTAGGATTGTAGGTAAGTAGAGGTGAGCGCCATGGGTAAGTTCAGGCCTCCGGAAGTTAGGAAGTATGGTAGGGGGGTGCAAGTCTGTAGAAGGTGTGGTGCTAGGGACGCAGTAATTCAGAAATACGGTCTCTACCTATGCAGGCAATGCTTTAGGGAAGTAGCTTACATGCTCGGCTTTAGGAAGTACAACTGAGGTGTTGAAGCATGGTGTTAATGGATCCCCTAGCCAACGCGATGGCCGCGATAACGAACGCTGAGATGAGGAGGAAGAAAGAGGTAGTGATTTGGCCAGCATCGAAGCTAATAATAAGGGTCTTACGCGTCATGCAGAGGCATGGATACATAGGTGAGTTCGAGTACATAGACGATGGTAGGTGGGGTAAAATCGTTGTTCAGCTGCTGGGTAGGATAAACAAGGCTGGTGCGATAAAGCCTAGGTGGCCCGTTAAGTACCGTGATCTCCTCGAAATGCCTCAGTGGCTAAGGAGATTCATTCCGTCTAGGGACATAGGCATAATAATCCTGTCGACGCCTCAGGGAGTAATGTCCCATAAGGAAGCGCTAGAGAAGCACACGGGAGGCATACTGCTAGCGTACGTATACTAACGAGGTGAACGCGATGGCTAGGGCGGTGCTGGTTAGGGAAGTCGTAAAGATTCCGGAGGGTGTAAACGTCGAGATAGAGGGCATGAAGGTTAGGGTGAGTGGCCCTAAGGGTACGCTAGAGCGAGACTTCTCCCACGCTAAGGGGATAATCCTTAGGAAGGAGGATAACAAGGTCGTGATAGAAGCGTTCTTCGCCGATAAGAGGAAGAAGGCCTTAGTGGGTACGCTAGCTGGGCACATAGAGAACATGATCATAGGCGTTACTAAGGGTTGGAGGTACAAGCTAAAGATCATAACTACGCACTTCCCCGTAACCGTAAAGGTGTCTGGCGACGAAGTCATCATAGAGAACTTCCTTGGGGAGAAAGCCCCTAGAAGGGCCAAGATAGTTGGGAACGTGAAGGTGACCGTAAAGGGCAAGGACGTTATCGTGGAGGGAATCGATATAGAGGCCGTCGGGCAGACCGCTGCTAACATAGAGCTAGCCACTAAGGTTAAGGATAAGGATAGGAGGGTCTTTGTCGACGGGATATACATCTACGAGAGGGGTCCCGCAGAATGAGCAGCCTAGAAGAGCTCCTTAGAAAGAGAAAGGAGGTGCTTAAGGAGCTCAGAAAGCGTAGGGAGCTAGGCCGAGAAAGGAAGGAGATGGCTGAGGATCGCCCGGTATTCCTAAGGTGGCTATGGTGGAAGTTCCCAAAGTTCGAGAACGACCTTAAGTGGAAGAAGCCTAGGGGTAAGGACAACAAGGTTAGGCTCAAGCTCAAGGGCTACCCGCCGATGGCTAGCGTAGGGTACAGAATGCCTAAGGACGTTAGAGACCTTCATCCAAGCGGCTACGAAACAGTCGTAGTATCCTCCGTTAAGGACCTAGAGCAGCTAGATCCCAAGAAGCACGCAGTCTACGTATCGTCGACCGTCGGCTTGAAGAAGAGGATGGAGATCGTTAGGGAAGCCCTGAATAGAGGATTTAAGGTATTGAACGCATGAAGATGCTATAGCGTGGGTGGCAAACATGGACTTAAGCTATCAAAGGAGGCTGGCTGCGGAAATCCTAGGCGTTGGAGAAACTAGGATTCGTTTCGATCCTGAGCAACTCGATAGAGTTGCTAGCGCTGTTACCAAGGAGGATATAAGGAGGTTAATAAAGGATGGTGTGATAACCGTAGAGCCACCACATAGTAATAGCAGGGGTAGGTGGAGGATTAGGCATGAGCAACGTAAAAAGGGTAGGAGGAGGGGACCGGGTAAGAGGAAGGGATCTAAGTGGGCTAGAATGGATAAGAAGGAGGCGTGGATGAACCGCATTAGGAAGATAAGGAGGTTCCTTAGGTGGCTTCGCGATCACGGCATTATCGATAGGCGTACGTATAGAAAGCTCTACCTAATGGCTAAGGGAGGGGCTTTCGAAAGCCTCTCGGCTTTGAAAAGGTATATGAAGGACCACGGGTTACTACCGCAGGACTATAGGTGATGAGGGATGGCGCACGGCCCTAAGTACAAGGTTCCTAGGAGGAGGCGTAGGGAGGGTAAAACGAATTACTACAAGAGGTACGAAATGGTTAAGAGCAGGAAGATAAGGGTCGTAGTTAGGAAGACGAATAAGTACATATGGGTTCAATTCGTTTATCCAACGCCTATAGGCGACTTCACGCTGGTTGCCGCCCACAGTAGGGAGCTCGTTAAGTACTTTGGGTGGAGGGGAGGTACGAAGAATACCCCGGCAGCCTACCTCACGGGGTTGCTAGCGGGTCTTCGAGCTAAGAAGCTTGGGATAGAGTACGCCATTCCTGATATAGGGCTCCACAGACCGACGAAGGGAGCGAAGGTGTTTGCGGCGCTTAAGGGAGTCGTTGATGCGGGCGTAGAGGTTCCGCTAGGCGAAGAAGTGATTCCTAGCGAGGACAGGATTAGAGGGGAGACGATAGCTAGGTACGCTGAGATGCTCGCTAATGAAAACCCCGAGAAGTTCCAGCGCCAATTCTCACAGCTCCTCGCTAAGGGCTTCGACCCGAGGAACCTACCCAAGCATTTCGAGGAAGTGAAGAACCTTATAATGCAGGTCTACAGCTCGATTCCAGAGTCAGAGGTTGCGAAAGAAATCGTTAGCCAGATCGTGGCGGGTGGTACGCAATGAGTAGGGTCTCGATAGAGGAGTGGAAGCCTAGGACTAGGCTCGGAATGTTGGTTAAGCAAGGCAAGATAACGTCGATCGACGAGATCTTCGCTAACAACTGGCTAATCCGCGAGCCGGAGATCGTCGACGTGCTGCTACCCGATCTAAAGCACGAGATACTGGACATAACCCTCGTCCAGAAGATGACCGACGCTGGTAGGATATCGAGGTTTAGGGTCCTTGTAGTCGTAGGGAACGAGGATGGGTATGTAGGTGTAGGGCTTGGTAAGGCTAGGCAGCTGAGGGTCGCTATAGAGAAAGCACTTGTCGACGCCAAGCTCAACATAATACCGGTTAGGAGGGGTTGCGGTAGCTGGGAGTGTAGGTGTGGTGAACCGCATTCGGTACCCTTCAAGGTTCGGGGTAAGTGCGGAAGCGTTGAGATAGAGCTAAGGCCAGCACCCCTAGGCACGGGCCTAGTAGCAGGTGACGTTGCTAAGGCCGTGCTTAGGATGGCCGGCATAAGGGACGTATGGACCTGGACTCGCGGCGAGACTAGAAC
>CAZRDH010000020.1:0-3317 GCA_964598805.1 uncultured Desulfurococcaceae archaeon | reverse complement strand
GTATTGTGCTAAAAAGTCTAGGTTCCCAAGTGATGGGTCTATGCAACTCAATTAAAAGAGATCTTGGATCCTTGCAGGAAAAGTACGAGGAAGGTGAGATCTAGTCCCTACTCCAGAATTTTTATTTTTATGGGGGTCGCTATGAGCGTTCCTCACTACATATTCAAAATCGAGTATCGATACTACTATCCGGTTAGAACGGCTGACCTCCTCGATATTGTAAACCTAGATGAGGATACTGCTATCGCTATCCAACTGATTGGTAAGGGGAGTGTTGTTAGCGTTCCCGATGTCTACGAGGATTACTTAGTTATAGTGCCGAAGAAGCTAGGTGAAGATCTAGCTGAGTACGTCAGCGATCCATATGTAGATCCCCAAGTTCCGAACGAGTTGATCAACGATGTGCTCGGTGTTGCGAAGAAGGTGCGTCTAGCGGATCTTCCGATTGCGGTTGAGTTGAGGAAGTGTAGAAACGGCTTCTACAACGTTATTACGGTGCGCTACCTAGATCTACGTAGCGTGCTGATATTGATAAAGTCGTGGAGTGGAGAGATCGGCTACGGAACGAAAATCGATGTCGTTAAGCCTGAGAAAGCGGATGAAATTGTCGAACTCTAGCCTTTTTACATGGGGGTTAGGTATGCTGATATCGAAGATCTTCAATGTCGAAGCGCATAAAGTTACCGATCTCGTGATGATGCCGCTGTGGAAAGTGTGCATAGGGCTAATCTTCACGTTTGGGCCCGAAGTCTCTAGAACGCTGTGCTTGCTATACTACGTTGTATCACCGAATTACGCTGATAGCGTTGTCTATGCCAAGGTTTTCGAGGCTGAGAAAGGTGTTGATTTGAGTGTGTTAGAGCCGTTTAGGTGGAAGCCTAGGTACTTCCGCGACCCATCGGGCTTGAGGCTATACGCTAGGTTGTCAGCGATATCTAGGTTGTTTGAGGAGGGTAGGGTGGATCACTCGATAGTTAGGGAAATCATATCGATTATCAGTTGCTATCGAAGCATAATCGGTTTGAACTTCGACTAGTTTTTCACTTCATGGGGGTGTGCATGGGTTACCGAGAAATCAATTGGTTTGACATGCTGGAGTGGTTTAAGAGGGTTGTGAGCGATATCGAGATCGGCTCGGGTTATCCGATATACGCTGTTAAGCGCATCGATGGAAGCGAGCTGAAGGTGGACGTAATCTCCGTGCTGCTCGGTGGGGAAGAGGAGTGTGTTTACAGAACTAGCGTGGAGATCGATGTGAGGAGCAAGCTTTTAGACATCTACGTTTCTCGAAGCGTGTTCGCGAACGGTGTTAAGGTTAGCGAGTCGTTTACGAGTAAGAGCGTTAGCGCTTCTATGAAGGGGCCTAGCGCTTTCGAAGAGGTTATGGCCGCTATAGACCTCTTCCTAGATCCTCTGAGGCGCTTCATCGTGTGGTACCAAGACTACGAGCTCGCGAACCGATTGAAGTCTAATGTAGTTACCTTTGTTCGAGAGCGCGGTTCGGTAATAGCTATCCTACACTTCTACATTGAGCCGCTCCAAGCTTCGCTACCGCTCGTGGCTATACTCAGCGATGGCGAGACGCTCAGCCTTCCACCTCCTAGAAAATCGAAGTCGATTAAGCTAGTAAAAGCAATCGTAACCTAATCCATTTTTCGCGCCTCTCGGGGGTGGGGTATGAGGGGGTTTAGCTTCATAGGTTTCCACGGTTTGGGAATCAAGTTCGTGCGCAAGCCGGAGTACTTGGTCGATATACTCGTGGGTATCATGGGAAAGGGAGATCTACGCATGGTGGTTAGCGATACGGAGTTCGAGGTGTCTACGGATACCATACTGGACTTGAGGAAGCTAAGAGAGATCGCTAGCTCTATAGCAACGGTTCTCGGCTCCGAGGAAGCGGTTCAGAAGCTATTGCTAGCAACGTACCTAGGGAACTCCATCGCTGGGTGGGTACTGAGACCCAGTAGAATAGAGGAGTTGAAGAGGAGAGTATCGAGTTGCACGCCCTTCGAAAGCGATAGGAAGATAGTGTGCATAGATGATGAGAACGGGTTCAAGGTAGTCTTCTTCGGGTCTCCGATAGCTAGAGTCGAGGGAGACGGTAACGTGTTCGAGGTTAAGATCGATGGTGATGTAGCTGTAAACGACTTTGTGGAGAAGATGAGGATGGCTGTAAGCAATGAGTTTAGGGATCTAGAGACCGAGGTTTTCGTGAGGAAGGTTGTGAAGACGCTCGATAGGATCTCTAAGGGCTTAGCTGAAGTGTATAGGGTAGCGGTGCTGAGGGGTAGGAAGCTCCTTGGTTAAGTACGTCTTTGTCGAGTACGGTATCGAGTGCGAGACTAGGGAGCCGGAGGAGCTAGAGAGCTGTATTTCGGCATGTATAGAGAAGTTTAGGAGCATTAAGGAGAAGAAAGCGTGTGTCGAGGACTGCGTTAAGAGGTACTGCGTTGAGTAGCACCGCGTTTTTATGGGGGTGGATATGATCCACGTGTTGAGCTCCTCGGATCTCGACACGATAGAGATGGTCGCTACGATACTTAGGTTCGTTGGCATCGAGCTCAAGTTCGACCCCAGCAGCATCTCGGTCATGGCTCTAAGGGTAGCTTCATCCGGTTCGAGCTACGATATCTCTCTGCTAACGAACCTATTCCAAGCTAAGGTCTATCTAGAGCGAGATAGGAACGTACTAAAAGAGCCTATTCTGCGAGTTCAAGCGAAGGTTAGAGTGAGAGGTGAGTGCATTAGTGTGGGGAAGATCGTTAGTATCGAGGAGATCCCTAGCGAGGTAATCAATGCGTTCAAGGCGCTAGGGATTCGAAAAAGCTTCTATTCGCCTACGGAGCAAGGTAGCTAGGGCACATGGAGATAGGGATTAAGTGGGTTCCCCAAAAGAACCTAGTGTGCTTCCTACCGGCTACGAAGTCTTACGAGCCGAGGGAAAACATGGTTATAGTGGTACCGGGACTCAAAGCTCTTAGACCCGTCGTAGGCATGGAGTACTGCTTGAATCTACCACCGAACGCTAAGTACGTAATAAAGATCTACAGGCCTTGGAGACCGAGAGAAGGCAACGTTATGTACGTAAAGATCTATAGGATCGGTGAAGAGCTTCCGATGTGGTCGAGACCGATATACAGCGAGATAGATCTAGCGGATGTGTATGCCCAGATAGAGAAGATGGATATCCCGAAGAGCGATAAGGAGAGGCTAGAGACCCTAATTCGAGCTATCTACGAGGAGGGAGTTCGGAGGAGGGCGAAGCTTAGGTCTAGACTAAAGTTCTTCTAAGCTTATTACTTGCGAGCCCCTAGGTA
>CAZRDH010000019.1:0-5522 GCA_964598805.1 uncultured Desulfurococcaceae archaeon | reverse complement strand
TATCGATACGAGCTTCGACTCGTACTGTAGAAAGTGCTCCGCCGTAATACTACTAGCGCTTATTGTCGGGGGATTGCTTGCGTACCTAGCGTTATCACCGAGATTCCCTCCTCTCATCGCGGGGCTCGCATCCTTGGCGATTTCGCTAGCGTTCATGCTACCCTTATCGCTAGCTGTATTCATTGCCTTGCCTACGACGCTGTATAGCAATAGGGGTGCGATTCTCGAAGCGAAGTTCCCAGCGTTTGCCTTAATGCTATCGCTATTACTTGCAGCGGGCTCATCTCTTAGTCAAGCGATAGAGATTCTGTATAGTAGGTACCTCGAGGACTTGAAGAACTTTAGGATAGAGATCGAGATGCTTAGGTCGATGATGCGCATAGGCATACCTATTGATGAGGCTTTGCGTAGGCTCTCTACGATAACTCCATCGCCGACGCTAAGAACGCTGTTTCTAGATCTCGCGGCCGCTACGAGGATTGGAGGTGACTTAGCGGCTTCAGTGAGCAACGCGATGAGGGATTACATCGATAGGTACGGTATTAGGGTTGAGAAGGTGGTTAACGATATTGGCGTTATAATGGAGGGCTACTTGGCTGTATGCATGTTGATGCCACTACTATTAGGCGTCCTCTCCATCCTATTCATGGTTGCGCCGAGCGCTGGGCTAACGTTCGAGAGCATAATGTTCATTACAGTGTTCGTGATGGTGCCGATACTATCTGCCGCTACCCTAGTGATCGTAGACTCGATGGTTTCGAAGCTGAGGGTGTAGAGCATGCGCATATTCACGCTCACTCGCCTAGCCTTAGCCATAGCGGCGTTCCTAGCGATAGGCATAGTCATCCCTATATTCGGTTACGAAGCGCTAACGAGCTTCCTAGGGCTTCAGCACGCAGTTGGAATACGCTTCGAGGAATTCGTTTTCGGGCCCCTAGCGATAATCCTACCCGTAGGTCCCCAGAGCATTCTATTCGTAGCGTGTGTGGTATCGGGCGTTTCCAGCGCTATCTACGTATTCACGAGGGCTAGGTACGCGTACTACGAATCCATGAGGAACGAGCTAATGCAGTTGATATCCAGCGTAGCCGCCATGACCAGGACTCGAGTACCGCTGCTAGACGCACTAGAGGAGGCTAGCAGAATCGTTGGCGAGCCTCTTCAAAGCGCTGTTACGGAATTCGTGTCGCTAATTAGGCTTGGGGAAGACCCTCACCAAGCCATGAAGAAGGTATTCGGTAGAGCTCCACCCGAGGTTAGGTTGCTAGCCTCGTCATTCGTAATAGCGATGCTTAGTGGTGGTAGGGTTCCCGAAGTCCTCGCGGAAGCTAATCGCTACGTTCAGCAAATACAGAGAATGGACTTTATACGTAGGCATAGGCTAGCTGAGCAAAGGCTCGTAGCGCTAATGGCAGTTCTAGCTTTCGCAGCTTCGGGAACTGTTATCGTGTGGCTCATAGAGTACGTCGCGCCTAAGCTCGCGACCCTTCCAGGGGCTAGTAGCATCAACGTTCCCTTCGTAACCTCAAGCTATTTCGTATCCTCTATATTCATGGACGTGATGGCAAGCCTCGTTGTTAGCCGGATAATAACTGGGACCTTCGATTTAGCGCCTAAGTACATCGCGCTAACGGTTCCCGTAATAGCGTTGATGTTCCTAGCCCTAATGCTTGGGCTCATTCACCTCTAATTCGTGTTTGCTAGCGTAGTATCGATGTGTAGTATCGATGTATTGCACGAATCACCGCGAGTATTAGGTCTCCTTCTCCGCGAGCCTTCCTATACTCTTCTTCACGAAGGCTGCACTCGATTAACACGGGAATGATCTCGGATAGCTTAAGCACGCTAATTCCCCTGGAGTCTAGTAGCTTGCGATACGGCTCTATCTTACTCAAATCCCTATCCTCCACGATCAAAATGAGCTTCCTTACGCGCCCACATAGCTCGGGCTCTAACGCCTTCAAAGCTAGTTCAAATAGCTTGCAGAGCCTAGCTAGCGAATCCCGAACCTTCTTAACGTTCCTAAAATCACGGCACTCCGCTACGATAGCCTCATCGCTTTTTAGAGCTAGGACGTCGATGAACTGGTAGAACTTCTTCTCTACGCCGCCAACCCTCTTGGTATACGGTATAGGCACAGCTATCCTAACCGAGTACCCTAAGCACATGTAGTACCTGTATGCTAGCTCCACGAGGTACCTTACCATGGCCTAGAGCACTCCCTCTACGAACTTCCCATTCTCGTAGATTAAATCGCCATCTGCGTACACGCGAACCTTCCTGCAATCCTTAATTAGGTCCCAGTGAATAGCGCTCACGTTCGTTCCCCCAGTCTCTGGGTACGCGGCTCCTAGGGCTATGTGAATGGTACCACCAATCTTTTCATCGAATAGCGTATTCCTAACGCATCTATCGATAGAGTAATTCAATCCGAAGGCGAACTCTCCAACTCTCTTCGCACCCTCATCAACTTCGAGAGCCTTGCGTAGTACATCCTCACCCTTTATAGCGTGGGCCTCCACAACAACGCCCTTCTTAAACACGAGCTTTACCCCCTCCACTTCATAGCCTCGGAATACGGATGGATAATCGAATTCTATCCATCCCTCAACGCTATCTTCGTGCGGAGCAGAGAACACCTCGCCCCCAGGCATATTGTTCTTCCCATCATCGTTAATCCACTTCCTCCCACTGAACTTAGCGAGGAGATCCACACCCTCGCCAACGACCTTCAATTCGTCTACCTTGCTAAGCGCTCTACAAACCCTTTCCTGAAAAGCCGCTTGATCCCTCCAAGCCCTAACCGGATCGCCTTCATAGAGCTTTAGAGCTCTCCACACGAACTCCGCGAATGCAGTTAAGCTCATTCCGGCTTCCTGAGCTAGCGCCTTCGTTGGATACGGAGTTACGACCCACCTAAGCTCGCCACGAGAAGACCTCTCCAGAAATACCCTCTGGACATCCTTACGGGCTCTTGCGGAAATCCTTAGCTTCTCGGGGTCTATAGACGATAGGTACCTCGTGTGCGTACTCGAAAGTACGCTTACCATGCAGTCGAAGTTCTCGACTATGAACTTATCCACCTTAGGCTCCATGGATAGAACTTCGCTAGGTGCGTACCTATAGAAAGCCTCTTGAAGAACCTCATCCTGTATAACGACGTAGGGGTAGGCGCCGCGCGTAACCACCTCCTTAACTAGCTCTACTAGCAATGGAAGCGCTTCGTAAGACCCCGTTATGGCTACGTAATCGCCTTTCCTAACCTCTAGGCTGTAATCAACTATTAGCTTGGCATGCATCGATACTTCGCGAGGTGCGAACATATAGAGCCCTAGCGGAGATGGTCTTAGCTTGGAGAAAAGCGTAGCGGGTGATGAACCCTCTACCGCCTGAATCGTGATGAGAGCGTCCGTGGCTGATAAAATCCCCTAGCAACATCACTACGGTGGGATAGGGGGTTGCAACGCGTAGTCGTTGTAGGCTTAGGGGAAGTTGGTCGTCCACTCTACGAGATTATCGCTGAAAGCGGTAAGTACGAAGTCTATGGGTACGACGTGGACAAGGCCAAGACGATCCACGGGCTTAACGACATACCTAAGGGCATCGACTTCCTGCACATAGCGATACCTTATGGAAGTCGCTTTGTGGACGTAGTTGTTGAGTACGTCGATATGTGGAGACCTAGTGCTATCGTAATTCACAGCACGGTGGCTCCCGGCACGACTAGAAGGATTTTCGAGCGCGTAGGCATACCCACGGCATATAGCCCTGTGCGCGGTAAGCACCCGAACTTGAAGAAGCACTTGAGGTTCTGGACGAAGTGGGTTGCAGTACTGCCAAAGGATTCCGAGGACATTATCGTTAACCATTTGCAGTCCCTAGGTTTCAATACCGTGGTTTCTCCTGATCCGGAATCTCTAGAGCTAGCGAAGCTCTGGGAAACCGTGTATAGAGCGATCATGATAGCATCGTGGCAGGAACTGCATAGAATAGCCTTGCGCGTAGGGGCCGACATAGGGGTCGTGGCTGAATTCGTTCGTGAGGTTCACGAAGTGCTAAGGGATAGGCCTATATACTTCCCAGGATTCATTGGGGGTCACTGCCTAATACCTAATACCCGAATACTAAACGAAGTCTATAAATCAAAGCTACTAGAGTTCGTACTGGAATCAAACGAATTACGGGCTAAGGAGCTAGAGGATGAGCGCGTAAGGGAAGGGGTGGAGAAGGTTAAGAAGGTTGCTGAAAAGGTGATTAACTTAGATTACTACAGAGATCCCTAAGCATAGCGATGTCTATGCTAGGTACCGATAAGTGCGAGGTCCATATATTTCGAAACCATTTAGAAATCTCCTCGTAGCTAAGGAAAAAGCTTTCGACGAGGTAGCGCATAGCGTATTGCTGAAGTTCTGCGAAGACCTTAGCCCTCCTAGGTGCGAACCTCCATAGCATGAATTCGCGGAATTCCTCTTCAGATACGATCTTTGAATATAGCTTCCTACACTCCTTAACCATCACGGTCTCGACTAGACATGGATCCTCAACTTCTTGCTTAGCTACGCTATACTCGTAAAGGCTTTTGAATGGGCATAACGCACACGAAACCCTAGTGGCTCCGGCTAGGTAAAGGGGGTGCACAAGGTTATGCTCCCTACATATGAGTATCGAGTCCAATAACGTTGCATTAAACAATAGATAGAGCTTCCTCACGCCAGGCTTAGGGGTCGAGACTAGTGCTCGCAAAAGCTTTCTACACCTCTTCGGGGACTCGACGGCTCTATCAGCAACGACTACGATAGCGTTAAGGGATTTAGCTAGCTTCTTAATGGGCATAGACTTGAATTTAGTGCACCATCTGTCGCCAAGCCTAGGTAAGCCCCTCCACTTTAGATAGGACCTAACATCCCTTCGCCTATGCTCAATAACCTCGATGTTCACCCCTAGCTTTGAGCCTAGTCTACACGCGATATCGGGTCCCTTGCGATCGTCTATGTAAGGCACATACACGTAAACAACGTGAAGCTTGAAGTCGATTCGCTCTAGCAATCGCACTAATATGGCTAAAGCAGCCGAGCTATCCTTGCCCCCACTATAGCATAAAATAACGTTTCGACCCTCGAGAACGGGCTTGAGAATCGATGAGAGCCTTTCAATGAGGTTGTCTACCCGACATAGAGTGCATCCATAGACAGGAGGCACGTAGCTACATAAAGTCTTTAAACCCACACATCCACTCGATGTGCATACATCATCGCTCTTAACAACGTTTGTAATGTCAATTGCAATGCCTCTAGGAGTTAGAATAAAGGTTCTTGCGGTGGTTCCTCTAAGGAATAGAAGTACGTCAGGAGCTATGCCTACGAAACCGATGAGATTCCCATGATTAATTAGAGGGTAGAGCTCCATTGCAAAAAACGCTTTGTATAGAGGGTAAATATTCGGGATGGCTTTATCCGCAGATTGGGTAGTCGTCGGGTACTTTGGCTCTGAAGTACTTGCCTGTGCTTGGGTCTTGGAATAGC
>CAZRDH010000018.1:0-28225 GCA_964598805.1 uncultured Desulfurococcaceae archaeon | reverse complement strand
GTTCGCCTACGTCTTAGACTACATGCCTTACGGCAACCCGATAGATAGGCATCCCCAGCATAGGAGGATGCCCGTAGCCCAAGCCATAGGCTCCAAGTGGCTTACGCTAGTCGAGATAGAGCCTCTACCAAACATAATTCCCGCGATAGGTGAGCGAGTACCCATAGCCACATCCCCTAACGCTCCGGGGCACCGCGTTAGCGATAGGATTACATACGCGGACTTAACAACGGTTGCGCGCGAGAATCTCCCCAACATAGTTCGGAAGATCGTTATCGAGAAGGAGCGAGTATTCGTAGAGTTCTTCAACGTTGCTGAACCGATAAACATTAGGCTTCATAGCCTAGAGCTCCTGCCGGGGGTAGGCAAGAAGACGTTGATGCAGATACTCGCGGAGAGGAAGAAGAAGCCGTTCGAGTCCTTCGAGGACATCCAGAAGAGGGTTAGGATAAACGATCCAGCGAAGCTCATAGTAGATAGGATAATAAAGGAGCTTCAAGGCGACGAGAGGTACTACCTCTTCGTCGAGCCCTACCCGCGGAACCCTGACCAACGGTTCCTAAACTACCTGAGGTTCCTATACGAACGCGTTGGGTATAGGGATCCCTGGTAGGATGGATTTAAGAGACATAAAGTCCATGATTAAGCACTTGGACATAAAGCCTAGAAAGAAGCTTAGCCAAGTATTCCTCTTCCACAGGGGCTACCTAACCCGTATAGCTCGATGCGCTAGTTCTTACCTAGCGACCGAAGGCCCCGTACTCGAGATAGGTGCGGGCCCTGGAACCCTAACACTGTTCCTGGTAAGGAGTGGACTTAGGGTCATAGCTATTGAGATCGATGAGAGGTTTGCTCCCATACTAACCGCGTTGTGTAGGGAATTCGCTATGTTAGACGTCGTAATAGCTGATGCGCGCTACGCACTCTTCTCTCCAAACGCACCGCGCAATGTCGTTGGTAACCTGCCTTACCACATATCGAGCGAGCTACTTCTTGCAATGGTTAGAAGCGGCGTTAAGAAGGCTTTGATTACGCTTCAGCGCGAGGTTGCCGAGAGGATAATCGCGAAGCCGGGGACTAGCGCTTACGGTAGGCTAAGCGTGATAATGCAGCTATCGTTTAACATTAAGAAGCTCTTCGACATACCCCCGCGAGCGTTTAGGCCTAGCCCAGAGGTCTACTCCTCGACAGTGTTCATGGAGAGGATTCGCGAATACGACGAGTTGATGTCTGTGGTCGAGAACGTGACTAGGTGCATCTTTAGCTACAGGAACAAGGTTGTAGATAAGGTGCTTAGAAAGTGCTTTCCTCGGGCATACGGAGAGCTTAGCGAGGCGCTAAGGGAATGGTTGAGAGCGAGGGTTTTCGAGCTAGAGCCGCGGGTCGTAATGGAGATAGCGCGTATTTGTGTAGAGAGGAAAGAATGTTGAAATCACTAGGCTTCGCAACAGTATTCCTAAGCCCGTCCGTTTACGAGCCTAGCGATGATAGCTACGCTCTTTTAGAGGCTCTAGAGGATGTTCGTGGTCGAGGCATCGCTATAGACATAGGCTGCGGCACGGGGATTCTAAGCATCGCCCTAGCGCGCAAAGGATTCTTGACGATATGCGTCGACATCTCTCCTTGCGCAGCGTACTGCGCTAGGGAAACCATGAGCGTTAACGAGGTTGATAACCTAGTCGATGTTGTGCAGTGCGATAGTGGGTCGTGTATGAGGAGTGGCGTAGCGAAGGTAGTGATCTTCAACCCTCCTTACCTACCGGTATCCGATAGCGTTAATGGCGCTACCTCGTGGAGCGGTGGGGTTGGAGGCGTAGAGATTGCGCTTAAGTTCCTTAGAGACGCGGTAAGGATTTGCGGCGATGATTGTAGGATACTGTTCGTAGTATCATCCCTTCAGAAGTTCGAGGTGCTAGTGAACGCCCTTGCGGATAAGTGTCGGGATATCGTCGTTGAGTGGAAGAAGAGTTTCTTCTACGAAAGGATAGGGATTGTTGATGCGAGGGGGTGTAGCGATGAAGAGAACCAGAGTTAGGGTCGTACTCGTCGGAACCGAAGGAGAGGCAAACCTAGGGTTTGTGGTGAGGCTATGCAAGAACTTTTGCGTTGACGAACTGTACCTAGTGAATCCGCGCGTGAATCCCTTTAGCGACGAGGTTCGTAGGTTCGCAGCTCGAGGCGTTGACTATCTCGATAGCGGTAGGGTTAGGGTAGTGAATAGCTTGAGCTCGGCACTTAGCGGCGTAGCACTCTCAGCGTGCACATCGGCTCACGTAGGTAAGGAGGGCGACGTGCTTAGGAAGGCTATGGACCTCGAGGAGTTTGCAGAGATAGCCCCTAGATACTCGTCCGTAGCGATAGTGTTTGGGAGGGAAAGCGTTGGGCTTACCCGCAACGAGATCGCGATGTGCGACATCCTAGTGCATATACCGGCGAACCCCGAGTACCCAACGCTAAACCTCAGCCACTCTGTAGCGATCGTACTCTACGCGTTGTTCCGCCGATTAGCTACGGAGACGAGCCTCGACGTGCTTGATCTAGCTACCGAGGAATCGATTAGGATAGCGGATAGGTACATAGACGCGCTCGTCAAGCTCGTAGCGAGCGATGAAAGGCAGCGCGAAGCCATGTCGCTAGCGCTAAAGAGGATGATCAGAACGTCCAAGCTCACGAAGGCCGAGCTAGGCTACGTAACCATGGCGTTTAGGAGGATCGGTAGAATCGTGGAGAAGTGCCTAGAGCGCGAGGATAAAGATCGTTTATAGGTCAGAGGATAGTAGCGAGCCTGGGTGTAGGTAGCTATGCCCATGAAGCCCGCTAGGTGCTATACCCACCAGGATAAGCCTCCGTACACAAGGAAGGAGTACATACACGGAGTTCCACCGCCAAAGATAGCTAAGTTCGTAATGGGCAACCCGCACATTCAGCCCGAGATAATAGGGGTGCTAATGGCGCTCGAAAAGGGCGTTATTAGGCACAACGCTCTAGAGGCCGCTAGGGTAATGGCCCATAAGTACCTTAGCACTACCGTAGGAGACCAGAACTACATGCTGATTATCAGAACGTATCCTCACCACGTCCTCAGGGAGCACAAGATGATGGCTTTCGCGGGTGCGGATAGGCTGCAAGAGGGTATGAGGCTAGCATTCGGTAAGCCCGTGGGTACGGCGGCTAGGGTAGACCTAGGGACTGAGATTATCGAGGTTAGGACCTACAGCAAGTTCTTAGAGCACGCTAAGGAAGCGCTGAGGAGGGCAGCATCGAAGCTACCGATAAGGACTAGGATAGTGATACGTGAAGCGAATAAGGCATAGACCGTGTACGAAGCTCCGAGCTACTGCCTAGACTACGATTTTGAGCTCGATAAGGTAGCTACCTGGATATTGCGAGGCGGCTTCTCCAAAGTACTCATCCAGTTACCTCCAGCGCTTCAGCGGTGCCACGCCTTAGTGGTAGAAGAGCTGCAGTTTAGGCTTAAGCGTGTCGAGGTTTACGTGAGTGGCAATCCTAGCTATGGTGCGTGCCTAGTAGACGAGTTTAGCGCTAAAGTGATTGGCGCAAACGCTATAGTGCATTTTGGTCACGTTGAGTATCCCTTCTACAAGCCTAGCATACCAACGCTATTCATCCCGCTGGAGTGGCTAGGCGCGGACGAAGCGTGGCTTGAAGAGGCTATCGCTAGCTCGTGTAGTGATGGAGAGTGCTGCGTGGTTACGACGGCTCAGCACATTAGGTTGGTTGAGAGAGTCTGTAGGCGCGTGGGCTCTAAGTTCTGTGGCGTGATTCTTGGGTGCTTCCTACCCCCCGAAGCAAGGTCTTGCAAACGTGTTGTGGTAGTTGCTGGAGGCTGGTTTCACTGCACTTCAGCCGCCCTGCACCTAGGGCTCGATAGGGATGTTGTGTGCATCGATCCCTACGAAAAGCGGTTGAGCAGCCCTAAGCCCGTGATCGATAAGCTCATCAAGGTTAGGCTTTGGAAGGTTAGCCAGTGCGTAGACGCGAAGTCATGGCTAGTAGTGAATGGGGTTCTGGGTCAGAACAGGATGGAGATAGTGCAGCGCATTATCGGCCTAGCAAGGGAGAGGGGTGTGCGTGTGCGTATCGCTATAGCTTACAGGGTTGGCGTAGACGTGATTAGGGATCTCGATCCCTGCGAATACGATTGCGTAGTCGTAGCTTCGTGCCCTCGCATAGCGATAGACGATGCTTCTAGCTACGAGAAACCCGTCTTAACCCCGGGAGAGGCGATCATGGCCTTGAGTAGGCATGTTGATAGGTATGCGTATCCATGGTGATGGATAGGAGGAAGCTAGCTGTAGAGCTAAGCATGCTAAGGGGGTTCTCTAAGCCTAAGAGATTCCTCGAGCAGTACCCTACGGACCCGGAAACGGCGAGCTCGCTACTGTGGACAGCGTTTATGTGCGGTGATCTCGAGGGTCGCGTTGTAGCGGACCTTGGTTGCGGTACGGGGGTTCTCAGCTATGGAGCGCTGATACTAGGCGCGCGAGAGGTTTTGTGCGTGGACATCGATGCCGATGCCCTTAACGATGCTAAGCGCAACCTAAGGGAGTTGAGCCGCGTGCATCTAATTCTAGCGGATGTTAGGAGCATTCCCCTGCTACGCGTCGATACCGTGATCATGAACCCTCCCTTTGGGGTCGTTAAGCGGGGAATGGATCTGAGGTTTCTCGAGGTAGCGCTAAGGATTGCGCGAAGGGCTGTATACACGATTCATAAGTTCAATGAGGAGAGCCATAGGCTGATAGTGAGTAAGGCGATTGAAAGCGGTTTTAGTGCTAGGTTAATAGAGGTTAGGAGCATGTTCATACCCGCTCTCTACGAAACTCACAAGAGGAGGGTTCATAGATTTAGGGTAGCGCTATACGTTTTCAAGAGGGTGAAGGAGTGTGGCGCTACCTAAGAACGTCGTGATGCCGGGAGATCGACTATGCGTTGAGGAGGAATTCCTAGCGGGTCCAGGAACGTATGTAGATGAAAGCGGGGTCGTGAGGGCGGCAATCGTAGGGATTCCCGTCTTCGATATGGCGTCTAGGCGCGTGAGCGTAAGGCCCTTAACGAGGAAAACGCTACTACCTAAGCAAGGCGATGTAGTCGTTGGAGTTGTTAGCGCAGTGAAGGAGGATATAGCGGTGGTTAAGGTAGTGGGTTTCGAGATATACTCTCCGTTCAAGAACCCTATCACGGGATTGCTACACATATCGCAGATCTCGGAATCGCGCATCGATAGCATATACGATGCTCTAAAGCTCGGAGACTTCATTAGGGCTAAGGTCATAAACAACTACGTTCCGCTACTACTATCGATTAAGGAGCCGAGGCTAGGCGTATTGCTGGCCTACTGCTCGAAGTGCGGCGCTGTATTAGTGAGAAAGGATTCGGCGTTGGTATGTCCAAGGTGCGGCAATAGCGAATCGAGGAAAATCTCTCTCGATTACATGGCTATGGAGAGAAGGGGTTCGAAGAGGAGTTGAAGCGCGGCATCATTGAGAAGGTTCTTCAAATCGATTGCGGATCTCAGGATTTGTGTACGGAGCTGCTGGAGAAGATAGATGAGGAACTATCCTCTCAAGCGACAGTGGTAGCCGAGGTTCGCGGGGGCAAGATAAGAGTTAGGATCATAGGGTTCGAGCCAGAGGTTCAGCGAACGGCAATAAGGCTTCGCGAGATAGTGAACCTATTTAGGAGGAGTAAATCGAGTCCGCGCTATGGCGTTAGTGCTGACGAGTTAGCGAAGCTAGCACGGAAAACAGTTCCTGTAGAGCTACTGGCAATTGTATTGAGGCTTAGTGGAGTGAGTGCGCGCGCTAAGGGGAGCATGATCTACGCTGATACCGATATGGATACGCTAATCGAGTACGCTCGAGAGTTGGGAGAGGCGCTCGAGAAAGCATCGAGGCTACCCCTACCATTCACGACACGAAGGTTTGTGGCTGCGTGCAGCATGTTAACGGGGTTAGAGCCTCATCAAGTAGCTAGAAAGGCTATCGAGATGGGGATCCTCAACGAGGATGGCGAGCTACGCATGGGGCTAGAGGAGGCTATAAGGCAATTCCTAGACATGGTTAGCGAGGGGTGATGAATGCCTGAGCCCACCGAGCGCGTGAGGAACCTTGCACTCGCTGACCCACGCAAAGCGAGTGCGGAAAACAGTTTTTGCCTCTAGTCGCATAGGTGGCGTTAGGTGCGATAATGCCCGTGGACATAGAGTTGAAGAAGTGTAGCGATAAGGAGCTCAGGTTCTACGTTAAGGATCCCGACAAGCACTCGATACCCAACTTAATCGCTAAGCTAGCGCTTAGGAAACCCGGGGTCGTATACGCAGCGTACATCATAGACCACCCCCTGGTATCGGATCCTGAGGTCGTGATACTAACCGACGGCTCTAGGCACCCGCTAGACGTCCTCGAGGAGGTTCTAAGAGAGGTGAGGGAAATGGCTAATAGGTTCCTCGAGGAGTTCGAAAAGGCGTTGAGCGAGTATGAAGCGCGAGAAAAGAGTTCTAGTATTGGTTAGGGTCTCTTCGAGAATCGTGGGGGTGCTAATAAGGGGGGTTATGGGTATAGAGTATGTAGGGATTTTCGATTCCTGCAGTGAATTAATTAACTTTCTCAGCTCCAAGAGGGGTGTGGCTGGGGAAGTCAATGCCTTGTTGGATATCGGTAGCGATTGCGGGGATTATTCGAGGCAGCTAGGGGTAGAGGTTCTAGGGTTAACGTCTTTACCGAAGAGCGTTGGAGAGAGGGTTCGCGAAGCTATTTACGTGGCTATAAGGGTCGGCGTAGATACTGGTCTAGGGGATGAACGGGGTTTTAAGAGCTGAGTAAATGATGATAAACCCACGCGGTGACTCAATTTAGCGAGCTTGTTCGTCAGCCCCCGTCGTATTCATCACGATTCAGCGTAGGCTGAAGTCATCACCTAACTTTCTTAACCATAGTTAGTAGCTCTCTAGATAGCACGTCCAGCGACTCTCTATCGAACCACTTGCTATATGCGTTCTCCACCTTGAGAGCTGCAGCAGCAACACCCCGGCACGCGGCTTCTAGAGGTGAATACCCTTGGTAAAGGTAGTAGCTAGCGATAGCCGTTAGAACATCTCCCGCACCTACATCGTCTACCGGGTTTATGGCTAAGGTCGGTATTTCGTACACCTCGCCGCGATACGCTAAGTAACACCCCCTTTCGTCCATACTAGCGATGATCATCGCATTGCTATCTCTACTAACTCTATGCAGCCAATCAACAACGTTTTCTCCTACGCAAAACTCTTTCACATTTCCGTGCACAACCCTCGCTAACGTAATTAGCTCAGTTAGCTCATCGCTCCATACGCACTTTAACTCACGCTCTCTCCGCACAAAGCCCTGGATATCTATCGACGTAATTCCGCGAAACTTCGTTGTTACCTCCTTCGCTAAATCGATTCCTAACTCGCTGTATACGGGCGTTAGGAAGAGTATATCGGGCTTAACGATGTCTATAACGCTAAACACGTCGTATGCTTCAAGCTTACAACCCTCGCTCTCGATTGCAACGACCTTACCCTTCTCTATCCTGAATACCGCAACGTCTTCGCACTTCTTCGGCAAGATCTTTACTCCGTAGGTCGAGAGCACGCTCTTAATCAGGGGCTCGTAACAATCGTTGACTGAGGTTAGCACGTATACATCGACTCCTAGGTACTCCGAGAGGGCGATACCGCCATAGAAACCTGGTCCACCCACCCTAATCCTCGTACCTAGGTTATCGAGGGTTATGTTCCCTACGAATAGCGCCCTAGGGGTAGCTAGGCCTCGGTTCGCGGCCTCTATCATCATGCTCGGAAACCCAGTCAGTTGTCCGGCAGAACCTCCTCATCGGCTTTCGCTCTTCCCACTCTCCTTAGACTGCTCTTTAGCTTCCTTCTCTATGATCATCTTCAACAATTCGGTTATTAGCTGTTGTAGGGTGCTCGAAGCGGTTGCCTTTATCGGTGGCTGTACCTTTTCTCCGCGAAGACTCTTTTCGGCTCGCTCGACGAAGCCCTCGGTAATCATGCTCAGCTCGAATTCGTAGAGAACGCCCTCGTACTTCTCGTTGTATACGCTCTTACCGTTCTTTACGTAGAGGAATATCGTTGTAGGCGATGCGTGCACGTCGTACTCTCTAAAGGTTTTGGATGCTGCTTCAGATTTGCAGTTACGTGCAAACCATTCGCATAGCACTATAACGAAGTTGAGTTTAGGATCTTTCGCTGAGTACTTCCTAACGTAACTAAACCATATCGGGTCGTACCTTCGGCATGCAGGGCACTTGGTGTTATCGAAGTATATCACGTAGATCCCATCTTTATCGGGCTTAAAGGGGTCCCCCTCGGTCCTCACTAGTACCCATGTATCCGTATCCCTATCGTACACGTATATTCCGTGTGGGCAAGATGTATCCACTTCCTTTACTCGCTTCATCGTGCACCCAACGCTATGAATCGGGGAAGACATATAAAGGTAGCTTACGAGAGAATGCGCTACTCAGTCTCAACCCATTCATGTCCGCAGGAAGGGCACTTCCATACCCGCTCTATGGAGTCCGAGCTCTCAGCGCTACTTCTTTGGCGACGCCAGTAGTAAACGCCTTTATGACCGCATTTAGGGCACGAAACATCGTTTCGGAGCACAGCGCCAGGTGGAAGCCCTATGGTAGCGACCTTGGCCTCGGCATGGCGCTGAAACACTATTACCTTCCTCATCGACGCTAAGTCTTGAGGCGACGCGCTACGTGTATAACCGCATCGAGGACATACAAGCTTGCCCTTAACGTTTCTCATGATCGATCCGCATTTAGGGCAGAAGAACGTGGTTCATCACCTACCGCAGCTCCTCTACATAATGGGTGTGTTAGGCACGGATATAAACTATTGTATAAGGAAGTGCCTAGTCTTTGGCTTCTCTCGGCTCGATGTGTACTACCGCTTCTATCCCAAACTTCTCCCTAAGGAACTTCTCGACTTCGTCGGCCACCTTATGAGCTTGATCCAGTGTTGTGTGGGGATCGAGCTCTATAGTTACGTCTCCCTGATAGTAATCGTGGGAAACCTTCCTGAGCCTAATGCTCTTAACCCTTAGCCCCCTCCTGCGCAGCTCGACAACAACTTCTTTGGCTAGTTGAGGGTGCGTAATATCGCTAATTAATTCCAGGAACTGCCTTCCTTCCTCGAATAGCTCGTAGAATATGAACGCAGTTATCGCTATAGCCCCAGCATAATCGACGATGTAACTCAGCATAGCGCCGCCTAGTGCAGCTATAATCGTTACGCTGCTTTCGAAAACCTCCGTCCACGTGAATACCGCGTATGTTGATAGGAACCCTCCAACTCGTTTGGATAAAGTTATTGCGCCTAGGTAGAATGCTAGGCCTAGCCCAGCACAAATCGCTGCATATATAGATACGTGGTAAGGCTCCACATTCACTAAATCGGTAATAGCTATTCCTCCAACAAAGGAATATGCTAGTAGTGTTGAGAATGGGCCCCCGAGGGCTATCCTGCGATGGCCGTAAGGGTGATCTTTATCGGGTGGGATGAGGCTTTGCTTAAGGAAGTGCGTAGTTAGCACTAAAGCAACTATGTTGGCTAAGCACGTTAAGGCATCTATGAATAGTGCTCTCGATCCAAATTCGAATCCACCAAAAATCTTTACGATAGCGCCTAGCGTTGCGAGCGTGAGTATTGAGCGTACCGCTCCCTTACTACCCATGAGTTCTTGGCACCGTTTACACGAGGCAAAAAGGGGTTAATAGGGGGTTAAACGTCGAAGTACATGAAGACCTCCATGGGGCTAACGGACTGAGCGAACTTCTTGCACTCGAGCCTTTTCATCTCTATGTAGGTTTCTATCAACTCCTTCGGGAATGCGGGCTTAAGCCATTCGTGATCACTTTCAAGCTCGTCTAGCGCTTCCTCTAGCGATCTAGGAACGGTCTTTATCCCTAGGGCTTTTCGGGTAGCCTCATCTATTCTATAAACGTTTTCATCTACGGGGCTACCTGGGTCGATAGACTTCTTCACGCCATCCATGCCCGCCATTATTATTGCTGCGAACGCTAAGTATGGATTGGCGCTGGGATCAGGAGGCCTAAACTCGATTCTCTTGCGAGACGGATCCTCCTTCCTAAAGTAGTATGGGACTCGAATAGCTGCGCTCCTATTAGCTCTGCTCCAAACTAGGTACACGGGTGCTTCGTAGCCGGGTACGAGCCTCCTATAGCTATTTATCGTGGGGCTCACTATGGCCGAGAGGGCCCTTCCATGCTCTATTAATCCGCCTATGAAGTACCTAGCGAATTGGCTTAGCTCGGCGTACTCATCGTTAGGATCGTAGAAGAGGTTTTCATCTCCTCTCCAAATCGATATGTGAACATGCATTCCGCTACCGTTGTCGCCCGCTATGGGCTTAGGCATGAACGTCGCTACCAATCCGTGCTTCCACGCGACGTTCTTAACTACGAACTTTATCGTTTGGACGGCATCGGCAGACGTCGTGGGCGTGCTAGCGTCGTAGTTTATCTCTGCTTGTCCAGCACCAGCTACCTCGTGGTGTATCACTGTCGTGGACACCCCGAAGTACTTCCTCAAGTAGTCGCAGATCTCCATCCTCACATCGAGGTGCCTATCGTATGGCGTTGGAACGTAGTACCCCTCCTTAACTCTGTTAAAGAAGTTTGTTCCCGAAACTTCGCTTGAATGCACCTCGTAGAGCTGCTTCATGGGCTCGACTACTACCTTGACGGAGTCGAAGATGAAGAACTCTAGCTCTGCTCCAATGATTGCCTTAAGCCCTTGCTCAGCGAGGTACTCCTCAACTCTTTCTGCTACCCACCTGGGGTCTCGTACAAACCTAGACCCATTAGATGAGTGCACCGTGCATATGAACCTCGCTAACCCTTTGGACCAAGGTATTATTGCGAACGTCGATGGTACGGGCTTGAGGACCAAGTCACTCTCGTGGATTTCGCTAAAGCCCTTAACGCTACTGCCGTCTAGCTTTCCTAGTCCACGGTTAAGCGATACCTCATTTATTAGCGATGCATGTACCGTAACGTGCCTTAGGTACCCCGCTAGGTCAGTGAAGTGTAGGTCGATCCACTCGATGCCTGACTCCCGTATCTTGCTTATGATCGAGCTCGTATACGATCACCTCTAGATAGCGCTTTCGGAAAGGGGTAGTTGATATATCGCGCGAATTTAGCTCGTGAACAGGCGTCACGCAGGGTTCTTCGTAGTGCTGAAGAAACCTCGATACATATGTCCATTTCATACCCAGTGTTTCGTGGACGAATGTTAGCAGAATACGGTTTTTATATGTTTTCTCTGTTCACGAAGTGTGTAAAAGAACTTGGACTCTCGGTAACTAACAAGAATTCTGGCGAGGACCTCTTGTTCGCGCCAATATCCGTAAGCTTTACCCATTCCTACGAGTTTTGCCACCTCCTTCTTAACCCACGTAGGTACGGATCCTGGTGGTGCTTCGTCTAGAGGCGTTCCGGGGAGGGGCATGAAGGTATGGGCGTGTATTCGGGCGCCCATGGAGACGAGCTTCTTGCACATCTCTATGGTTAGCTTGAGATCCTCTTCCTGTTCGCCGGGGAGACCGAATATTACGTCAACGTCGACCTCGAATCCGCAGCTTCTTAGTGCTTCAACTGCTTCGAATACATCCTGCACAGTATGGTGTCTGTTCACCATTTTCAGCACTCTATCGGATCCGCTTTGAGCTCCCACGATAATGCGCTTGTTGTCGAGCATCTTCCTAAGCTCCTTAACCATCTCCCGATCTACGGAATCGGGCCTTACTTCGCTTGGGAACGTGCCTAGGAATATCCTTCCGCCATACCTATCGGCGAGCTTCCTAAGCCTCTCTACAAGCGTTAGCAAAGCGCTGGGTTCGGGCTTCATACCGTCGGGACTGCCATAGCCAAAGGAGTTAGGGGCTATGAATCTAAGGTCTCTAAGCCCGTGCCTCCACATAACTTCGGCGTACTCAACTATGGACTCTATAGACCTATAGCGTGGGGGTCCAAATGCGTAACATACTTGACAGAAGAGGCAACATGATGAGCAGCCGCGCATTATCTCGATAGGCCCGAATATCCCCCTCCACGTCGGTGTAGGCGGGTACTCATCTAGGTTTACACGCTTTACCCTCTTTAACACAATTACTTGGGATCCCTCGACGAAGGCAGTACCACAAACGTGACCTTCGCCGCCTCCCGCAATATCCTCTACGAGCTCTACGAAAGTTTCCTCTCCCTCGCCAACAACAGCTATGTCGAAGCCTAGCTTCGTTAGCGTGCCTAAGGGATCGGCGGTGGGATGGGGTCCTCCCGCTACGAGGATGCAGTTCTCGACGTAGTCCTTAATTAGCTTCGTTAACGTCCTTACTCTATCTAGTTTGAGGCTATTGAATGAGATTCCGATGATGAGCTTCCTAAACTTCCTTGAGAGGGCGCGGAGCCTCTCAATGATGCTGAGATCCCTATCGATATCCATCAACTCGACGCGAACATTGCGGAGCCTCTTCTCTAAGGCTGCTGCTACGGCGTAAGCGCCGTACTTCCCGCTCTTCGAGAAGTAGAGTAGCGCTACGCCTACCTCCTGGCTCATTAAGACACCCTTTATTACTAGTAACGATGTAGCGTAGGCTCGGGTGCTAACGCGCGTGCTCAAAGATCGTTTTGGTAGGCCTCTTAAGAACCTTAGGATCTCCGTAACGAGTAGGTGCAACTTCTCGTGTATTTACTGCCATAACGAGGGGCTACCCAAAGGTGAGCTTAGTGAGCTTAGCGTAAGTAGCTACGACATTATTGGGGAAGCGTGTAGGAGGCTAGGCATACTAAGTGCTAAGCTTACGGGCGGCGAGCCGCTGATTAGGAAGGACATCGTGGATATCGTACGCGCGTTAGCGCAGCACCTAGATGAAGTCTCGATCACTACCAATGGGTACTACCTAAGCGAATTGGCTCCCAAGCTCGCCAATGCGGGCTTAAAGCGCGTTTGCGTGAGCCTACCAAGCATGGATCCCGAGAGGTACGCCTCGATTACGGGGGTTAGGGCGCTGGATAGAGTTGTTAAGGGGATTGAGGTTGCCTACGAATGCAACTTGAACCCCTTGACGATCAACGTGGTAGTGCTCAAGTGGTTTACGATAGGGGATCTGGAGAAGCTCATCGACTTAGCGTCTAGGTACGAAGCTAGGGTTAGGCTAATAGAGCTTGAACCCCTTGGGCTTGGAGCCGAGGTTTTCGCTAAGCTACACAAGCCCCTCGAGGAGCTCGTAGCGTATTTGGAGAGGGTTGCTAGCGCTAAGTACGTTAGGGATCTGCATGCTAGGCCCGTATATGTCTTGAGCAACGGGGTGGAGGTCGAGATCGTAGCGTGGTTCGGGAACCCGAGGTTCTGTAGGTTCTGCGATAGGGTGAGGCTATCGCCTAACGGAATCCTCTATCCTTGCATCGCTAGGAGAGTGGGGGTGAGCATTGAGGAGTGCCTATCCCTAAGCAGGGAGCGAGCTATTGAGTGCGTAATCCGCAAGATAATCGAGGTAAACGAGCTTCGGGAACCCTTCTACAAGTACTAGCGCTTGGCGAGATTCAGAAACACGGGTTCACATCATTGCGCGAGCTCAGATACAGCCGTGCTCATCACTACCTCCGAACTCGATGATGCGAGCTATCTCCTCGGCAATCTCACGCTTCTCGCTTCCTAAAGCCCTTTTGTACCTATTGGCGAGCTCCCTAATCCTAGCGAAATCGCTTGAGCCCAAACCGAGGATTTCGTAGACTGGAACCCCCTTAACGTACCTAGCCAAGAAGCCTAGGAATCTCGTTAAGCTACTAGCCTTTTGGGACCTCCTAGCGCTCTCCAAATCCACTAGCTTAGGCGCCAAGGGATTGCCGCACTCTACGACTATTTGCGTAAGCGGCTTAGATACCTCCTCAACGTCGACCCCCATCAAATCCATTTTGGCGAAGCCCCTAGCGATACTAGCAAAGAGCTTCCTCAGCTCGCAGCGGTTTGCTACCTCTATGTACTCCTTAAGCGTCGGCCCATCGACGTACTCGCGAATAACGAAGTCCTTGTCGAATGCGTAGACTTTCGGAACGAAGCCCGTTTCCTCCGCTAGCTTCAGTAGCTCTCCCTCGGGCTCGAGGCTAAGCCTCTTCGAATCCATCCTCCTAATCTTTACCGCTACCAAGCCGTGGTCCTGGTGCTTAGCCAAGACCACTACCGCTGCATGTCCCTTCCCAACGATCTTAACCTCGCCTACCTGGTGCTTGCCATAGGATATTAGCGCCGTTACGCCTAACTCCCGTAGCCTAGATAAGCGGCTTCGGCAATGCGGATGCCAAGGGGTTGGGTAGCACACGACTTCAGCGCCGTGCTCTATGGGAACCTCGACCCCCGCAACCTCCCTGCAAAGCACCATACCAGCCTCCCAGCGGGGGTGGGGATATGAAGCCGGTATATAGATGTAGGGTATGCGGGTGTTTTACCGAGGAGAGCGTGCACTGCGGGGTTAGTGCAGAGCTTGTTCTCGATGGGTATAGAAGGGTTAGGCTAAGCAAGTTAATGGCGTTTCTGCTAAGGCACTGTCCACAGTGCGTAGGGCTCGAAATGGATAGGGGTGGGTGGGTATCGATAGAGGAATTAGCGAGGGCTATCAGGGAGCGGTGGAGGAATAGAGATGAGTATAGCTGGGTAGAGCCCCTACACATTCTCGCTGTAGCGCTTACGGATCCTAAGGGTAGGTACGAAGTTAGGGATGGCTTTATTAGGGCTAGGTACGGGCACAACGCTGAGCTAAGGGTTTCGATAGATTACGACGTGGATAAGACCTCTAGAACGCTATTTCACGGAACGTCGAGTCGGTTCCTCGAATCAATACTTAGAGAAGGTATTAAGCCCATGAAGCGCGCGTACGTACACCTATCGACGTCCGTAAGGGATGCGTGCCTAGTTGGCTCTAGGCATGGTGGGAACCCCGTAGTGCTAGTCATCGATGCTAACTGCGTTAGAATGCACGGCTTCGAGATAATGATAGCTTCTCATAGCGTTAGGGTCACTAAGTTCGTTCCTAGGGAGTGCATAGTCGAGGTTCGCGAATGTTGGTACTAACCTCCCCTACTCTCCTTACGCTCGAGGAACTCTCGAAAGAAGTACCACGCTGTGAAAACTCCTATCGATAGCCCTATTCCGAGGCTTAATCCCCATGCAAGCGCGCGCTTTAGGTCGGGGCTAATGTTCGTAACGTCGATTATCAGCGTTAACGAGATCAGTAGCGTTAGCAATAGCATGAACCCCCTCAAACCCCTCTCTATCCTCATCCTCTCAATGACGAGTGTTAGCGATATGACTACAATGAATATCATCACGATGACGCTTATAACCTTGCCGACTAGGTTCATGAACGCGTTGACGTAGGGTACGAAGCTGGGGAAGAGGCTGTAAGCAACGACGTATATAGCTAAGATAGCTAGCCCTACCTCAATTAGCGCTACCACTATCGACGTTATGGAAAGAGGTATCTGGTACCTCTCGGCAACGGGCTTAACTATATCGTCTATCCTTAGCGATGCGAGGATCCTCCTAACCATCCTAACTATCAGCATGCCGACGACCGCTATCAATGCTATTATTAGTGCGGCTACGAATACCTTCGGCGCTATAGCTAGTAAGTCCCTAATGGTGCTTTGTAGCGCCTCCTTTAACACGGTCATCAGCGTTTCGTTAGTGGCAGCACCCATCGCTCTAACCAAGGGTCGCTAGGTAGTACAGAACCCTATAAATCACGAATATTAGTAGCAGTACGAACGCTAACGCGAGTAACTTAACTGCGAGCACGGCATAGCTCCTAACCGTGAACATGACGAAGCTGTAGCTCGCTATAGACACTTGGTAGAGGTTCCTAGCATAGAGGTTCGCTATGTGCGGAGGCACGACTGCTACTTCCGGAAGGGACGTGAAGGCTATGAAGCTGGATAGCGCTATGAACCCTATGCACGTAGCGAAGACAATCCATATGGGCGCCCCGAGAGCTAGCTCTACGTAGCACGGGGCTAAGCCCACGACTTGCGATAGTATCCAAGCGCTCGTTAGCATTACCGAGGCTTTGAAGACTCCTAGCCCCCGAGAAACGTCAGCGAATATGAAGCTAGCTAGGAAGTTAGCGCCGGTATTAGTAAACGCGTAGAGGGCCGCTATCCCTAGGTGTGCGTAGGGATTGGGGGTTAGCGCTACTAGCAGGGGTACCGAGGCAACGCCTAGTACGGCAATTCTGTAGGAGGTGTACTTGCGCTTATGCCAAAACATCGATGCGGCGATGCTGATTAGCGTCTGTATTAAGCCTATGGACGCGGCTATGTATGGAGGAGCCCTCAGATTCTTTATTAAGTGCGGCCCCCAAACGACGCCGAGAATTGAGGTTGATGCTAAGAGCGCGACGAAGAAGGCGAAGGAGGTCGAGGCCTTAACAAGGGCCTCCTCTTCGCTACGGAGCTCGACCCTCTCGACGTTCTTCATGGGCGCGGTAGCGACGATTATGGTCGCTATGAGCCCGACTCCCGATGCCAAGAGGTATAGGTAGAGGTACTTCAGCTCGGTTCGAGCCAACGCTAAGGCTAAAACCATCGTTAGCTGTCCGATGACGCTCGAAACAGCGCCTAGCGCGCTTCGGTGCGCGAAGAGCTTCTTAACGCTCTCGCTATCCATGCTGTTTATGATCGCTATGTTTATGAGTATGCCCGTAGGGACAGTCGCGCAGATGGCTGCAGCGTAGGTAAGGGGAAGGAGGTTTGGAGCAAAGAATGCTGTTACCGGTATCAGCGCCCAGCAAATACGCTCGATTCCGTGGAATAGCGATAGCTTTAACCTCGTTCTACCCGCGACGAATAGGTTACCGAAGTTGTAGACTGCTAGCGCTACGATAAGCGCAGCTAGATTAGCTAGGAGGTTCAGCTTTATGATGTCGGTAATCGACAGGCCATAAACAGCGAAGAATATGGGTGCTAGGCTACGTGTTATGACCACGTAGAACCCCGATATCAGTGCTTCGAGTGCGAACGCTGCGTAGACGGTTCGTAGAGCCCCTGAAATCGCAATCCTAGGCTTACGCACGCTGCTCTTCGTCATCGGCATTCCTTAGCACTCCGCAAGCGAACTCATATCTAGGGGTTAAGATCTTATCAAGGGGTTGGCGTTGGAGGTCTGTCGCGAGCTAGGGGGCTTGATTGGCGTTGACGATGAGTGTAGGCGCAGAGGAATCTTCGTTGCCTACACGATTGCGTGGAGAGTGGCTGAGGTAGATGCGAAAAATGTGGCGAGCATCCTAGAGCGCGAGGTAGCCGAGTTAAGGGAGTTAATTGCGAAGACGCTTAGCCTAGAGGAGTTAAAGAGCAACCCCATAGTGCGAGCCTACCGAGACTTCCTATGGTCTATAGGTGTAGACCCCACGAAGACGAGGCCTTCTAGCGAAGCGCTCGTTAGGAGAATCCTTAGGGGTTCGTTCCCTCGGATAAACCCCGTTGTTGATGCGGGTAACATAGCTTCGGCGAGAACCCTCGTCCCCATAGGGATATACGATCTCGATCGCGTAGCGCCTCCGCTAATCATTAGGTTGAGTAGGGGAGGCGAGAAGTTCAACGCTATAGGGGGCAAGACCATGGAGTTAGCCCCCGGGATCCCAATTATGGTCGACTCTAGAGGGGTTGTGTTGCACGTTTACCCCCACAGAGATAGCGTTGATACATGCGTAACCCCCTCCACGCAAAGGGTGTTGATAGTGGGTGCGGGAGTTAGGGGTGTAGATAGGGAGAGAGTTGAGTGTGCGGTTAGGGAGGTAGTGCGAATTCTCGAGCTCATAGGCTGGAGCTGGTGTAGAAACATCGTGGTGGCGTAGCTTGTCCTTCGCGAGGTACGCAGCCATAGTTAAGAACCTTCGAGGCGTTGTGGTTGGGTACCTAGAGGAACCCGGTTGCGTGGATAGCATTAAATGGCTTGCAGCTAGGTTCAGGTATCGTGATCTAGGCGTAGGCCCGCTAATGGTTAACGCCTATAGAGACTCGATATCTAGGTACCTAGGGGGCAAGCCGCTTAGGGAAATAGTGTTCCCCCTAAGCGAGCTAAGGGAGTTCGCTGTTAGACTATCCGAGCAACTAGGACTAGACGCGATGATTAGCGAGGCGCTTGTGTTAGCGTCTACGTACGTATCCCCTCTACTAGCCATCGGCACGAGGGTTAGGGAAGCGCTAGAAAAACTAAGCGTTGCAAAGATCGTTACCGACGTTAAGTCCCTAGACGTGCAGGGGTGGAAGCTACACCTTAGGATAGCGGACTACACGATCCTAGACTTCTACGAACAGTGCGTTACTGAGTGCATGCAGCTACTCTCTAGAGGGCTTGAGGGAGTCGAAGAAATCCTTCGGAATAGAGTTGAGAGAATCGAGCGCGATACGAAGAGGTATTGGAGGATCTCGAAGAGCAGCGGCGAGCCGTTCCTGCTTTACATAGACATGCTCAGGGCCTCGATAGACGTACTGAGGAAGGCGAGCTTTAGTGAAAACGTTGCGGCAGCACTAGCAATCGTGCCCGTAGTATGCATACCGCCTGGAATGAAGTGAGTTCGTGATTAAGCTACTTGAACGCAGCCCTCGCGTAGGATTAGCGATAGCCTTGCGTAGATATCCTCCCTATCGATGACCTCCCGAAGCTTCCTTAGAACGGGCTCGATATCGTACTTCACGCGAGTAAAGGTTATGCCGTTCTCGCTCGCGATCGCTACGGCGGCTCTAGGATCGCCATCCCTAGGCTGGCCTACGGATCCTGGATTAGCGATCCACAACCCTCTATGCATTCTCAGGTACTGGTGGTGTACGTGCCCTAGGAGGATTAAGTCGTATCCTTGCGCTATCGAAGCTATTTCCTCCTTTACGTCGGTAGGTGAAGCCCATGGATATAGGTACCTGAATAGTGGATCCCTAGGTGTCGCGTGAACGCAAAGTACTCGGCGAGAGCCTAGCTCTATCGTGAGCTCCTTTGGCAACGAGGATAGGTATTGCAAATCGCTACGGGATAGCTTGCGTAGCGTTATGTTCTTCCTCGTATACACGCTAAGCTCCTTAGTTGCGGGTCCACACCTGCAATCCTCGTTGTAGGCAGCGGCAAAATCATGGTTCCCCATGACAACGGCGTAGCCGTGTTCCCTCACGAAGTCCACCACTAAATCGGGGTCGGGCCCGTAGTCAACGAGGTCTCCCAGCACGATAACGTTGTCAATGTTCTTGATGCTGTTTACGACCGCTTTAAGCGCATCTATGTTCCCATGGATATCGCTAACTACGAGGATGCGCATGCTCCCTTCCCACCAAAGCGTATTGGGGATCGAGAATCTAAACTCTCCCACACATCGCTCTGCTGTAGGTGAGTGAATGAGCGACGAAAAGGTATTTCTACGAAGGCACATAATGGTGAAAGGAAGGTTCGTGGACTTGATACTCAGTGGTAAGAAGAGGAGCACGATTA
Source organism: uncultured Desulfurococcaceae archaeon (assembly GCA_964598805.1). Lineage (GTDB taxonomy): Archaea > Thermoproteota > Thermoprotei_A > Sulfolobales > Ignisphaeraceae > JAADCV01. The sequence goes on along the minus strand of CAZRDH010000018.1, from coordinate 8,655 downwards.
GGCTAGGTAGAGTGATCCCTCGATACGACGAGATAATAATCCATGGTGGAGGGCGCCCCATAGCTAAGGCCCGCATAACGAAGGTTACCTACAAGAGGGTTCGAGAGCTAACGGATGAAGACGCTAAGAAGGATGGTTATAACTCTGTTGATGAGCTAATTCGCGATCTCGAAAAGGTTTATGGTAGGAAGATATCCCCCGACGACGTGGTGACGATAATAGAGTTCGAGGTCGAGAAAACGTTTACGGATCTAAACCCCGAGGATGTTTACTTAGGGCTAAATCCCGTGGACCTAGCTAGGATAGCCTATAGGTACTTAAAGAATGAGCTTAGCAACGAGGAGCTCAAGATCCTAGACGCTGTCATGAGGTACAAGAGCATTAGGGAGGCGTCCCTAAGGTTGTTCAAGACGCTTAACAAGAGGTGGATCATTAGGAAGGTTTTGAGGAAGTGCTTGAAGAGATTGCTCGAGAAGGGAGTTCTTAGAGTTGATAGGGAGAAGCTAGAGAAGGCAGCCTCTATATCTCCTTACCTAAGGGACGTTATTGAGAAGCTTGGGGAGGAGCGTAAGTAGGCTTAACTCGCTTACGAAGATCTATCTTCTCGCGCCGCTTGCCCAACACTATGTCGAAGGATAGCTCTGCCGCTCCCTGAAGATGATTGCAGACGAGCTGCATTTTATCGAAGAATGTCTTGATTCTCGAGTACTCCTCGGCGGTATTGAACTTCGGCAGGATTTCTCCCTCCAACTTAGAAACGAATTTCGATATCTCTATCGCTAGATCGACGGCCTTCGTAGCCATGTACACGTCCTCTTTTACGAGCGCGTCGTAGATAATGTCGAAAGCGTAGAATAGCATTTCCTTTAGCTCGTCTAGCTGATAAGCTAGAGCGCTACCTATCTTACCGAGTATCTCGGGTTGATCCACGAATGCTTGAGCAGCGCTAGTTAGCGAATCGCCAATATCCTCGAAATCCTTAATCAGTGCACGGTACTCGGTTAGGAACGGCGTTCCTCCCAGCATGCTAAGTACGTAGGTGTATCTAACGGCTAGTGCATGCACCCTATCAAGCTCGTACTCGAGCTCCATCAACTCTTTTAAATGCTCCTTCTTACCGCTCTTTATGGAGAGCATTAGGAAATCGAGCATGCTTTTCAGCGAGTTTATCATTCTCAACACGAGGTTTTCCAACCCATACTTCTCCACGTCTATGAAGACTTGGATCGTTACCTTACTAGCGGTTTGCTCAACTATCTCAGCGCCTATCAACATCCTAACAATGTTCCTAATCGCGTGTAGCTGCTGGCTTAGTATATACGGCTCGTCACACTCGATAACGATCCTATCGTAGCCAGCTATGTACATAGCGTATATGCTTCTAACGAGGATCTCCTCGGGCGTCGTGTGGTCGATATGAATGACGACTTCCTTGCCTCTCATCCTCTTCTCTAAGAGCGCCTCTGGAATGATGAGTAGCGTACCGTCCTCTCTAACCTCTATCCTAACCAAGTCACCTGGCTTGAGCCCCACGCTCTTTACCCATTCCGACGGCAGCGATACCATGAGCGTCGATCTACCGAACCTTTGAACTTTTCTTGTCTCTGCAATCCTAGACACTTGCTACACCTTGATATCAAAGTGCCTAAAGATGTATAAAAAGATTGTGTTCCTAACGGAGCGTTACGGTTCTGTAAATACCTATACCTAATTTGCTTAGGTTAATAGCTATAATGCAAATACTGGTTTTTATCGATTTATTATCGGGAGCAAGCGTTTCTGATAGTTATTGAGATTACCCTACCGCGCGCTAACCTAATAACGATGTCGTTAGGAAGCAGCAAGGTTTCGTCGGCTTCCTCATCGCTTAGCACGATGTATAGGGTGTCCGAAACCTCGTCGTACTTAACAACGGCGTTGCTAAGCTCGTCTAAATCTATGGATACGCTCCTACCGCTCATCACCATCACCTAAGGACCAGGGGGTTACTACGCGGATTCTCCACTCGGGGTAGATAGCGATGGTTGCTCCCAGCACTAAGACCTCGCTACCCCTTTTTGCATAGAGCTTGAGCCCTATGCCTGTCGGGGGCTCGATACCTAGCTTCTCGAGTGCTAGCGATGATAGTATGCGATCCAGAGGAACGCCTAGTAGGAAGGCGTCTACATGGAGTAGCTCTAAGCCCATGTTAGCGCACGTAGTGTATAGCGAGTTTAGTATCGAGCTCATTGTCGAGGGGCTCGAAAGGTTCTTAAGCGCTTTCCCGAGGGCTCGATCCAGCGCCCTTGCATCAGTGCTCATAGACGAAGCAACGTAGCTAATTAAGTACCCCTCTCGACACGTAGCCTCGATAACGTTGTTGTTTAAACTAATTGTGCATTGCTCAAGGGAGCGCGAATCGATTCCACCTCTCGAAACGAACTCCTTAACGATGCGCGCCGCTCGTCGAGCGGCTTCAACCACTTTATCCAGCTCATTCTCACTTAGATAAGCGTAGACGCGTAGCGCGTCCTTAATGAGTGTAGCGCTCTGCATCCCTAGCTCATTAAGGATCTCGCTTAGTGGGTCTAAGTGTAGGAACCTTATTTCGCGATTCCCGAACCTCTTTATCAACGCTGCGAGCGCGTCTATCGCGCTCCCAACGATGTGGAATTCGCTCGTTGGTACGCTCGAGTAGGGAATGTCCATGCATTTAATGGGCTTGGGTGCGCCGAGGCTCCTAATGCAGTAGCAAGCGCCGGCCTCTAAGTCCACAGCGCTAGCATCGCAATCTAGACCTAGGAGCGCTATCGAAGCTTCTCGCGATGGCGCTACGAGTACAGCGTTCTTCGGCTGGGTATCGGCGAGCCACGGCACCCTCATGCAATCACCTCAAGGCTCTTCATCCAACCTCTTAACCACTATCTCAATGCGCGATACGCGCTTAGTACTACCCTCTCTACTCAGTATCACGCTCGAAATAGATACCCTCTTGATGTATACGAAGCCTAGCAACCTAGCTAACGCTTCGGCAGCTGCAACAGCCCTATACGTGTTCCTGCCGAGGGCTTGGTACGTTACGGTAGAGCAATGCTCGATAAACAGCTTGTATAATCCAGCGAGGATGTACCTAGCAATAGACTTCCTACCTACGAGCACCCTATCATCGCTACACACCGCATGCATGGGCTTCTCCACCCATTCAACGGGTACGAGTTCCACCTACTGGATTTAAATACGTCGAAGTGCTACACGAACTCGACAGACCCGAAGAGATAGATCCCGGATGTCTAGCCCCGAACTAAAGATAAAGGATCTGAAGCCCGGTCTAGAGAACGTCGAGGTTAAGGTAAGGGTTCTCGAGAGAGTAGGGATTAAGACCATTAGGACTCGCTCCGGCGATAGAACCATAGGCTTGTACACGGTTGGCGATGATAGCGGTAGGGTTACCCTCGTAGCGTGGGGATCCAAGGCAGCTGCTCTCGAGGCGGGGGATAGCGTAAGGATAAGCAATGCATGGGTTTCGACTTATCGCGGCGAAGTTCAGCTAAACATAGGTAGGAACAGCATTATAGAGAGGATTGAGGACGGCGAAGTGCCCTCGATAGAGGAAGTCCCTAAGGATAGGCCCTCGGCTAGCGAGTCTCCGCCAATGAGGTTCGCGCGCCCCGTTAGGAGCCGCGGAATTCGTAGACTCGGAAGATCGAGGTATACACGTCGAAGGCAAGGAGAGGGTTAAGCAGTTTGCTCAGAGCCTTTTTCACTTTCTTCCCTAACCTTCACTAACACGAGCTTATCGCCCGCGCTGAGCTTGGCGCTATTGCTCGGTGCGAATACTTGCTCACCGCTTCTCTTAGCTATCATCACGGCGAGGTACCTCGCATTCCTATCGGCTAGCTGAAGCTCCCTAATTATCTCCTCGACATTCTTTCCGTCGCGACTACCATCGATTACGACTTCAACGAGGTCGGCCTTTCCCCTAGCGGTAGTGACCTCCTCTAGGAAGTGAACAACGCTAGGCTCGAAGACTGCCGAAGCTAGCTCCCTACCTAGCCTCTTGAATGGAACGACTATCGAGACCCCAGCCTCTTTGAGTAGCTCAGCTGCTCTCGAGCTCTTAGCGAGTGCAGCTATCCTAAGGTTCTTATTCAGCTTCTTTGCCGTTAGCACTACGTGGATTGCCGTCGAGTCGTCTAGAATGCACACGATCAAGTCCTTCGCCATCTGAATGCCGGCGCGCTTAAGGGTATCGTCGTCGGTGGGATCCCCTACGACGAACTCAACGTCTTCTGGCGGGGTCCTAGGCTTCTTCTCCATCACCCACGAGATCCTTATGCGTGGAATGTTCCTCTTCAACTCGTTTATCGCCTCCCTACACACCTCGTTTGCCCCAACCACGACTACGTCCACTTTCTTCACCCTGCCCAACCCCATTACGCGCTTCAAGCTTCCCTGCATAAATATGTCGGCTAGAGTCGATATGAATAGCGAGAACATTGCTATGCCCACAACTATCGTTACACACGCAATTACGCGACCCCAGAAGGTCTCGGGAACGATATCTCCGTACCCCACCGTCGCCATCGTGACTATTGCCCAGTATAGGGATCTAGTCCACGTAAGGCTCTTCTGGGGTCCGTAAACGGCTTCCGCGAGGTAGAATAGGGTTCCGCTGACTAGGGTCGACGTCGTGAACGCGATTAGCGTTAGCAATAGCCTTCGCTTAGTTGGCTCCCTAAGCACGCGCTTCAGCAACCTTATGATGATGAATATCACGCTACTCAACCCATTTGTGGTGATGTAAGGATAGGCTAATAAGCGAAGAAGGCTAGCTCGAACGAGGTGAAGGCGTATGGATCTACTCGAGGAGGTTGCGAAGATAGCTAGGGACCTAGGGCTAAGCTTCGAGAAGGAGGAGAGCGTGAGGATCCACGTCGACGACGTCGTGATAGAGGTTACTCCGAGCGATGGAGGAGGTAAGGTCGCGATCTCGATTCAGCTACTACCCGAGGGCGGGAGCCGAGAAGATGTAGAGAGCGTAGTCAAGAGCTTTAGGAAGGCGCTCGAGATAGCCTCGATGCTCGAGAGCGGGGAGCTTACGTACGAAGTCGATACGAGCCTTCCCAGCTACCCCTACCTCTACATAGTTAGGAGCTATAGCGATGCATCTAAGCTAGTCGAGGAGTTGAGGAAGGCGCTTAGCGCTTAGAGCTCTCTAAAAGCTTTTTCCTTGCTTTCGCGAACTTGACCATGGCTGCTAGGGCCTTAACGGCCCTCTCAGGAGATCCGTAAGCGGGTATGTCCGCGCTCTCGAACTTTCTAGCGAACTCCTCCGCTATCACCCCGCCCGTCACGACGGCTACGATGGGCACTCCGAATCTATCCATGCATTCGCGAGCGTAGCGAACTACTTCACCCTTCATCGCGGGCGGGTGAGGTGGCGCGATCAGTATTACGGCGTCTACGACTCCATGCTTCAACACGGTTTCGAGCGCAATTCTGTATCGCTCGTCGTCAGTATCGCCCGTAAGGTCTATCGGGTTCCTAACGACTACGTGTGGAGGTAGCTGCTTTCTGAGCTCTTCTTGAACGTTGCTAGGCATGTCCACTACGTTGAGGCCATACCTCTCAGCAAAGTCCGTAGCTAGAACGCCCTCGCCACCAGCATTCGTTAGTATTAACACTCTATCTCCCTTCGGCAGCGGTAGCATCGTGAAGGCCTTAGCCACGTCGAACATCTCCTCCATTTCGTCGACCTCAACGATGCCGACCTGCCTAAACACCGCTCTATAAATTTCGTACCCAGCAGCCATCGCAGCGGTGTGGGACGCTGCTGCAGCAAAGCCCTTCCTAGTCCTACCACCCTTCAACACGATTACCGGTTTGCCTACCTCGATAGCTCTCCTAGCCATCTTAATGAAGTCCTGCCCCCGCCCCGGCTTCAGCCCCTCTATATACATCAATATGACCTTCGTGTTCGGGTCGTCGATGAAGTACTCGAGCGCGTCCACCTCATCTATATCCACCTTATTCCCGTAGCTTAGCGCCTTCGACAACCCCATTCCCTTCATGGCCATCCAGTCTACCCACATGGATAGTAGTGCTCCGCTCTGGCTAGCAATGGAGATAAAGCCCTTTGGAGGCCTCTTGAGCCTATCCTCGGGTAGGAAGAAGGTGTCGATACCGCTATAGTTATCGAGGACCCCTATGCAGTTAGGTCCCACGATCCTTATCCCGTACTTCTTCGCGACTTCAACGAGTCTTCTCTGCCTCTCCTCCCCCTCCGGCCCTACTTCCGCAAAGCCGCCGCTAACGACGATTGCCGCCCTTATCCCTCTCTTGCCGACGCTCTCCATGATTGAAGGCACTAACTCTGCGCGTACGGCAACTACTGCTAGATCGACGGGGTCGGGGACCTCCTCAACGCTCTTATAGCACTTCAGCCCTAGGATCTCGTCGTACCTAGGGTTAACGGGGTATACATGTCCACGAAACCTCTTCCTAAGCTGATCAACTATGACGTAACCCACCGAGCCGGGCTTAGCGCTAGCACCTATGACTGCGACCCCTCTAGGGTTGAAGAAGAGTTCGAGAGCCTTCATCTACGCCACCGCACCACCATCCGGTGGCTAGTAGATAAGCTCAAAGCTTTCGCGACCTTAATCAGCCGATGTGAGGGGTAGAGCTTGAGATTCGATGAAGGCTGCATCGTGGTTCTAGGGGAGACGTCTAGGAACGTAGTCGAGTACATAAAGACGGCGTTCTCGCTAGCTAAGCGAATACCTACGTACGTAATCCTGCACTCGACTACGGTTGTCGTAGGGATTCGCAGGGTTAAGAGGGTGGTCGCTATAGCCCCGGGGAGCATAGTCGTTTGCAACGCTGAAGTTCTCGAGGAGGTTGCGAACGTGGCTAACTACATCGAGCTCGTAGAGCCAACGTGGATAGACTGCGGGCTCTTAATACCCTTCGCCACCGAGAACGCGTGTACATGGTTTAAGGATCTGGGTATCGAGTTCGATGAGGAGGTAGGCGTAATAGCCAAGTCGTTTACGTCGGGGAGTGAGTTCGAGATGGTGGGGAAGGAGGTTATCGAGGGGGGCATTGTATGCGCTAAGTGCGTAGAGTGGAAGGAAGTTGAGGGGCACGTAGTTCGAGAGCCCCGGATGAACCCCTTATTCCTCTTCCTCAAGACCTTCAACGTAGGGGGCTTGGCTAAGGCTAGAGTCGTAGACGTCGAGATCGGGAGTAAGCTCAAGTACTTCGTCGATACCCTCGTTAAGATAGGCAATAGCGGTGCCGTGCTATCCGTTGGAAAGGGCTATGCAACGCTATTCGACCCCCTCAACGAAGTTGCTAAAGCCCTAGCTAGCGTGGTAGCGCTAGCGGCATTCACAACCCCGTTGAAGAACGCGCGCGCTCAAGCCTACCTATCCAAGCTCGTTAAGTAAGCGCGTTTACGAGCGGTGCATCTCAACAAACCTGAGAACCCTTTCAAGCCTATCCCTAGGCATGGTCTCTAGCCAGTCAATAGTGTGTCCTAGGAACGCGGGTCTCTCCCCGAATAGAATATCCACGATTTCGCGTGCGATGGACGCGATATCCCTATTAGTCGCATCGATTTCTACGACAAGCTCCTCACCCAGCTCCTCTATAGCGTTGAGTGTGGGTACCGAGAGTAGCTCAGCCTCAACGTTTTCAGCAACCTTTGAGGCGGGCCAACCACGCGCTAGTAGCCTATCTATGAGCTTAGCGGGGTCTAGCCTAACAACGAATACGAGCTCCACTAAGTGCTTAGGGGCTAGCTCAGCGTAGTGGCTATCTAGTATGTATGGGCCAATCTCGTCGTATAGCCTCGCTAGGTAGCGCCTAACAGCATCCTCGTCAATTACGTAGCTGCGCCTATGCTCATCGTACTCTACGTAGAGGCCCCTCTCGATAACTTCCTTAGACAAGTCGATGCGTGGAAGCCCAAGTAGCTTAGACAGCTCGGTCGCTATGGAGCTCTTGCCTACTCCAGGAGTCCCAGAAATGCCTATGATCTTCATCGCACGTACCCCGACATACAACGGCTTAGAGAGCTATATTCCTCGCTGACTAGCTAGTCAGCACGGGTTGCTATCCTCATTGACTCGGTTGAGGGAAAGGCTCATCATCCGTATGACGAGGAGATTACCGGGCTCATCTTAGCCCGTACGGAGCGCGTCCTCTGGCGACGATATGGGGGTACGCCCCTAGTATGCTATGGGTGCTAGAGCGTGAAGAGCTTATCGAGCGTCATATCCAGGGAGCTAGGTACGCGCGTAGCTGAGCTCGTGCTGGAGGCCATCGTTGAGAAGGACCTGTGGCTCTATAGGTTTAGCAGCGATAAGGGAAGGGGCCTAGCCTTCGTTAAGTGGGCGGGAGCTCGAGTTGCGGGCGTGAAGCTGGATTTGCATCGAAGTGAGGAGAGCTAGTAGCTGAAGTAGTACGCGGCAATCATCCCCTTTCACATCGCCTAGCACTGCTTTGACCAAGTTCCTTAGCGCCTCGACGTTCTCGATCGATAGGCCGTACTCCCTAGCTAAGCGCTCGACATCCTCATCGAAGCAGAGCCTCTTAAGCAGCGTAACGATGTTGAACCCCTTTTTACGTAGGCTATCAATGATTATCCTCCTTAGTAGCCTAGCCTCGAGA
>CAZRDH010000017.1:0-19788 GCA_964598805.1 uncultured Desulfurococcaceae archaeon | reverse complement strand
GTCCAAGCCCGAAGTAGGTTCGTCTAGCACTAGCACCGGAGGGTCGTGGAGTAGGGATAGGGCTATCGAGAGCTTCTTCCTTTCCCCACCCGATAGCTTTCGGACGAGCCTATTCCTCAAGCCCCATAGGCCGAGCTCTTCAAGGATGCGCCTTATCGCCGAGGAGTCCCTACACCTAAACAGGTTGGCTACGTACTTAGCGTTCTCGAGGACTGTAGCATTGGGGTTAAAGCCGCCGTCTTGAGGTGCGAACCCCATTAACTTCTTTGCTTCTCTAGGCTTCTTCCACACATCGATTCCGCAAACCTCTACGCGCCCCGAATCAGGTGGTACTACCCCAGCAACGATGTTTAGGAGCGTCGACTTGCCGGCGCCATTCGGCCCTAGGAGCGCTACGAGCTCACTCCTCCTCATCTCTACGGAAACGCCGTTAACCGCAACGACTTCGCCCCAGCGCTTCGTAACGTTCTCTACGACTAGGCTTGGAGCCACGAGTAGCACCCGCTAGAGGAATCGGTATGGGGGTTGGTTAGGGGTGTGAAAGCCTCGGTGTAGCGAGGTTTCATTTAGGCTTTTAAATTAGTAGATAGACTTCCTTGGGGATTCAATGGGTTTAGAGCTTGAGGCCTACGTAGCGAAGCTAATTAAGTTGCTTAGGAGCGTTATAGACTACTTAGCGAGCTCCGTAACGTACTTCTCCATAGCCGGGCTCGCAGCTGGCGTAGACTTGATACTCATGGCGATCCCAACGGCGGTAGCGTACATAGCGATTCCTGTGGTTACGGCAATTGCCATAGCCGTAGCGATAGTGGTTACCAAGAGGATACTGAGGATAGGGATGGTAGGTAGCGTTGGCGAGGGTAGGAAGAGGCGCTTAGCTACGAGCTTCGCTCCCGTAGCTGCAATGCTTTTAGCTACGTTTTTAGCGGGGTTCGTGCTCGTGCAGATAGGCTTAAGCGAGGTTGCTCCGACTACGTGGTTCGTAGGCGTTGGGGCTTACCTCGTGTGTGCTTGGTGCGTTACGAGGGGGAGGTTTAAGTCGCTACTAATAGTCGGCTCTTCGATAATCGCTGTCTACCCCTTAATCGCGTTGGTGTCTATCGAGTGGGGTCTCGAGAGGGGGTTGGTGATAGAGCTCGGGGTGTTGTTGATACTCTACGTCTTTGGAGGGTTCTACGACTTGAGGGAAGCGATGAAGAGGTTGCTAGAGGAGCGAGAGCTTGAACGTAGAGGAGCTGAGGAAAGTTAGGGAGAGGTACCGCGAAGCGCTAACCCCTAACAGGTTTGCGGTACTCCTCGCGCTCTACGCTCTCGGACCGCAGCCGCTATCCGTGCTAGCGAGGGTTCTCGGCATGGGTTGGGGCGAGCTCGATAGCGCGCTAAAGAAGCTTAGGGAGCTAGGGCTCGTGGAGGTGAGGAAGAAGATCGTTGGGAGGAGCATAAGGACGGTCGCGTGGCTTACGGAAGAGGGTGAGAAGCTCGTTGAGGAGCTCTCGACGCTCTTCGACTCGATTAAGAGGTCGAGAGAATCCGCTGGGCTACCTCGCGAACGCGGCTAAAGAACTCGGTTTCCTCTAGCCTACCCCTAGACAGCGCCTCGTCTAGCTCTGGGTCGTAGGGTACGAACCCTAGGTACCTAACTTCGAGCTCCTTAGCTAGAGGCTCGAGGGACCCCCTACCCATGTTCTCGACCAGTCCGAGCACCTTAGCACCCTCATCCCTGAGGAACTTGATGAACCTCCTAACAGAGTCCACGCTCAGAGGGCTAGGCGTGGCCACGACGATGCTCTGGGCCGCGGGGATGTACTTAACGATGTCTAGGATCTCGTCCGAGATACCCGGAGGAGCATCTATTATCAATGCGTCTAGCTGCCCCCACCTCGTTACCGCTAGTAGCTCTAGAATCGCATCGTGAATTTCGCTCCCCCTAAGGGGCGAGGGCTCGCCGCGGGTAAAGATGATGGGGCTCATGAACTCGACGCCCTTAACGATCACTGGCTTAACGCCCTTCTCCTCCTCGACCTCTACGCTCTTCGGGTCTAGCCCTAGGACTATGTGCGCTGTAGGGTTCGTTACGTCTAAGTCGAGTAAGCCTACCCTCAACCCCCTAGCCGATAGGGCTAAGGCCGTGGAGCACGCTATGAGCGTCTTGCCGACCCCTCCCTTAGAGCTAGCGAAGACTAGGACCCTCTTCGCGCTCGACACCCTATCCCTTATCACTGCCTCCCTAGGATCCATTCCTACACACCACCTCCGGAACCTCTACGCCCCTACCCTTAACAACCTCGAAATCCCTAGAGCCGCACTTCGGGCACTTAACGAAGGCGTGGACGGCTTCGGGGAGGAAGTGTATTGCTTCGCGAGTAGCTTCGTCTAGCTCTAGATCGCTGTAACGCCACGAGAATCCGCACTTTCGGCACCTAAACACGGCTTCCTCATCTTCTAGAACGATCTCGACGTCTTTAACGCCCTCGCTCTCGAGGATAGCGCTCAACGCGAACCTAAGGACTTCTCGGTCTATCGCTTGTAGGGTGCCTAACCTAACTACAACGCGCGATACACGCAGGTTCCCGCATTTAGATTCGCAGTACCTAACGATCGCCTCGGCTAAAGCCCATTCGTGCAATTCGAGCACCGCTAGGGTATTCCGCACCGCGATTAATGATGCTAGCCCCTCATGAGCGCCTTAACGATTCTTTGGCTCCTACGGTACTCGAACATCCTTAGGGCGTGCTCGGGGAAGAGCGCGTAGGTTATGTAATCCTCGAACTTCTCGACGTACTCCTTGGGGACCTCCCTCATAGCCCTCTCAATCGTGATCTCCTCGCCGAAGCTCGGTGGCGGATGCTTTTCGGCTAGCTCAACTAGCTCTCGCCTTATTGGGGCTGGGGGCTTACCGTACTTACCCTTGATGTAGTCGATGACCTCCTTAAGTAGCGTCGAGTACCTACCGCTCAACACGTTGAGCACGGCTTGAGTACCGACTATCTGCGAAAGCGGGGTTACGAGCGGTGGCCACCCAAGGTCTTCTCGAACCCTCGCAACCTCCTCTAGCACTTGAGGAAGCTTATCTTCAGCCCCAACCTCCCTAAGCTGAGCGAGTAGATTGCTAAGCATCCCACCCGGGATCTGATGCTCTAGGACCCTTATGTCCACGGGTGGGTTCCTCAGCGCGTAGTCGTAGTCCCTATACTTCTTCCTAATCTCCCACACGACTCTAGCGACCTCGTATAGAACGCGAGTATCGACGCGCGTTTCGTACGGAGTCCCCCTGAGCGCTTCGACAAGGGTTTCGGCTGGTGTATGCGATGTGAATAGGCTTAGGGAGGATATCGTTACGTCAACCGCGTCCGCCCCCGCCTCAATGGACTTGAGCAACGTCATGGGGGCGAAGCCGGCCGTAGCGTGGCTATGCACATCGACTCTAAGACCGAGCTCCTTCTTAATCCTGGATACCAGCTCGTAAGCCGTATACGGCTTCAGTATCCCGCTCATATCCTTAATCGTTACCCAGTCCGGCTCGAACCTATGGGCTATCTCCTCAGCTAGCTTAACGTAGTAATCGACTGTGTGGACGGGGCTAGTCGTGTAGACCATGCAGACCTGAACCTCGGCCCCAACCTCCTTAGCCTTCCTAACGGGTAGCTCGAGGTTATCGAGATCGTTAAGCGCATCGAAGATCCTGAAGACGTCTATGCCGTCCTTATGGGCGTACTCAATGAACTTCTCCACTACGTCCCTAGGGTAGTGCTTATAGCCGACGAGGTTCATGCCCCTTAACAACATCATCAACTTCGTCTTCCTAACAACTTCGCGAACCCTCTTCAACCTCTCCCAGGGATCTTCAACTAAGAACCTTAGAGGGGCATCGAAAGTAGCTCCACCCCAAACCTCGAGAGCGTAGAAACCCGCCTTGTCTAGGAGCTCCGCTATCCTAACGACGTCCTCAGTACTCATCCTAGTCGCTAAAAGCGATTGCTGGCCATCGCGAACCGTTAAGTCTATTAGTTCTACCACGAGCCCTAGCCCTACCTCTACCTCGCTAAAATACCTTCTTATCGATACGTATAGGTTAGTAACCTTCTTGAAGTTCCACTCGACTAGGCAAAAGCTCTTTATTCGCTAAAAAGGTCCATTTGTGTTTGGAAAGCGTTAAACGTTCTTTAGGAGCTCGTAGTACTCGAGCCTCTTCTCCTTCGGTAAGGGCTTCGTAAAGGCGCTAACCACGAACGATACCAGGAAGTTAACGGCGAGACCTATCATTCCCGCTTCAGCTGGGTGGAACGATATTGGTAAGACCCTACCACCTATCTGCTTAGCGAGGAGCGCCGTTAGTATCGACCCAACTATGATCCCGCTAATCGCTCCCTCCCTATTGATCCAGTTCCTCTTCGTCGGTATGATTACCTGCAGTATAGCTGGTAGGAACTGGAGCCCGCCGGCGCACGCAATCGCCGTTATGTTGAATATTAGGCCCGGCTTGAGTATCGCGAAGTACCACCCGATAAAGGCCCACGCTAGGAGTAGGAGCCTACCGACGATGATTAGCTCCTTCTCGCTCGCCTTGGGCCTTATGTACCTCTGGTATATGTCCCTAGTTAGGATTAGGGACGTCGTTCCTAGGAACGAGTCGAGAGTCGACATGGCTGCAGCTGCGGCACCCGCGAGTAGGAACCCGGCTACTATTGGCGGCGTGAAGTTGTAGATCATGTACGCCATCACGGCGTCTCTAGAGCCGTAGATCGATATCAAGTGCTTGATGAACCCAGGTGCGAGGCCGGGAGCTCCCGTAACGTTGAGTACGGCTGCTGCTAGGCCTACGAGGGCTGCCGGTATGTAGTAGCTACTTAGGTAGATCGCTGTTCCAACGCTCGACCACTTAATGGTCCATGTATCCCTCGATGCGTAGTACTTTATCCATATGTGCGGTAGGAGCATTAGCCCAACGCTGTACACGATCATGAAGCTAGTTAGTAGGTCTGGGCTCCACCTAAGCACGAGCATGGATGGATTGATCTTTTGGAGCTCCGAGAATATCTGTCCAACGCCGCCAGGGAAGAACCTGAAGGCTATGAGTAGTCCAGCTACCCATACGCCTACATACATCCAAACGCCCTGGAGTACGTCCGTCCAGTAAGCGGCTCTTAGCCCACCTATCACTACGTAGATAGCGGCTACGAGCATTAGCGCTAGCGAAGCCCAGGTATACGGAATGTGGCCAGCGCTAGCTATCGAGAGTATTATGCCTAGCCCAATGGCTTGAACCGTTATGTAGGCTATTATGAACACCGCCTGGATGATAGCCGTTATGACCCTAAGGGCTTCGCTACCGTAGTAATCGGCTAGCATGTCGGCGGGGGTTATGAACCCCTTAGCCTTGCCGAGGATGAACGCCCTCTTACCGTAGAAGTAGCCCCATATCGCTGCCAGCGTGGTCCAAGCCATGGCCGCTACCCAGAACGATATTCCGGCCGAAGCGAATACTGCTACGCTCGTTAGGAACGCGAAAGCGCTGTGGTACGTCGATGCGATCGATAGGAATACCACTATGAACCCCGCAGTCCTGCTCAAAACGAAGAAGTCCTCTATCGTCTTCCTAAACCTCCTACCAGCCACGTACCCTATTCCGATGCACAGCACGCAGTAGACGATTATTATCGTCGTTACGATAACCCACGTCTCTACGCCCATGCTATCACCTCCATACCTTCGCTGCGCTCACAATGACCAGGATTATGATGGCAGCCCATAGCAGTAGCGAGTATAGGAATGGAAGGCTTAGGCCCCCGACGATCGTGGGCTCGTTTAGGGCGTACGTTAGGTAGACGAGGAAGTACAGCACTACCCCGATGATGAAGGCAGCGAGGTGGCTACGCTTCTTAAACAGCTTGTAGCTGATTTCGGGCAGTTCCCTAGGCTCGGACACTGGCAAGGGTTCGCACCTACGTGATTTACGAGACGCAAAAATCAGATTTAACCTATTTTAGCGGTTAAAACACGTGGGTAAAGGCTTGAGGAGAGGATTATTGTGTAGCTCGCTTTGCGAGGGCTAAGACCTTCTTAAGGACGTCTACGGCGTTGCGACCGAACACCCTAGCCATGGGCTCCTTACCCACGTCCCCAGCATCGTAAATCACGTCGGGGACCCTCCCCGTAAGCTCGTAGGCTTTCCTAACGATCCACGGTATCGATGCTCCTTCGATGCTCTTAACCTCGGGGGGCTCGGCCCTCCTATCGATGAATACTGCGGTCAGCCCTAGCTCTCGAGCTACACGCTCGATGTTGGGGAAGGGCTTTATGTTCGCGCAGGACCTTATCGAGGGATCGAGTTTCTGCGCTTCGAGTACGGCCCTAGCTACGTGGCTCGAAGCTCCGATCCACACGCATCCGCACGCCCTAGCCCTTTCGCGAGCCTTAACGATCCTACCCTCGACTCCCACGCAGTCCTCTGGGCCGCGCGCTAGTCCGGGGGGCGGAGCCTCGACGACGTTCATGCCCACTTCGGGTACTAGCTTCGCTACCTCTGGGTGCTTCTCGAGCTCCTCAACGACTTCCCGAACCCTCTTTAACGATTCCAGGATGTGGCTAGCCCTCTTAAGCCTAGCTAATTGCTGGGGGCACTTCCTACCCCTACCCACGGCTATGGACGTTACGGCGGCGTCGATAGCGTAGTCTATAGCCTCCTCGACAGCTCTAACGATGTCCCTACCCATCGCTAGTAGCGTAGCTATAGCGCTCGAAAGCACGCAGCCAAGCCCGTGAACGTCTATGCCTAGATCCGGCCTCTCGAACACCCTCGTAGTGCCGTCGTCTACGTAGAGAGCGTCGCTAACAATCGAACCAGCCTTAAAGCCCTTGACTAGCGCCGCCTTAGCCCCCAGCTCCTCCACCAAGACCTTAGCGGCCTCGAGAAGCGTCTCCCGATCCCTAATCTCGATCCCAGTGAGCTCCCGAGCCTCGGAAACGTTGGGCGTTACGACGGTGGATAAGGGTATCAACCTCTCTCGAAGCACCTCAACCCCAGCCCTATCGAGGAATCTAGGGCCTCGAGTAGGAGCTATGACTGGGTCTAGAACCGTGGGCACGCCCAGCTTAGCGACGCGATCGGCGACTAGGTTAGCTATAACCTCGTTAGGTAAGGCACCTATCTTCACGCTCTGCACGCTCACGTCGCTAACCACGGTCTCTATCTGGAGCTCGACGTCTACTGGATCTAGCGGCACGATCTTTACCACTCCCTGCGTATTCTGAATCGCTATGCACGTAACGACCGCGAGGCCGTAGCCGCCAAGAGCCTCGATCGTCTTGACATCGCTAGTAACTCCAGCACCCGAAACCGGGTCGAATCCAGCGATGGATAGAACGCGAGGCATTTCCGCAACCATCTTCAACACCTACAATGCGCAGATACGCTCTTCACCTTCTAAACACTTCAATAAGGCGTCGAGATCCTCCACCCCGATAAAGACCGATAAATCCACTCCTACCCTAGCTAGGATCCCTATTCCCCGCTTAGCGAAGCAAATCACTTTCCCACCTAAAGTACATTCAAACACTCCTAGAATCTCGCTACCGAACCTAATCCCCATTACTGGCATGCCTACGATCCTAGCATCGCTTAAAACTATTTCAGGAGCTTCGAAGCTTACCATAGCGGCTAGGGTCGCTACGCTAATGCGGTACCCATCCTCTAGAACCTCTATAAATACCGCTCTAGGCTCATAGAAAACCACGTACAGAGCTATAGCCGCAAAAACGAATACCACTAAGATCAACGGTACGAAGCCCGAGAAGCCCGTCACTATACACGCAATGCATGAAGCGACGAAGCAGGTTAGAAGTATCAACAGGTGGCGACGGCACGTCCTTACGTGGCTATCAAGGCTCGACAAGGATCCTAACCACCGAGCGATAATAAGAACTGTTTTATATCGCTACTGCCCCGGAGTTGAGGAAGAGTGTCGCGGGGTTAAGTAATGGCTGGCTTACCTGTAGGTGGAGAAGAGGAGTTCATCTTTGGTAGGCAGAGGACGCCCGTAGTAACGATAAGCTTGATAATCATTAACGCAATTGTCTACCTCTATACATCGGCTAGCCTCCTCTTCATGGCTACGCCCCAGAGCATTGTCTACGCATACGGCTTCATACCCGCGATACTGCTAAGGGATCCCCTACAGGGCTTCGCAAGGATATTCTCCAGCATGTTCATGCACGCTAACCTGATACACATATTCTTCAACATGTACTTCCTATACGTCTTCGGTCGAGCCGTTGAGAACGCTATTGGTAGGTGGAGGTACCTAGGGCTATACCTAGCTTCGGGCGTAGCCGCAGCGCTCTTCCACACAGCCTTCACCTTCCTCGGCGGGCCCCAGCAAATGATTATCCCAGCCGTAGGCGCTTCAGGAGCTATAAGCGGCGTCTTAGGCGCCTACATGCTGCTATTCCCCGGAACCTCGCTAACGGTATGCTGGTGGTTTTTCTTCCTACCCTTCTGCTTCACCCTCCGCGCCGCAGCCTACCTAATATTCTGGTTCGCGCTTCAAGTAATAGAGGGCTACACCACTGCATCGATAGGGGGTGCGGGCGTCGCGTTCTTCGCTCACGTCGGGGGCTTCCTAACGGGAATAGCCTTGCTACCCCTCGTCGTTAACTGGGTTAGGCATAGATACCTAAAGATGAGGAGCGAATTCCTCACGAGGTTCTTCGACTACATTAGGTACGCCTATAGCTACATCGAGAGGCCGGGCTTAGGGAAGCTAGCTAAGATCGTCTTAACGGTGCTGATAGCGGCCGTAGCCATAGGTAGCGCGTACTCGTTTGCGCAATCGTACTCCCTCTACAGTAGCTACGTAATTAAGTACTTAGAGGTGTACGAGTACCCGACGCAGGCTCCGATAGCTAGCTACACCAATCTCATCGTTAGCGTTCAGCCCAAGCACTTCATCAACCTCAGGGCTCCGCTTAGCTACGTTAGCGTCTTCGTCAATAGGCTCGTAGCGCTAAACCTCTTCTGGGACCCCACGTGGTCTTCATACGTAGGCAAGTGGGTTTCTAGAGACGTAGAGGTGCTGGGAGTCAAGGTCCCGGTAAAGCTGTTCCTCTACAGCGCTAAGTACAGCGGCTCTAAGCTAGTCGAGGCTAGTGGGAAGATGGTTACCGTGCCTATAAGCATTCGGGGGAGGGTTAAGGAGCTCGGAGCTCCCGAGCTATACGTGTTCTACATCGTTGCAGCGGCACTCCACCCAGAGGTTATGCAGATAGTCTCCGGAGTTTCGCTAGTCCTCTCCCTAGCGTCGCTCTACGCGATCTATAGGAAGAGCGATGAGCTTGCGCTAGTAACGTAAAGCGTAATTTATCAGCGAACTCGGCAATCATCACGTAATCAGTGCGGCGGGCTTATCATCATGCGCTTAGCGACGCTCCTAACCCTAATCACCGTAGCCTTAGCCGGGGGTATAATCGCGCTACTCTCGCCCTTAGTAGTGTACTACGCGGTTCTAGGCGATGCGTACGAGGCTTATGCTAGGGGCGTGCTATCGCTAGCCTCGGTCCTCGTAGCTCGAGCGGCAATCCTATCCTCGTGCATACCCCCTCTAACCACCGCTGTTGCGCTAGGGTTGTGGAGTTGCATAGCATCCCTCCGTCTCCGCAACGCTAACCCCCTCTTAGCGACGCTAATCATCGTAGCCAGCCTCCTATCGATAACCCAAACGTGCTACAATGCGTACCTAAACCTCTCGCCATCGATAGAGTACAGGGTGTCGCTAAGCGTAGCGAAGGTCATTAACGAGGGTGTTAGGAGCGCGCTAGCCTACGCGCTAAGGATCTGCGTGCCGATAGCGGCTTTCTGCTCAACCCCTTCAGCAGTACTAGGCGCAGCGCTCGTAGGCGTGGGGCTCCTCGATAGGGAGAGAGCATTGCTACGCTCGGCACCCCGCGCGATAGTGTTTGCGCTAGGAGCTGCGAGCATTGTCAAGACGCTGCTATCCATGTGGGTCCCCGGCTCAACGCCTATAGCAACCTCCGTCCAGTCGGTGCTATCCATAGCCCTAGGGGCGTCGATGCTCCCATCAATGCGCGAGCAACTTAAGGAGGGGCTTAGCGCCAGGCCGACCTCATCACGCGTCAGCACCGGGGACGCTTTTCAGCACCGTGATTAAGTGGGTCAGCGCGAGCTACATATCCTCATCCTCTCGTCGGCCGGGATCGAGGTTCTTCATCCCTAGAGCTCTCTACCCCACCTAGCCAACTCAATAACCTTCCTGCCCATGGGCGTTAGCCTAACCCTATCCCCATCGATCTCCACTACGCGAAGGGACTCTAGCTGCTTAAGGAGCTTCTCGCACAACTCCTTAGGAGCGAGGCACCTCTCGAGAACCTCGCTAACCCTCGCCGAGCCCCCTCCGTAGCTAGCCAGGTCGTACACGACTATCGCTACGGCGAGCAACCCAGCGTTTTCGGGGCTACGCAGCTTCTCAGCAACGCTCCTAGCGCTGACGTAGGCGGTAGCCATGCTCCCGCTGCTCTAAGCACTTAGGAGGCGTATATCCTTTGCTAAGCGGCTCCTCCCCGAGAGCTTATCACTATGCGTAAGCACCGCAATACGCGGCGATGCGCGTTGAAGGCCGTGAAGGTCTCGAAGCTCTACACGGGTAGGTACGGAGAGGTCCTCGAGGACGTATACATCGCGTGGAGGGATCGAGAAATCGTGTACGTCGGTAAGGAGAAGCCCGGGGACGCCGAGATCATCGAGATCGAGGGCGGCGTAGCGACGCCCGCATTCATAGACGCTCACTGCCACATAGGCATGGTTAGGTCCGGAGAGCCCATGGCGGAGGAGGAGAGCAACGACGTGATGGATAGCGTGCTCCCCCTAGCCGACGCTATTCACAGCGTTTACATGGACGACAAGGCGTTTAGGGAATCCATTGAGTGGGGCGTTCTCTATAGCTGCGTGCTTCCAGGTAGCGGCAACATCGTAGGCGGTAGGGCGGCGGTAATAAGGAACTACGCTCACGATATCGAGGACGCGTTCATCAAGAGCGCCGGAATCAAGGCGGCCCTAGGCTACAACCCTAGGAGCGTTAAGGAGTGGAAGGGAACGAGGCCTAGTACGAGAATGGGTGCGCTAAGCATCTTGAGGAAGTGGCTGATCAAGGCTATGGACGCTGCTAAGCTCATTGAGAAGGGTAAGAAGGATCCCGAGGAATTCGATCCCGAGGTAAGAGCGTTAATACCCGTGGTCAAGGGCGAGGAGCTTCTTAGGGTTCACGTGCATAAGCAAGACGATATCGCAGCCCTGCTAATCCTGAAGAGGGAGATGGGGCTTCGCATAACGATCGAGCACGCGTGCGACGTGCATAGCAGGGAGACGGTGGAGAAGATCGTTAAGGAGGGCGTGCCCGTGGTCTACGGACCCATGGACTCGTTCCCCTACAAAACCGAGCTTAAGCACGAGAGCTGGAGAAACGCGAGGCTATTCGTAGAGCTAGGCATGGTCGAGAAGGGGTTGATGGGGCTAATGAGCGATCACCCCGTCGTTCTGCAGAGGAACCTATACCTACAGCTAAGGTTCTTCACGAGGTTCGGCCTAGACCTAAGCAAGGCGATAACCCTCATTACGCGCAACAACGCTAGGATCCTAGGCATCGATAGCTTCCTAGGAACCGTGGAGAGGAGTAAGTGGGCTAGCTTCGTCGTGTGGAGTGGCGACCCGCTTAGAATGGATAGCTACCCCAAGCTGGTCGTGGGCGAGGGTAGGGTTCTACATGAAGAGGATTAGGGTCAGCAATCGCTCCCCCGATCACCTATCTCCAAAGACCAATCGTCATCATCCACACCAACGTTTTGGAGGAAGCTAAAAAGCTATGTTGCTACTTCAAAACCCCTCTTCTCGATGCGCTTCATGAGGTCGCGCGGGTCTAGCCTGTGAGCGATAACGTCTATTATTTCCTCGGCCGTAACCGCGTCCTTCGGCACGTCGAGAACCTTGACTCCCCTATCGAGCACGACGATCCTATCGGCAACCGGGTATACGTGGTATATGTTGTGGGATATGAATACCGATGCGATGCCCTTCTTCTTGAGCTCCTCGACTAGCTCTAGAACTCTCTCGCTCTCCTTTATCGATAGCGCGGAGGTAGGCTCGTCGAGTACGACTAGCTTAGCGCCGAATAGCACTACGCGCGCTATGGCTATCGACTGCCTTTCGCCACCCGATAGAACCTCAACTATTTCATCTGGATCCCTCCTGCTAATACCCATTTCCTCGAGGTGCTTAACCGCTAGCTCCTTCATGCGCTTCTTGTCTAGGATCCTTATGAAGCCCAGCTTTCTCGTTATCTCCCTCCCTAGGAATAGGTTTCTATACACGTTCATGTAGGGGACCAACGCCATGTCTTGATACACTATCTCGATTCCGTGCCTTCGGGCATCGGCTGGCGACTTGAACCTAACCCGCTTGCCCTCGAAGTATATCTCGCCTTCATCGGGCTTGTAGTACCCGACTATTATCTTAGCTAGAGTGCTCTTACCAGCGCCATTATCCCCTAGCAACCCTACGCACTCACCGCGATTAACGTGGAAGTCCACGCCCTTGAGGGCGACTACGCCCCCGAATCTCTTCACGATGTTCTTCATGAGTAGGAGCGGAGGCATGCTACCACCCACAAAAACTATTACTCCCTCCTACGAATAGTGAGTTTCTGCTGTATTACCGCTACGATTATCAGGAAGATCCCTAGGAACGCTATGTACCAATACGCTGGCGCACCGGATAGTATCAACCCGGTTCTAATCGTCGAGACCATTACCGCGCCCATGGCCGCCCCAACGATGGAGCCTACGCCGCCGAATAGTGAGGTACCTCCTATCACGGCGGACGCTATGGACTCGAGCTCTAGCCCAACGCCAGCCGTGGGCTCGACGGTGTAGAACCTAGCTAGCGCGATTATGCCGGAGAGAGCTGCGAGCACGCTACATAGCACGAAGTTGATTAGCTTGACCTTCCTAACGGGGATGCCGAGAGCCCTAGCCGTAGTCGGGGCTCCCCCTACGGCTTGCACCCAGTTGCCGTACCTCGTCATGGATAGCACGAAGTGGAATAGCACTATCAGCCCTAGGAATATGAAGGTGCTGTACCTAACGGTCGTGCCGTCTATATACGAAGCTATGGCGTTTAGCACTGGGTAGTTCTTCTGCAAGTGTATTGGGAATCCACCGGTTCTCCACAGCAAGATACCTCTTAGGAACCACATCATGCCCAGCGTGGCTATGAACGACGGGATTTCGCCCCAGATCGTTATGATGCCGTTGGTTAGCCCTATGCACGCCGCTAAAGCAATCGCTGCAGCGAATGCGAGTGGTAAGGGCCATCCGCAGTTGAGGAGCCACGCCATGAACGCAGAGCAGACTCCGAATACCGATCCTACCGATAGGTCGAACTCCCCCGAGATCATTAGGAACGCTTGGCCTATGGCTATGATGCCTAGCTCAACCGATAGCGACATTATCGACCCCAGAGACATAGGCCTAAATATGTAGGCTTGCGACGTTATGCCGAAGATTATGAACGTCGCTATTAGCGCGAATAGCGCTCCCAGCTCTCTATACCTAATGAAGTACCTCCTAATCCTAGACATAGAAGGCGCCAAGTCATCACCCCAACGCGGTTAAGCGCGAATTCGATGAGAAAACGAGTAAAAAGATTTATTCAATTGGTTAACACCTAAACACGCTATCCTTACGCACCTCCGGTAGTCTTTATCTGCTTGTAGACCAAGCTCAGCTTACTCGCATCGATAATCGTTGGGCCGGTAGGAACGTGCTCGGGCGGCATTATCCCGTACTTCACGTACAGGTACATGAACACTACGGGTAGGAACCCTTGCGCGAAGGGCTGCTGGCTAACCGCGGCAATGACTATGCCCTCCTTAATACCGTTCAGTATCTGCTGGTCTATGTCCATGGTCGCTACCCAGACCTTGCCCTTGAGCCCTAGATCCTTGATTAGCTTCATGGCTGGGTGGGCTCCTAGAGGACCTAGAGTGAATATAACCTCGACGTCGGGGTGCTTCTCTAAGTAGGCCTTCAGTATCTCGTACGCCTTAGTCTCGTCGGTAGTTATGTACAGCTTCGGGGGCTTTGGCAAGCCAGCCTTAGCGAACGCGTCTTGAATACCATTAGCCCTAAGCTCGAGGCCTATGTGACCAGCCTCGTGAATCCCTATGACAGCTCCCTTGGGGTACCTACCGAAGTGCTTCTTGAACCACTCTAGTACGTAGGTAGCAAGCTTGTACCCAGCCTGGTACTCGTCTTGGCCAACGTAGCACATGTAGGGTATCCTCTCGGGCTTAGGCCTAGGATCGTAGACGTTCACAGCTATTACCGGAATGCCCTCGGCTATCACCTTCCTAAGTGGCTTGTCTAGTGCCTTGTAGTCGGTTATGGTTATTATGATGCCGTCGGGGTGCTTAGCCGCTACCGACTCCAGGGTATCGACTAGCCACTTTATCGAGAACTTAGTTGGAGGCCCTAGGTAAACCACCTTGACGTGCAGTAGGTTAGCAGCTAGCTGAGCACCCTTGATTACGGGAGCCCACCAGGGGTCGGCAGGGCTTCCGTGGGATATGTAGTAGAACGTGAACTCAGGCTTAGACGTAGTCGAGGGGTTTATGGTGACGGTAACGGTCTTCGTAGTTACCTTCGTGGTTACGGCGCCCCCAACCGTGGTGGTAACGGTCTTGGTTACGGTAGTAGTGGTTGCCGGCGTAGCGAAGTGCCCGATTCCGTAGCCAACCCCTATACCTACAATGAATAGGATTACAGCGATGGCAATCCAAGCAACGGGCTTCATGGCAATACCCTCGCTAATGCCTTAGGTTTGTATAGTATTAAAAATGACTGCTTTTGCATAACATAATCCGTAATTATGCAATTAGATCGAAACAAATCGTTAATTCATGTACGGACCCGCTCATTCCTCAGCAGTAAGAGGTTGCAACTAGTTAATATCGCGTTGTGCTCGCGTGAGCGGGAGACATCAACGGTTTAAACTAGTTGCGCGCAATATAATGCGGGTAGTACCGCTCTTCCTCTAGGGATGATGAGGAGGATGCCGAACGGATTCGGTGAAGAAGGTCTTCTCTTCTGACTCCTAGGACCGCTCCTTAGCGAGCTCTAGCGCGATTAAGTGAGCTACGTAGAGCGCCTTTACCCTCGCCTCTAGGTACCTCTTTACCTCCTCGAGAACCCTCTCTATCCACGAACCGCGGCTCTCCCCATACTCTAGGTTGCGAAGCTCCTCCGCTATCCTCTTATGCACCCTCTCCAACGGTATTGGCTGCGGCACTTCGAGCCCCTTAACCCTAGCGCTCCTCAGCACCTCGGGTATCGAGAACGGCTCTATGCCTAGCTTAGCGAACTCCTCCCTTACGCTCACAGCGTCCTCGATGAGCCTTCGCAGCTTCCTTAAGTGCGCTTCCTCTAGATCCCTCGCTACGCTATCCCTATCGGGAACCACGAGCGTGAAGCCCTCGTAGGTAACGAGGTCGTCGACCTCGTTCTCTAGAACCCTTAGGTCTCGCGGTGGTGGCGAGAACGGTATCTTTACGTACATATCGCCTACGCACTTACACTCCTCACCATCGAAGTACGCGAGCGCGACCAGTACGCGGGGTATAGCGGAATCCTCATCGAGCTTGATGGCCACGGTATCGAGGGCTAGCATCTTTAGGGCTCGGCTAGGCTTAGGTATGGCTATCTCCCTAGAGCCTAGGGATACCCTCAGCTTCTCGCGTAGGAGTATGTAGTCGACAACGCGTAGCGCCGCTCTCTTAACCTCGTCCCACCCTATGCCTAGGGCAAGCATATCGCTATACCCAATCTCGTCGAGCATCTGCATAAGCACGTAGTCGAGGTCATCCGGTTGATACGACTCGATAGCCTTCCTAACCTCTAGCCAGTCCAGGGTCTCTAGAAGCCCAGCGGCTTCGGGTTCGTGAAGCTCTATGAACTTCTTCTCCCCTATCCTCTCGACGCCGTACATAATGGTCTCGAAGGCTATGCCGAACACCCTCCTAAGAACTATCATTAGCAGCGCTAGGCCTAGCCTAAGCATCGTCGTGTCCTCGGCTTCGCTAGTCTCTATGACTATGCCGTAGGTGTAGTCGCGGTACTCCCCAGCAGTGTTAACGGGTACGTATATGGTCTTCCTCTCGTAGCTCACGACGTGCCTCGAGCCCACGCGGAATACGCGGGGCCTCTCCGACGATACTAGCCAAATGACCCTATTGGGAACCTTCCTAAGCTCGCCGAAACCCGCGTGGGGTGGGTAAACTACGCAGTGAACGTAGCTAAAGATCTTGCCTCGAGCAACGTCCCTGAGTAGCGATGGGTCTTCGCCCCACTTCATCTTGATAGCTCGGTACTCCTCTATCGCTTCCGCAATAGCGTCGTTCTCGTAGTAGCTAAAGTGCCTAAGAGGCTTCTCGATAACCGCCTTAACGTGCCTAGAGCTCCTACCGCTCCTAAGCTCGATCACTATAGCGTCGTTGCCTAGATCGAAGCACCCAACCTGGAACCTCTCAACGAGATCGCAGTGCCCTATCGGCTCTAGGGGCTTCTCGTTCCCAGCCCTATCAACTATGTACCGCTGGATTCCGTAGGGAGGCCCGTACTCGTAGAAGTTGAGCCTCTCCCAAATCCTCCTAGCCCTCGCTTCGTCTACCCTAGAGCCCTTGAGCACCCCGACCTCCTTAAGGACTTCGCGCTCCTCATCGTCTAGCCCCAGCCTCCTGCCGAGCCACGGCGATACGACCTTGGCTATCGCGGTGAATAGCTTCTTGTACTTGTTCCTCGGGTTGACTATGGTCTTCTCTATGGGCATCGACAGCCACTTATCCAAAGCGTCGAAGCCCTTGGATAGGAGCTCCCAGTCCCACCTAGTCGAGGGGAGCACTATGGTTTCGGTAAACGGTATCTCCTTCCTCCTACCCTTCCTACCCTCGCGCTGGAGGAACTCCCTAACGTCCTCGGGTAGCCCTACGTGCACAACCCTAACGACGGTACCTATATCGATTCCCTGCGTTAGCGTCCTCGGGCTTATAATGATCTTTACCTCGCCCCTCCTAGCCCCCTCCTCGATAGCCTCCCTAAGGTCCTTGGGCACTAGGTGGTGGTGGGTAGCGACCCTACGCCTCTTCTCCTCTGGAAGCCTGCTTTGAATCGACTTCGCTAGCTCCTCGGCCCTAAAGATGCTCCTCGTAAATACCAGCGTAACGCCCTCGTCATCAACGTACTTCTCGATTATCTCCTCGACGCTGAACCCCGGCGAGTGAACTTCGTACCCAAGGGCTCGTAGGTAGGTAACGACTCGATGAGCATCCCTCTTGAACTTCTCGAAGTCTCGAAGCGCCTCGATTACATCGGGATCGACGTCGCCTCTCGATAGGAGCTCGGGTAGGTAGATCTGAGCGCTTTTCCAAACCCGCTCGAGCTCCTTGCCTATGACGATGTACACCCGGTTCTCAACCCTAAACGGCTTCCCATCGATAATCCTGCAAGCCCTGCCGGTAACGCGCTCGAGGAACGAGCACACGTCCTCGGGGTTCGAAAGCGTTGCGGTTAGGATAACGACTTGCGGCTTCATATCGCTGTACAAAGCCATGAGCTCTATCATCGCTAGGAGTAGGGCGAGGCTCCTCGGGCTGTAGAAGTCTATCTCGTCGAATACCGCCATCGATAGCCTCGATAGGAAGTTCCTAAGCAAGCACTTCTTGGGATCCTCAACGAGCTTCTTCAGCTGGTGCAGAAGGAAAGCGGGGTTCGTAATTATCAGCTTCGCTTCCGCAACCTCTCTACTAACGAGCTTACCCATTTCGGCTCGCGTCTTAGCATCGAGCTTAACAACCTTCACCCCAAGCGCCTTAGCGTAGCTCGTTATCCTCCTAACCTGGTCGTTCGCTAGGGCTAGCGTTGGGTACACGGCTACGCCGCGGAAATCCCCTTTCGCCGCCATCTCGAGGAAGTACACGACCCAAGCCTCCGTCTTGCCCGAGCCCGTACCAGCCCTAAGCACCACGTTGAACCCCTTCTTCAGCGCCTCGTAGGCTTCGAGCTGGTGCTCGTACATCTCGCTAAAGGCGATGCCCCGCAGCTCGGGGTGCTCACCTAGCTGAGGAAGTATGTCTACGAAGCGCTTGCGAACCCTAGGAGGCTCTACCCCAGGCTCGACGCGCTTAACGAACTCGTAGCCCATCGCCTTGAGCAAGGCCTCGCTATCCAAGACCCTCAATAGCGTCACCTACCCACTACACACTATCGTTAAGCCCGTGTTTGAGCAATAAACCCAGCCGCGGTTCACATACCTAGGCACTTACTGAGTGTACTCCTATCCACCCCCTAGGTGATGAGGCCGCTACCACCGATAGGTGAGGAAATCCACCGGGGCTGATTACCTGCAGAAACGAGTGTAACCGCTAAACCACGTAAAACTCGATTACTTGAAGTCCGTGATAGGTTAAGTAGGGGGTGAATGAACAGCCTAGCCATACGAGAGGACGAGGAGGAAGCCATGAGGATGGAGATGCTGGATGGTGCTTGCCGAAGGATAGACCTAGCGATTAGATTGCTAGACGAGGCTAGGAAGGGTTGTCGCTCTGGTAGCGTGGAGTGCAAAATGATCGAAGACGTGCTGTGGAGCCTCTTCGAAGCGAGGATCAAGCTAGCGATACTCAAGAATAGGGCTAGCTCCCGAATGAAGCTTCGCGTAGCTAGAGCTAGCGAATAGCCTCAAACCGATTCTTTACCTCGCTAAACCCCTTACGCAACGGGGCTTCCTTGACGCAGCCTATCGGAGGCGAGGATCGAGAGCGTGCGCACATACGCGTCTCGATAACGCGCAATCCACCGAGCCTAAGCGACGTAGTATCGTTTCTAAGGAGTTGCTGTAGGGAGTGCGGCGCTCTAACCATATACGTAGGCATCGTGAAGCCCTTTAGCTCATCGGGTTCGCGCGTCGTGGGGATGGAGATCGAGTGCAGTTCAAGCGCTTTAAAAGAGCTTGAGAGCGGCGTTGCTAAGGTTCTAGAGGACACGGGTTGTAAAGCCATCTACGTTTGGCATAGGGAGGGATTCGCTAAGCCCGGAGAAGAGCTATCGATCATCGGCGCGATAGGGTTGACGAGGCACGAAGTCGTAGAGGCCGTTAGGAGGTGCATCGAGGTCGTTAAGAGCTGTAAGAGCATTGTGAGGAAGGAAGTTACCGAATAGCGTATTATACGAGCGCTAGCCAGGTGATCTACTAGCGGTGGTGCTCCTTGTCGAGCGAGTTAATAGACATTGAGTACCTTAAGAAGGTCGATCTCAGGATAGGCATTGTTAGAAAGGCAGAGAGGGTTCCAGGCTCCAAGAAGTTGCTTAGGCTAGAGGTAGACCTAGGGAACGAGGTTAGGCAGATAGTAGCGGGACTCGCTCCTTGGTACCAACCGGAGGAGCTCGTTGGGAAGAGGATAGTCGTGGTAGCTAACCTAAAGCCGAAGAAGTTAATGGGTTTAGAGAGCCAGGGAATGTTGCTCGCAGCCGTAGGCCGCGATGGGAAGCCCTATCCCCTCACAGTCGAGGGAGACGTCGAGGCGGGGGCCAAGGTGTTTTGAAGTGCGGTTGACTCCGTTGGCGATAGGTACCTAACAACGGATTTCGTACCCACCTTAAACACCTCGATAACCCTATCGGCTTTCTCGATAACCTCGATATCGTGGGTAGCGACTATTACCTGCGGTAGCGCTT
>CAZRDH010000016.1:0-8670 GCA_964598805.1 uncultured Desulfurococcaceae archaeon | reverse complement strand
CTTTAACGCTTTTAGCATTCTTCCTGTTGAGTACAGCCGTATCTTCGTTCCTCGATCGACGTCTAGGAGAAGCGAGTGAAGCTTTCTCCACCTCTCATCTACATCTAGCCTCAGTACGAATGGAAGCTCGTTAATGTTTACAAAGCCTTCTTCGTAAGCATAAGATGTGTCTACGCACTTCTCTACGACCCCAACTTTCTCTAAGAACCTGCATAAGGCCCTAGCTCCACCGAGTCCGCAGTTCATTAAGGGTATGGCTATTTTACCCCTAGGGGAAACTGCTACGACCCCTGGATCGAAGGGCATTTTAGCTATGTCCTTCAGTAAGTGTATGCAGTGGGATGCGGAGGAAACGCATATTGCGAAGTCTAGCGATGTCCATGAGAGGGCTATTTCCTCTAGCGCCTTTCCCTCAGTTATTTGGGGCATTAACCTAACTTCCATACCCAAGTCCCTCAACACGTTTGCGATCTCCATAGCCTTTTCGAGCCCCCTATGCACGGAAAGTATCGTGACTGAGAACAAGGTAACTCCCCGCTACAGGCACAATGATTGCGTTCGGGAATAAATACGGGTCCATAGCTAGTTCTAGGCGGTAGGAATGACTATGAAGGGAGTTCTCCTACATGGGGGCTTCGGTACTCGATTGAGGCCTCTTACGCACACGGGGCCCAAGCAATTAATTAAGATTGCGGGTAAACCGATCTCACAATGGTGTCTAGAGGATCTTAGGGAGGCGGGTGTAAAGAGCGTTGCGATAATTTTGGGTGAATTAGGGCCTGAAAGGGTTATCGATGCTTATGGTGACGGTTCTAAGCTCGGGATGGAGATCACCTACATATACCAAGGGTATCCTTACGGCCTTGCGCACGCTGTGTACTTAGCTAAGGACTTCGTTAAGGACGAGCCGTTCGTGGTTTACCTAGGGGACAACATTCTCGTTGAAGGCATATCTAGCTATGTAAAGAACTTCTTAGAGAGCGATGCCGATGCATTCATACTGCTAACTGAGGTAGAGGACCCTACGAAGTTTGGGGTAGCGCAATTCGATGAGAAGGGAAGGCTCGTTAGGCTCGTCGAGAAGCCCAAGGTGCCTCCGAGCAGGTATGCATTGGTTGGGGTGTACATGTTTAGGCCCCCTGCGATATTCAAGGCCATAGAGAGGTTGAAGCCTAGTTGGAGAGGTGAGCTGGAGATTACGGACGCGATTCAAAAGCTTATTGATTGGGGCTATCGCGTTGACTACGCGATCGTTAGAGGGTGGTGGAAGGATACGGGGACTCCCGAAGACATTCTCGAAGCTAACAGGCTACTCCTAGACTACAAAATGAGGGTTAGCGTCGTTAAGGGCGAAGTGGAGGAAGGTGCTAGGATAGAAGGGAGAGTCGTAATCGACGAGGGAGCTAAAATACTTCGTGGCTGTGTAGTTAGGGGGCCCGCCTACATAGGCAAGAACACCGTAGTGGGTCCCAATACCTACATCGGTCCGTACACGAGCATAGGGGATAACTGTAGGATTGTCGATGTTGAGGTGGAGAACAGCGTGATTATGGACAGCGTGGTGCTCGAAGGAGGAATTCGCTTGGTGGATAGCATCATAGGGTCGTCAACCGTTATAAGGAGGGGGTTCGAGAAGCCCAGCGGCATGAAGATGGTGCTGGGCGAGAACACAAAGATAGTTCTTTGAGCTAGGTGAAGCACCTTGAGGATGCTCGTAATAGGCGGAGCGGGATTCATGGGCAGCAACTTCGTTAGGTACATCATGGGGAAGTACGGTGACATTGAGGTCCTTGTATACGATAAGCTCACTTATGCTGGGCGCCTAGAGAACCTTCACGATGTGATGAAGGATCCGAGGTTTAAGTTCGTTAAAGCAGATGTATGCGACGAGGAGGCGCTCGATAAGGTCGTTAGAGAGTTTGAGCCCGATGTCGTTGTGAACTTTGCTGCGGAAACCCACGTAGATAGATCCATAAACGAGCCCGCACCGTTCCTAAGAACCAACGTCTTCGGAGTGTTCACTCTCCTCGAGGTAGCGCGCAAGCGAGACCTACCGTTGATAGTACACATCTCGACAGATGAGGTCTACGGCGATTTAAGGGAAGGTGGTTCGGCATCCGAGGACTGGCCATTTAGGCCTAGTAGCCCTTACTCAGCTAGTAAAGCGGCAGGGGACCTCCTATGCCAAGCTTACTGGCGCACATACCGCGTTCCAGTTAGGATAGTTAGGCCCTGCAATAACTACGGTCCTTACCAGCACCCGGAGAAGCTCATACCTAAAACCATAATACGCGCACTACACGACATGCCCATACCGCTCTACGGCGGGGGTACTCAGGTTAGGGATTGGCTATACGTAGAAGACTTTGCGGAAGCGCTCGATACGGTAATTCGTAAGGGTAGCAATGGTGAGGCATACAACGTTCCTGGCTTCAACGAGCGGAGGAACATAGAGGTTGTGGAGGCAATCCTCGAAATCCTAGGCAAGCCGAAGTCCTTGATAAAGGTTGTTGAGGATAGGCCTGGTCACGACTATAGATACTCAATGAGAGGAGACAAGATACTAGCCCTCGGCTGGAAGCCTAGGACGCCGTGGAGAGAAGGACTCGAGAAAACCGTTAGGTGGTATCTATCCAACGAGTGGTGGTGGAGGCCCTTGCTAAGCGATGATTACTTTAGGAAAGATGTGCCCTGGAGGTGATGCATCGTGAGGGTGCTGCTCACAGGTGCTTCTGGACTGCTTGGTCATCGACTTGTAGAGGAGTTGTGTAGGCGAGGCTATGAGGTTATCGCTACATACAATAGAACTCCTCCGATGGCTAAACTAGGGAAAGTGCGCTGGGTTAAGCTAGACGTAACCGATACGCTGTCCCTAGAGGATTTAGTGCTAAAGAGTAGGCCCGATGTCGTTATCCATGCGGCTGCGTATACAGATGTAGATGGATGCGAAGTTAATAGGGAATACGCGTGGAGAGTTAACGTCGATGCGACTAGGAGCATTGTTCGCGCGTGTAGGGTTGTAAAGAGCTACATCATCTACATCTCGACGGACTACGTCTTCGATGGGGAGAAGGGTATGTATAAGGAAGATGACGTACCGAACCCAATAAACTTCTACGGATTGACGAAGCTCGTTGCCGAGGAAATCGTGAAGTGTAGCGATTTGCTTTACACGATCGTGAGAACCAGCGCTATATACGGCGTGGGTCCTGGAAAGCTCAACTTTGCGACTTACGTGGCTAACAAGCTCATGGAGGGCGAGGAGGTGAGGGCTGTCGAAGATCAATACGTATCGCCAACCCTAAACGTTGCGTTAGCGCGAGCGGTAGCCGAGCTCGTAGAGATTAGGCCCATGGGAGTACTTCATGTGGCTGGAGAACGTTGTAGTAGATACGAATTCGCTAAGATGATAGCTAGGCTGCTTGGTGCAAACGAAGACTTGGTGAAACCCGTTAAGATGAGGGATATGAAGTGGAAGGCTCGTAGACCTCGCGACTCGAGCCTCGATACGTCTAAGGCTAGGGACTTAATATCTCTTACCACGGTCTTCGACTTAAGGGAGAGCCTATCGATATTCATCGATGAATACAGGAGGTGGAGGGGTCTATAATGCCCGTCCTGAACGTTAAGGAGCTTTGGCTCCCTGGGGTCAAACTAGCGGAGCTAGCTAGGTTCGTCGATGAGCGTGGGCTATTCCACGAGGTTATGAGGAGCGATTGGAGGGATCTTCTAGGTGACGATACTCCGGTTCAGGCGAATCTATCCATTACCTACCCGGGGATAGTTAGGGCGTGGCATAGGCATAGAAGGGGTCAAGTAGACTACTTCTTCGTAGTTAAAGGTGTTGCAAAGGTATGCGTATTCGATGAGAATTCCAAGCACTTAGTAGAGGTTATACTAAGTGAATTCAAACCGCAAATACTTAGGGTTCCAGGGCACTATTGGCATGGATTCAAAGCTATTGGTAACGAACCTGTTTACCTACTATACTTCGTAACTAAGCTCTATGACTATTCGAATCCCGACGAGGAGCGCAGACCTTGGAATGACCCGACTATAATCCCGGCGGTTATTAATGGGCGTAGTGATGATCCTAGATGCGGAAAGCCTTGGGATTGGTTTTACCCACCGCATAGGTAGGGGACGCGCTTTGAGGTACCTTGTGGTACTCGTAACCGCTTCCTCGATGGAAGAAGCCCAGAGGATAGCTAGGGCGATAGTAAGTGAGCGCCTGGCTGCTTGCGTAAACATTGTTCCGGGAATAAAGTCCATTTATAGATGGAAGGGAAATGTGGAGGAAGGATCCGAGGTCTTAATGATTATAAAGACTAGGGTTGATGTCTTCGAGAAGCTGAGGGATAAGATCAAGGAGTTGCATAGCTACGAGGTTCCCGAGATAATCGCGTTGCAGATAGTAGATGGATTGAGTAGCTACTTAGAGTGGATCGATAGGGTTATCGAAGGGAAGGAGTAGTGATTAGGCCCTACGTAGTGATATTCGTTACGCAGACCATCGATGGAAGGATAGCTAGCGTTGACCGCTTTAGTAAGCTCTCGTGTCCTGAAGATAAGAGGAGGCAGTACTGGCTGAGGTGCATGGTTGATGCGGTGCTAGTTGGCGCTAACACGGTTATCGTGGATAACCCGAGGCTGTACCCCAAGATGTGCATAGGCTCTAAATCGAGGTACTACCGCATCGTGGTCGACGGAGCCTTAAGGGTCCCAACGAGCGCTAGAATATTCGATACCTCCGAATACCCAACGATAGTCTTAACTAGCTCATTGGCTCCGCGAGACAAAGTGATTGAGTTGAGGAGCAAGGGCGTGGATATCGTTATCGCGGGTTCGGGCCCCGTGATAGATATGGAGAAGGCGTTCGAGGTGCTAGTAAGTAACTACGGCATTCAGTCGATCATGGTGGAAGGCGGAGGGGAGACCATCTGGAGCATTGTGGGGCCGAGGCTCTTCGACGAGTATAGGGTTACGATAGCACCAACGATTTTCGGCGGTAGGAACTCAGTGCCTGCCGTTGGCGGTCAGGGGTTTAAGGGTGTTGAAGCCCCGAAGCTGCGGCTTGAATTCGCTGGCTTGTGCAAGTGCTTGAACGAGATCCACTTAGTGTACGTAAATACCGAGGCTCGCGGAGAGCCCGTGAAGAAGCTTAGCCTTGGTGTGCTTAACAACTTCGCTAAAGTAATTAAGGTTGGTGAGCTCATTGGCGAGCCCGCCGCCACCACCGATTAGACCTCCAACGCGATGGATTCGACCGCTAGATGTGGGAGCTGCCCAGAGAGCTATTGAGACCGTCAAGAGCGCGCTGCCTTACCTAACGGCGGGCCCGCCGATAATGCATATTGGCCCAGCTGGGGATGTCCATATAGACGTGCCTTTAGTTTACCACGATGTTGCCCTAGATAGAATTCACTACGACCCAATAGCTAAGGCTCCTTCCCCTAAGGGTAGACCCGTACACGCGTGGGGAGTTCGCGTAGATAGGGCGGAGGTAATGCGGATTATGGAGGAGGTGATTAAGGGGCTTCGCGTTGTGGAGGCCGTTGAGTATCGCGAGCCCGAGGATTGCTGGGTTGTGCCCTTAGCGTGGAGGGTATTCATTGTGGCTCACGTAAAGGTTTCATCTGATGGAACTCAGCTAGTTCCCGACTACCCGCTAACCGCCGAAATGCGAAGGTATAGCTCTTGGTAAGGAGAATAGTGCGTAAAGTAATCTCGCTAACCCGTAGACGTCGAGGTATTGTAGCCTTACTCGTAATACTCGTAGCGCTGTGCTTACTCGTTAAGGGCTTTGCGTACAAGATTCCTTCGTATCTAAACGTAAGGGTTTTGGAGCTCCTCGTATCGATGATGATAATCTCTCGAGGTTTCGAGTTATCGGGAGCCCTATCTAGGCTAGCACTCTATGCAATCAAGGTTTCAAGAGGAGATGTAAGGATAGCGATGCAGTTGATGATTGTGTGGACCGCGGTCGTAAGCTCGATTCTTATGAATGACACGTCGTTATTTGTTTTTGTACCGATAGCTGTAGCTCTATCGAGAGTGTGCGGCATTCGAAAAGTTAATGCTGTAGCGTTAACAGTTATAGCAGCGAACGTGGGTTCGCAGTTAACGCCTATAGGCAACCCGCAGAACATGATCATATGGTCCCTCGCGCAAGTACCCTTTCAAACCTTCGTGTTTAGAATGGCTATTCCTACGCTTGCGTGCCTTGCGCTACTACACCTATACTCGCTGCCCATGGTTTGGCGTAGGGCTCGCGTACCCATACCGCCAAAGACTGCGTTAAACCGCGTGCTCGTGCTTTCGGCTGGTATCGCGTTGGTAGCTACGGTGTTAATCGAGGAAAGTAGCTTGTGGTACCTCTCGATAATTCCCGCAATAGTACTCGTGATTACTTTCCGAAGGTATGAATTGCATAAGGCGATAGACGTGGGGTTGATCGCGCTATTCGCGCTTATATTCATCGACTTCGGCGGGATTGGATCGATGCTTACAGGATTGAGAGTCTCCGTGCCGTTCATGGCCATACCAGCGCTCGGTATAGCATTGAGTCAAGCGATAAGCAACGTCCCTGCAACCATGATACTAATTCACTGGGTGGGGACTAAGTACTGGTATCAAATAGCTATTTCGTGTAACATCGCGGGTAACGGAACCATAGTATCGTCCCTAGCCAACTTAATTGCCGCTAACCTCGGCGATGTGAAGTATCGCGACCTTCAAGTGCGAACACTTCCCTACCTACTGATCACCATTCCGCTAGCAATGATCTTTTCGTTGAGCATCATCTAGGTTATTAAGGGTTTGCATAAGCAAGTATTAGTACGGTGGTGTACGCAGCTTATCTACCATTAACTAGGTCTTAGGTAGTGTGAAGTTGGCGGAGGGCATCGGTAGGAAGGTGAGTGAGTATAGCATAGCCGTAAACCCGCGCATACGGATTCTCGTGGAGATTGTAGAGACTCCCGATCACAAGCTGAAGTACGTAGTTAAGGAACCGCCACTCACGAAGGAGGGAGAGAAGCTGCTCAAGGACGCTATGAACAGGATCTTAAGCGACGTTAAGCTCCTCTCAACATTTTCGCAACTAACTAGCATTGACGAGGGTATCGATGAAGCGCTCGAGCTCTTACGGGGCATGGCTAAGAAAAAGCTGAAGAAGGGCGTCATTAGCGAGGATGAGCTCTACGCTGTCGCCTACTACATCTCGAGGGACTTAGTAGGCTACGGGAGGCTAGACCCCCTCCTAAGGGATCCAC
Organism: uncultured Desulfurococcaceae archaeon; assembly: GCA_964598805.1. Lineage (GTDB taxonomy): Archaea > Thermoproteota > Thermoprotei_A > Sulfolobales > Ignisphaeraceae > JAADCV01. The sequence goes on along the minus strand of CAZRDH010000016.1, from coordinate 1,396 downwards.
ATATAGAGGACATTACTTGCGATGGCGTAGCTATCCCGATATACATATTCCACAACGAGTATGAGTGGCTTGAAACGAACATCGTGTTCACAACACCCGAAGAGCTCGAGAAGGTAATTAGGAAACTAGCGCATAGGGCTGGGATAGAGCCTACGGTTGCGCAACCAATCGTTGAGGGGGTAATCAAGCCCGAGGGCTATAGGATTCACGTTGTACTCGACGTTGTTTCTAGGCGTGGTCACAGCTTTACGATTAGGAGGTTTAGGGAGGTTCCGTTCACTGTAGTTGAGTTAATACAGCGTAGAATGCTAGATCCAGCCTTAGCCGCCTTCCTGTGGATGGTGGCTGAGAATAGGCAAGGGATAGTGATTTACGGGCCTACGGGCGCTGGGAAGACGACGTTGCTAAACGCTATCGCGATGTTGTTGCCGCCGGAGGTCAAGATCGTAACGGCTGAGGACACTCCCGAGATAGTACTCCCATTCCACGATAACTGGGTGGCTATGGTGACTAGGCTTAGTAGCGATCCTCACGTGCAGAGCGTTTCGCTTCAGGCACAGGTAGAATCGGCGCTTAGGCAAAGGCCCGACGTATTGATACTAGGCGAAATTAGGTCTCGAGAAGCCTATAGCTTCTTCCAAGCGGTTTCCACGGGTCATGGAGGGCTAACCACGATACACGCTGAGTCCGTAGAGGCCTTGATAAGAAGGCTCTCATCGCCCCCCATGTCTGTGCCAAAGTCGTTGATAGCTACGGCGAGGCTCTTCGTGGGCGTGCTAAGGCTAGTCCTGCCTTCGGGGGTTTCAAGGAAAGTCGTCTACGTTCACGAGGTTGAGGGCTATGATCCCTCTAGAGACGTAGTGAGGATAAAGCTAGAGGCGAAGTGGGTTAGGAGCGAAGACACGTGGAGAATGGACTTGAAGACGAGTAGCAGTATTAGCGCGATTGCTACGCTAAATGCGTTGAAGTACGAGGATGTTGTTGAAGACCTAATCCGCAGATCAACAGTGTTGTGGTGTGCTGCGAAGAAGGGGTTAGATATAGTGGCCCTTCACACGCTAGTTCGAAGATATAGGAGGAACCCAGAGGATGTCTATAAGAAGGTGCTTAGCGAAGTAGAGAGACCCTACGAGGCGATTCAGCTTGAATCCATCGAGAGGATCGAGATTTAGCGTACTCGAAGCGGTAGTAAATGTCCTTTCTGTGCCCTTATACCCCTTGCTCTCTAGGTATAAGTCTCTAGAGAAGTTCGTTCTCGGTTCGGGTATCGATACAAGCTTCGACTCGTACTGTAGAAAGTGCTCCGCCGCAATACTACTAGCGCTTATTGCCGGGGGATTACTTGCGTACCTAGCGTTATCACCGAGATTCCCCCCTCTCGTTGCGGGGCTCGCAT
>CAZRDH010000015.1:0-54112 GCA_964598805.1 uncultured Desulfurococcaceae archaeon | reverse complement strand
ACGCGTATGAAGAGGGGCTTTAGCGTAACCAGGTTCTCGATTCTCAACCTCTTTAGGTAGGGCGTATTGTACTCCCCACTCTCTTCATCTAGAAGGTGTATTCCCGAAATCCATGCCTCACCGAGGATTATCGATGCTAGTCCCCGCATCGATCCAATCCAATGCACTTCGCACGCGCATTCCTTCCTCAGCATACCCATTAGGTGTTCTAGCACCGGATCGTTGCTACCAGCGTAAATCATTACGCTGGGAGCGGGCTTGCTAAACTCCTTTATCAAGGGATCCTTACCGAAGAACCTCCTGTACTCCTCGACGAACCTAGTCACAAGCTTCTTACCTACGTCCGTTAGCCTAGCGCCGCCACCACCCTTTCCACCCCTCTTCGCCTCCACGACCTTGACTCCCAAAACTCTTTCAATTCTAGCAATTCTTTCCCACGCCCTTGAGTACGAGATGCCCATCGCCTTCGAAGCCCTTAGTATCGAGCCCGTCGCGTCTACGAGTAGGAGAAGCATTAAGCTACCTTCGTCTATCTCAACGCCATTAACTACGAGGGATAGCCTAAGCCTAGGAACTATATCGCTATCGCGAAAGTGCATGCTACGGAGCTCACCGAGTACTGCACTGCTCCGCCTAGCTATTACCGATTACGAACCTCTAGCCTAGCGATGAAGAACCCGTGAGTGCCGTGCACATGGGGATAGAACCTAGCTACGTAGCTACCTAGCTCGCCAACTCCATTCAAACCCCTAACTCTAGTCCTCACTACGTAATCGCGAAACCTCTCAACAATGCGCTCCCCTTCGTGAGGTAAAACACTGCAAGTTGCATACACGATTTCCCGAGCGTACTCGATTGCGCTCCTAAGCATTGATAGTTGCGTAGCCGTTAACTCCCTTAGCCACTCGCGATCCTCGAGGTGTATCTTGATAGCTGGATCCCTAGGCACGGTTCCCGAACCCGTGCACGGAGCGTCGACAAGAGCTTTAGGAAACCTCTTTGCGAAGCCAATCCTCGCAGCATCCGCTATCACCACGTGGACTCTATCCAAGTCGACACCCATGCACTTCAAGAACTTCTTCATTCTCGCAACGCGCTCCCTAGAGACGTCTATAGCTACTACCTTAACCTTGTTACCTCCTAGCTGCTCTATGAGCGACGTCTTTACCCCTGGAGCCGCACCAAGCTCGAGAACCTCATCACTACATTCAACGCCCAGCTCTTCGACCACTAGGGCGGACGCCTTATCCTGCAAAACTACCTCGCACTTATTCACGAGGTCTACGTACTGTACGGGAGATTCGTATTCAATGACGCGGAGCATGTAGGGAAGCTCCTTATCCACCTCAACTACGACGCCCCGCTCGTCGAGAACCCTAAGGATCTTATCGACATCGCACTTCAGCGTGTTCACCCTTATCCACAGGATTTCTTGGTTAAGCGCTTTAAGCAAGCGCTCGCACTCCTCAAAGCCTAGGTAGGTAACGAGCTCGTTAACAAACCACTTAGGAAAGGAGTATCGAAGCGATAGCCTAAGCACCGGATCCTCGAAGCTCTCTATGACTGATTCGATATCTAGATCCTCAACACCAAGCTCTTTCCTAACCCTTGCCACGATCGCGTCATCATCGAGAACCTCGTTTCCCCTCAACGCTATCCAAAGCCTTACAACGAACCTCATCGTCGGCCTTCGCCCGAGAACTTCCCGAGACACGAACTTCATAGTGTGGTAATCTCTTACAACACCTCGACACACGCGGTATAGAATTGCGTGGGGGACCTTCGAGTAGCTCTTCCTCCCAACGCCCTTAACGACCTCCTGAAACGCCCTATCCAAGCTAGTCCTCTTCGAGACTACGGTGTAGAGTATTCTCGAAGCGAGCTCGATTAGCCTATTCAGCGTAGAAGGCTTCATCGCGACCTATCCTCAGGACTCCACCGTATCCTCACCCTATCGGATCCAAAGGCCCTCATCATCGATAATATCGCTTCCCAGTGCCTATCGTAGTCTAGCTCCCCTATATCCACGAATACCTTTAGTAGTCTTCTAAGCATCGTCGCGAATCGCGTTACCACCCGATGTAGCGCAACGTATAGGGAGAACCCCCTCCTCAACTCCCTGAGCAACGGTCTTAGCTCCCTAAGCACGCTTGGCCTATCCTCGTCTAGAGCCCTAGCGATTACTGGTGCGGACCTCGCTATAGCGTAGAGACCCCCACCGCTAAGGCTCTTAACCATGGCTACGCAGTCCCCGATACCAATCACTCGACCCCCCAAACCGCTAATGGCCTTCGGGTAGCCGGCGAAAACGTGGCCTCCACTAAGCTTTTCCACCCTCGATACGCTTAACCTGAACAGCTTCGCTACCGCTAGCAAGTACTCCACGGGCTTTGCTATGGGGGGCTCACGCACAATTCCCACTAGCGCTCTACGGCCGTAGCCTAAAGGCGCTACCCAAGCAAACCCCCTGGGCGCTAGAGCCTCATCGAATTTCACCCTAATCTCGCAGCACCTAGCTCTAGACTCGAGCTCCACGAGGATTTGAGCTCCAACGAGCGTTTCCCTACGAGCTTCTAGCCCTAACCTCGAGGATAGGGCTCTCGAAAAGCCTTCAGCGATAACAACCTTTTCGCATTTCGACCTCGTTACGCCATCAACGCTGTTCGCCACGAGCTCTAGTAGGTTACCGCTAGGCTTAGCATTGACGACTCTGTGCTTCACGAGGATTCGATGCCCTAAATCCTCGACCCTTCTAGCGATTTCCTTCTCGAGGGCTAGCCTATCGATGTGCACGGCAAAGGGTTTCGAAGCCCGTAGGCATACCTCGAGCTTCCCCACCTCGATTACCGCTTCAGAGTACACCGAGTCCACGAGGTAGTCCGCTCCAAGCCTTCGACATGTGTTTACGGAGATTATCCCGGCGCAATGAGGTCTACACGCAATTCCTGGAAGGGCTTCGAATACGCATACGTCTAAGTGCTTTATCCGCGACGCAGTTAGCAACCCCGCAACGCCTCCACCGACGATGCAGAGCATGGCCGCGCTTACCTAGTAACGCTTATCTACATGCTCCGGGTATTGTAGTCGCCGTACGCGGGTGGCGATGTTGAGCGCGCGCTTACTCAATAACGTTAGGAATGCTTTAAGCAAGGAGTTCTCTAAGCAAGAGCTCCTAGAGATCGTCTCAACTATATACCCCCTCCACAGAATCCAGGGTTCTAGCGATCTAGAGAGGGCCGTAGATATCGTAGCAGAGTACTTGAAGAAGCTGGGTATCGAGTACAGGATTTGGGAGTACAGCTATTCGAAGAGCTACGGCTTGATGAGGCCCGTTGCGGGGTGGGATCCAGTATTCGGTGAGGCAAAGCTTGTTAAGCCTCGCGAAGAGCTACTATCGTCGTTCCTCCAATCGAAAACCGCGATAGTAGCTCACAGCCCTAGCGGCGATGTAGAGGCCGAAGTCGTTTACGTCGCTAGCGTCGAGCACTTAGATAGAGTGGATGTCTCGGAGAAAATCGTTTTAACATCATCAAGCCCTAGATCCATATACTTCAAGGCCGTTAAGAAGGGCGCTAAGGCGTTCCTCTTCTTTAGGAGAAACGCGCCTAGCGATGCCGTGCCCTACATAGGGCTATTCCTAAAGCCTAACGAAATAGGCGAAGCTACGGCTCCCGCTATGAGCATCCCTAGGAGGTGCGCCCATAGAATCCTTAGCTACCTAGAGAAGGGATCTAAAGTAGTTGCGAGGGTTAGGGTCGAGGCTCGATTTAGGGGGAATGCTAGGATACGAGTTCTAGAGGCTTGGATAGGCAAGGGCTCTGAGGAGATTCACGGCGTTGCGCATATATGCCACCCTGGTGGGACGGTAAACGATAACGTTAGCGGGTGCGCAACGCTTTTAGAAATCGCTTTAGCGCTAAAGAGGTGCATCGATCGAGGGGCCCTCGACGAGCCTAAGGAGGGTAAGATGGTCTTCGTCTGGCTTCCCGAGTATAGTGGTACCGTACCTTACCTAAACGACGTTATTAGCGGCGGTAGGAAGGTGGTATTCTCCATAGACTTGGATATGGTTGGCGAGAAGCAGGTTGTTACGGGATCCACGCTGATACTCATTAGGAGCCCGAGCATGTTAAGGTCGCCAGCAGAGGGCATTCTCTACTCCGCGCTACTTAACGAGCTTAGGGGGGCGAAGACCTTTGGCGACGTATCGCCGCTCCTAGAGTACAGGTTTGATATCTCGCCCTACCTAAGGGGTAGCGATCACGATGTGTACCTCAAGTTCGGGATCCCCGCCGTAATGATCAACCAGTGGCCCGATAGGTTCTACCACACGGATATGGATACCGTGGATAAGCTAGACCCCGAGGTGTGTAAGCGCGTTGGCGTTGCGGTAGGGTCCACCATGTACACACTAGCGTCTCTAGGGACGAACAGGGCTTTCAAGGAGTTTAAGCCCGTTATCGAGGGCTACGATAGCGTAGTTAAAGGGTTGAAAGCGCTTAGCGGAATTACTAGCGAGCTAAGCTTAAGCGGCTTGCCTAAGACGAAGTACGTGTGTCGAGCCATGGGCCTTCCGGGGAGGAGGTACTTTGAGGAAGTGCTTAGCGAAGACGAGCTTAAGAAAGTGGATAGAATTGTTGAGGAGGGCGGTCTCTACGCGAACCTACTCTTCGGCTTCATACCCATAGCACTCTCGCTCAAGCCTATGACTGTCGAGGAGCTAGCGAAGCTAATTGTCGAGGAGTACGGTAGCGTGGATCTCGATAAGCTCCAAGAGGTAATTTCGATTCTCGAGAAGGCTAGGGTTATAGAGAGAGTTGAGTGAGCTAAGGCTATGGATTTAGAGAAGCGCATTTTACTATTCCTCTTCTTATCGTCCATAGTATTCGGCTTCTCGCTAACAATACTCCCTGCATACCTATCGAGCATAGGCTTTACGCCGCTAGAGTACGGGCTTCTCAACGCTATTAGGAGCATCAGTGGGCTACTAGGAGCTCTTGCTACTGGCGTAGTCGTCGACTACATCGGGTCGCTGCCCATGGTAATAGCGTCTCTATCCCTATGCGCAATAGGCTTCGGCCTCATGTCGATTCCGAGCAGCACAGCTATATTCGTAGGCGCAACGATGCTGAGCCTCGGGGGCTCAGCGCAGCACGTCTCGATGGACGTATTCCTGAGTAGGTCCTTCGATGTCGAGAAGTACGAGGCTGTGTACTCGAAGACTTACTCCGTAATCCTCATTGGGTCTAGCGTAGGGGGTTTCGCCGGGTGGATCCCTACCCTCATAGGCAAATCAACGAGTATCGTGTCTAGGTATAGCTACTCCCTCGCCATAGCCTCGCTACTGCTCTTAGCAACGCTCTTACCGCTGTATGGAACTCGAGAACGTTACTCTGTGAGAGCGCGTAAAACGTTGATAGCATCGCTAAAGGGGTTTCGGGATGTCTGTAAGGGTGTAGCCCTCTACCTCCTCATCGCAGAGTTCATTGTGAGCTTAGGCGCTTCGATGAGCGTTAGAATGGCTGGGTTCTACTTCGCTAAGAAGTTCAACGTGCAGAGCAACGCTCTTGGAACCATGAACGGCGTTACGAACTTGTTGATGGCGGGGCTAGCGGCGCTTTCGCCGCGCATAAGCGCTAGCGTAGGACACCCAATAGCGGCTTACATCCTAATGTGCGCATCGTCGATACCCCTTCTCGTAGCGCTTACCTACGCCCCTAGCTTCGCGATAGCGGCTGGGATCTACGTAGCGCGATCCGCCTTGATGAACGCTGCATCACCGCTCTACACGGCGTTCACTATGAGGGTCGTTCCCAGCGATGTTAGGGGAAAGATATCGTCGGCAATGATATTGATAGGGGTTGCGGGAGCCTTCGTAGGGTCGATAATCGGGGGCGTCTTAATGAATAAGGATCTCGACGCGCCGTTCAGGGTTACGGCGGCTATACACGCGTTCTACCTAGTCTTTCTCTACGCCTTCGTCGTTAGGAAAAGCGGGAAAAGAATTACTTTCTATCGAGCTTGAACGGCGATATGTAGTCTCCGTACCTAGACCTGTATTCCTCTAACCTACGCTTTTGCTCGAGTAGCACTTGGAACACTTCCTTGGGAGTATCGCTAATACCTTCGTAGATCCTCCAGATCCTCTCGATCTTCGCTAAGTGCTGCGGTATCCTAACCGTGAACATCTTTTCGTATAGCTGCTCGGGGAACTCCTCGCCTATAACGCTATCGAATAGCTTCACTAGGTCCTGGTAAATGGGTATCCTACCCGTTGGAGTCTCTATCGCTTCGACCATGCCTCTGCACCTCATAGCCATCCACTTCAGCCATACCTTGGTGTAGGGCTTCTTACCGAGTAGCCTCCCGTCTTCGCCTCGTAGGAAGTAGTTAACCCCGAAGATCTTCGGCACTACGCGGAGCTTCTTAGCGAAGTCGAAGTGCATCTGTATGAACTTGCCGACGGATATGGGTAGGAAGTCGAGTATTGCGAATGGGCTAAACTCCCTAACGCCAGCCTTCTCCAGCACGGCTGTCGTCCTCTCGGATTCGAGCGCCGCGCCCTTAGTCACTATGCCATGCACCCAATCGAACGCTTCCTCTACGGGGACCCACGTATCCGAGTCCCTACCTCCGAACACCATAGCCGATACCGGGACGCCCATGGGATCGTCTATCCTAGGATCGAGGTGCCTAAGGTACCTAATGCTCGTCGTGAACCTAGCGTTGGGGTGGGAGGGCCTTATCTCCCTACCCTGCTCATCCTTTTTACCAGGCCACCACTCGCCAGCGTAGTTAATGCCCTTCCTCGGCTCGCCCTCCTTGCCAACCCACCAAACCTCGCCATCCTCCGTGAGCAACACGTTCGAGAATATTACCTCGGTATCGGGGGACGTTAGGATCCTGTATATCTCTGGGTCGTCGACTGGGTTTATACCGTCTATAATGCCGAACATCCCGACCTCGGTGTTTACCGCCCTCGCGATACCATCTATAGCCCTAATCATCGCTATGTCGTCCCCTACAACCCTATCGCTATACATAGCCGTCGTCGTCTTTCCGCAACCCGCTGGGAACGCCCCCGTTATGTACACGGGCTCGTCCGATCCCGGCACGTTGACCCCGACGATGAACATGTGTTCGCATAGCCAGCCCTCTCGATAGGCTCGGTATATGCATAGCCTTAGCGCTAGCTTCTTTAGACCAACCGTGTTGCCCGCGTACTGAGTGTTGGTACTATACGTTGTCTCGTCCTCTAGGTCTATGTAGATCCTCCTCTTATCGATGTTCTTGCTCCACCCATGCTCATCCCTCTCTCCCGCCGAGTGAAGGAACCTCATGTACCTAATGCTCTCGCCCTTCTCAACGAAGTCCTCGTAGCAAGTCCTGTAGAGAATGTTCTCGCTGTGCATTACGTATGCGGAGTCCGTAACCTGAACCCCGTATATCGTGAACGGGCCTCCGCGAGGGCCTAGGCAGTAGAAGCCTACGAACATCTCCTTGCCCTTCATAATGCCCCTCATGATCTCCTTGATCTCGCGAAGTCCTTGCTCGCGGTCTAGGGTCCTTATAAACGGTATCTCCCCTCCTCCCGGGATTAGGATCTTGGTGTTTATTCGATCCCTAGCGAGATCCTTAGGACCGTCGAAGTGCACGGTGTGCCTCGGGTTCTTCGTTGGGAGCTCCTCGCGGTACTCAAGGGCTTTACGCCTAACGTACTCGAGGTCCTCGGGGCTACCAGTGTTTATGAACACCTTGTCTGGCTGAGCCCACAGTATTATGTCCGCTATCCACCTATGTAGCTCGGGGTTGGGGATCCTAAGGAGCTTCTCTAGGTTTACCGGATCGAGCTTCTCCTTAAGCACCTTCATGTAGTCGTAGTCGCCTTCAATGAACGTGTACCTAGGCAAGGTAGGGTGCCCGCAGTGTATAGCGCCGTCATTAGTAAAATGCGCAAACGTTACTGCTGGTAATTACCTTTAGACGCGACTTAGCGCTCAGATCAATTCGCTCTCTTCACACCTCCGCGCCATCCTCTCTCATCATCGCGAACCCCATTTTTACCTCGGTTTACATAGGTAGTGCAGCACTAGCTAGGTGAGATAATGAGCCTCCCCCTAATGAAGCCCCTAGAGGCTAGGGTTACTAAGGTAGACGTTCCTAGGACCGGCTACAGATGGCGCGGATCCGTAGAGGTCGAAGTTCAAGGAGCTCGAATAGTGCTGATGATGTCTGGAAGCGTGGCGCAGTGGCTACAGGTTGGCGAGCGAGTTAGGCTAACGCTCTTCTCCGAGCCGCAGACCGTGAGGGGCGAGTACGTAGCGCTACCAAGCGATTACAAGCTGGAGAGGGTGTGGAAGGGCGAGCTCGTCGAGGTTTGGCCCCCGTGGTCTGCAGAAGCTAGGCTCCCTCGATACGATCCGCTACGGGGAGAGGTTGTCTACGAGTATCGGGTGATAGCTCGCGAAGCTACTTCGGAGCAGGATTACATCGATATAGTGAACCTCGAGCAGTACCACTACGCTAGCAAGGAGGAGATCGTCGCCGTATGGAGGTGCCCGATATGCGGAAAGTTCATTGAGTCCAACGTTCAGCCAACGTGTCCAGAACACGGTGTTCCAGCTAGGCTTCAGGAAATTCGCGGTAGCTTACCCTCGTCGAGGTTCCTAGTGCTCGAGCTCGTCGATAGGAAGCCCTACGAGCCTAGGATAGTGGCTTACGTTAGGGTCGATACGCCCATACCCTTAATGCATAGGAGGAGGGTTGTCGATGGGAAGGTGGTTATCGATAAGATGATTAGGGAGAAGGTGTTTCCGAAGGACTGGTTCCACCCAACTTACTGGCCCTTAGCCCTATCGAGGAGGAAGGAGATCATAGCTCGGTATAGGGAGCTAGCTAAGCTCTACGGCTCTAGGAGGATCGCTAGGGCTATAGTAGGCGAAGAGATTGCCGTCGAAGCGCTTAGGATAGCTAACACAGCCGCCGCTCGCATCGCGAGAGTAGTGGTGCACCCGGATTACAGGGGTGATGGGCTAGGGGTTCTAGCGGTGAAGATGGCCCTCAAGTGGATTGAGGAGAGGAGAATCCCCGAGATGAAGAGGAGGAAGCACGTTGTGGAAACCATAGCTCAGATGGCTAGGTTCAACCCATTCTTTGAGAAGGCGGGCTTCGTCTACATGTGGGAAACCGCTAGCGGTAGACCCGTGCTGATGTACCCCCTAACCGACGAGGCTAGGGAATACATCAAGAAGTTCCTCGAGACCGACCCCGACGCGAAGAAGCATGGTGGTAGGCTCTATAGGCCTAGGTACGGTAAGGTAGAGCCGCTCAGCGGGCCCATTAGGATCGTGGGCTTGTCGAAGGTCTATAGCAACGAGCTCGATATCTCGAGGCTTCACCCAAAGCTACAGGAGGTTCTAAGGGCTTTCGGCGTGGAGAAGAGGGTTGTGGAGCGCTACGTTCTTCGAAACGTAAACCTAGAGATCGAGCCCGGCGAGGTAGTGGTAGTCGTTGGTGCTTCGGGAGCCGGTAAAACGACGTTGCTGAGGATGATAATAGGCGCGTGCCTAAAGATCGATAGCGATAGGTACAAGCCTACGAGCGGTAGAGTCGAGGTGCCGCCGAACGTTAGGCTAGAGTACTTCCTACCCGGCGAGCACGAGCCTAGCTTTGGCGACGAGCCCATCCTCCAGCGCATAGCCGAAGTCGTTGGCGATGCCGCTACAGCAGTAGAGGTGCTCAACGCCGTTGGGCTCTCGGACGCGGTGTTCTACAGGGCTAGGTTCGAGGAGCTTAGCACTGGGCAGAAGGAGAGAGCTAAGCTAGCACTACTGCTTGCATCCAAACCCAACCTGCTCATAATAGACGAGTTCGCTGCGCACCTAGACGCGCTTACGGCTCAGCGAGTGGCTAGGAAGCTATCTACGATTGCTAGGAGCGCGGGCATCACCGTGATAGTCTCGACGAATAGACCCGAGGTAATTAGGGCTCTAGGGCCCACGAAAATCATATTCGTTGGCTACGGAACCGCGTTCGCCGTTAGATACGAGGAGAGCGGCTATAGATGAAGTAGCGATAGAACTCGACTTTTTATATTGCCTCCGCGCGATTCGCGCTGAGGGTTAGAGCCATGGCGCGTAGTAGAGCCTTTGCTGTGCTAGCGCTGTTAATCGCTTGCGCCGCGATTCTCTACCCAACGATTTTCGCGTCGAGTAACGCAACGAGCGCTACCAAGAGTGTTAGCGAGCTAACCGTGACCGCGACCGTGAAGCTGGGTGGAGCTACCAATGCGACCGCGACTAAGACCATCTCCGTAACCACTAAAACGGTGTTTAGAACCGTCTACGCGACGATCACGGTTCCCGTTACGGTGACCAGCACTACCCTGGTAACGGTGGTTAAGGGCGTACCCTTCGGCGCAGCCGTACTCGCTTACGCTGTAATAGCTATCGTTGCGGTGGTGTGCGGCTACTACATCGGGTATAGAAGGGGCTCGGAGCAACGCTGAAACTCACTATTTTAGGGCTTTACACCGAAACACCTTTTGGTTGAGACCCTTGGTAAGCCCCCACGTTCGCGCTCCACAGGCCGCTGTATGGGGTTTCTACCCCATAAACGCCGATAGCCTTCGCGCAGCGATAGAGAACTGCTTTAGGAACCCATCGTTTGGCCCAGGTAGACCGCCCTCGAGGGGGTCTAGGGCTAGCGAAGGGCCGGTAATCGGCGGCGTAGCTCCTCACGCTGGCTACGAGTTCTCAGGTCCGTGCGCAGCCTACCTATACCTCGAGCTAGCCGAGAGAACCCCTGCTATCGACACGGTGGTGATCATAGGTAGCAACCACACGGGTTTCGGAGGCACCTTCACCACCACGAAGATGTTTAGGAAGTGGGCAACGCCCCTAGGCGAGGTCTCCGTAGACCTAGAGTTCGTGGAGATGCTCTTGAAGAAGTGCCCGCTCGTAGTCGACGACGCTTCAGCACACCTTAGGGAGCACTCAGTCGAGGTTCAGCTACCCTTCCTACAGTACGTATACGGCAACTCATTCTCTCTAGTCCCCCTAGTCGCTAAGCACGTTGAGGTTGACGAGGCTAGGGACCTAGCTAAGGCGATTAAGTCGATAGCTCAAGAGCTAGGTAAGCGCATCGTCGTTATCGCTTCCTCGGACTTTACCCACCACGGGGCTTACTACGGCTACGTGCTGTTTAGGGACAACATCGTCGAGAACGTTAAGAAGCTCGACCTAGAGTTCATCAACGCTATACTCAACCTCGATACGAGGAGGTTCCTAAACCTGATAAGGAAGTACGACTCTACGGTCTGCGGCTACGGAGCTATAGCGGTCGCTATGGAGTTCGCTAAGCTCGAGAACGCTAGGGCTAAGCTATTAAAGTACTATAACTCTGGCGAGGTAACTGGAGAGGAGGATATGGTCGTAGGCTACGCAGCGATATCCTTCGAAATCCCTAGCGAGCGATGATGAACGCGCCCTTCGTAACGATCGGTGAGTGAGAGCCATCTAGCTGAGCTGGGTAAGCCCATGGCTACCCACCCGGATCCCCATGCAATAGCCCTAACCCTATTCCTATCGCTAGCCCCCGGCTTCGAGGGGAGGTACGCAACAATCGTAGCCCTATCAATGGGTTTAAGCCCCTTGCTATCGACAGCGATCCCGATCCTAGGGGAAGTAGTGTTGGCGCTAGCGCTCTCTACACTAGCTAGCTACATCGATAGGGTGCTATCGACACTAGCCCAGAGAAAGGACGTCGTAGGCAAGGTCGCTACCTTCATCGAGCGTAGAATCGCCTTCGCTAGGAGTAAGGCGCGTAGGTACGTAGAGAAGTGGGGGGCCATCGGGCTAGCTCTATTCGTTGCAGTACCCCTCCCAGTGACGGGGGTATGGACTGGAGCTCTCGTAGGGTACCTCCTGGGTATCGAGAGGAAGAGGATGTTCTTAGCGCTAGCGGTCGGAGGCGCTGCTTCGGTTCTAATCGTTGCGCTACCCGCTATCCTCGTTAGCAAGTTAGGTGTAGGAATGCCATAACCCTCTTACCCTCCGAAACAAGCTTGTTGTATACCTCGACCGCTCGCGTAGTTCTATCGATGTAGACCTCGATACCCCTCTTCCTAAACTCCTCGACGACCTCCCTATCAACGCGCATTAACCCGCTGTACCCCGTCCCGATGACTACCGCGTCAACGCTTTCCGCTAGGTAGTCCCTCACGTCGGGTAGCTGGAGCCTATGACCTTCGAGCCTCCACCAATCGCTCTTAACGCCCTTAGGCGTTATGATCACGTCGTGCCTATACTCCTTACCGTCAATCACTATGACCCCGAAGTCGTAGTAGTCTATGCGGGGCTGCATCCCAATCACCTAGAGCACCACCCTACCCTCTTCATGTATAGACGACTCAACCTCCTTATATGGCAGTATGTACGTTCTCCTAGCTATGAAAATACCGTCGTTAACCACGACCTCGTCCCCTAAGACGGATCCGCGCTCTATGCGACACCACTTACCTATTACGCACGCGCTACCGATTATCGAGCCCTCTATGTACGAATAGTCATCTACCTGAACGTCGTTAAAGAGCACTGAGTCCTTCAACCTCACGCCCTCCCCAATGCTAACCCTCTCCCCTAGAACTACGTAGGGACCTACCACGCTCTTCCTACCTATGGATACAGAGCTAGGTATGTACACGGGGTGGCGAATCTCAACGCCCTCACCTATGGAGGCTCCCCGATCTACGTAGCCCTCGGGGTAGAACCTCTTGAGCGCTTCGATGTTTGCCTTTAGGTAGTCGTGGGGAACGCCTATGTCTATCCATAGCCCCTTGTGGATGTAGCCGTAGGCAACGCCTTCGTCTACGAGCTTGGGTAGTAGGTCCCTAGCTATCTTGCTAGGCCTATCGCTAGGCACGAACCTTAGGACCTCGGGCTCGAAAACGTAGATACCGGCGTTAGCTAGGTTCGAAAAAGCTTCCTCCCTACTAGGCTTCTCGACGAACCTAACGATCCTCCCATCGTCTAGAGCAGCGATTCCGTACCTAGTCGGATCCTCGACCTCGACGAGAGTTATCGTCGCTAGCGCACCCATCGAACGGTGGTAGGCTACGAGCCTAGCTATATCCACGTCGCTAAAGACATCGCCGTAGATTACGAGGAACGTTTCGCTAAGCCCAACCACCTTCTCAACGAGCTTAAGGGGCCCTGCATCCCCAAGGGGCTTCCTCTCCCTAACAACCCTTATCTCGAGACCCTCGACACCCTCCATAGCCTTCTCGATCTGCTCGGCCATGTACCGAACGCACACGATAACCTCATCGATGCCAGCGCCCTTCAGCGCCTCGAGAATCCACACTATCAGCGGCTTACCCAATATGGGTAGAGCTGGCTTAGGCTTCGTGAGGGTTAAGGGCCTTAGCCTAGTCGCGAAACCCCCCGCTAAGATAATGGCCTTCAACCCCTCCTCACCATCCTAAACAGCTTTACAATAACCCTGCCAGCGAGGCTAAGCTTGTACCTACCACTACGAGTCCTCTTGATGAAGCCCTCCCTCCGAAGCTTTCTCAACACCTTGCGAGCCTCCTCGCTACTCAACCCCCATAGCTTAGCTAGTTCGTCCTTCGTATAGCTAGCGCCCTCCGAGAGCTTCTCCGCGTATTTAACTAGCTTCTCAACCTCCTTAATCTCAGACAAGCTTGGTAGCACCTAGAAGAGACGTTGTGGGTAAAGAAATAAAGCGATTGGAGAAAAAGGGTTTGTGCCTAGCTTTAAGCTTGCTGAGGTTGCTCTATAGGCCTCTTCAAGCCCCTTACCCATCCCGCGAATAGGAATAGGTTAAGCCCTAGCCCAATACCCGTGGCTGTACCGACTACTGCAGCTACGAAAGGCTTTGCTAAGGCTATGTGCGGTACTACGAACGCTAGGTACCAGATGAGCGCGATGGTTACGGTGACCCACAGGAATATCGCGGGAGCAACCGTTAGTGCCTTACCTAGTCCGGGAGCTTTCTGCACCTTAATGACCCACAGGCTTATCGTCATTAGGGCTAAGCTCGCTAGCAACTGGTTCATACCCGAGAAGGCTGGCCAAATCACTAGGAATGCCTTGCTGTAAGCGAGGGCCATGCCTATAACAACTAGTATTATCGATGCAACCCACCTATTCGCAATTGCCTTGTATAGGCTCGGCATCTTGTCCTTTATCGGCATGAATAGCTCTTGCCAAGCGAACCTACCTAGCCTAGCGGCCGTGTCTAGAGACGTTAGGGCGAATCCCGTAATCCACATCGCGGCGAAGATGGCCCATGGAAGCGGCGTCCAGCCGAAAGCCGTTTGTATGGCTAGGGCGTAGCTCCACGGAATTACCGTCCACTTCAGCGCATTAACGAATGCGGTGTAGTACTTTCCGAAGAGTACGGGGTTGCTCTTTATCGTGTTGAGGAACTGTAGGTAGTACGATTTTAGTTGCGATACGCTTAGAGTAGTCGTCGCTACTCCATTAGCGGTCTTATACGCGATTACTGCCGTGCTACCGCTAATGCTTATCTTTACGACGTTGGCTAGCGGCTTGTAGTTTAGGGCTACGCCAACGATCTTCATAGCCTTTGTATTCACCAAGGCCTTGGTTATTATGGTTGGGTAGACGAAGGTTTGGAAAGCCATTGCGGAGATCGAGGCTATCACCATGGTTGCTAGGAAGCCCTCGGTTAGCATCCCTCCATACCCAATCAGTAGCGCATCGATCTCGTTAGCTAGCTGCTTAGCCGTAGTACCAGAGCTGACTAAGCTGTGGAACCCGGATAGAGCTCCACAAGCAATGACTAGTGGTACCGTCGGCCAGAACGGTGATGGGACTCCCCCAACGACGTTAGCGTTCCACATCGTGTACGCGGGTAAGGTTACTGGAACGCCCTTGAAGCCTAGCGCTATTAGTGCTGCGCCTCCTATGGCTAGCGACGCCCATAGTATGTACGCGTTCATGTAGTCTCTAGGCTGTAGCAATAGCCATACGGGTAGGCTTGCAGCTACGATAGTGTAGATAGTTAGTATCACTAGCCAAGCCTCGAAGGATAGCTTGAATAGACCGGCGTACTGACACCATAGACCTCCTAGAACCGACAATATGACGAACGCGATAGCTAGGATTGTCGCTCCTCTGAAGCCCATCCTGGTCTTGTAGGCTAGGAACCCTATGACCATGGCTAGGAATATCAGGAATATGGCTGCGGCACCCGCACCTGGTATGGCGTTGAATAGCACCGAGATTACGAAGCCGAAGGCTGCTACTACTAGTAGTAGTGCGAACCATATGTATAGGTTGAATGCTACTCTCGCAGCTCTACCCATTAGGTTTCCGGCTACCCACGCTATGCTCCTACCATCGTATCTAACGGATGCTGCTAGGGCTAGGTAGTCGTGGACTACGCCAATGAATACGTTTCCAAACCAAACCCAGAGTAATGAGGGTAGCCAGCCCCAGCCTAGTGCAAGGGTTGGCCCTACTATTGGTCCGGCGCCAGCGATAGAGGCGAAGTGGTGGCCGTACAGCACGTACTTATTCGCAGGCACGTAGTCTACGCCATCGTAGAACTTCCTAGCGGGTGTTTCGGCACTTGGGTTAGCCTTGAATACTTTCTTCTCTAGGTACTTGCCGTGCGTGAAGTAGAAGGCGAGGTATATTATGAGAGCTAGTATTATCATTATGGCTGTTAACACTATTAATCACCCCTCTCGTCATTCTGCTCTAGCCACCCTTTATTAAGTGTTGCGTTTGGATTATCGGTAACCAATCCGTTAATGGTTTTCCACCCCGATAAGGAATGTACTAACCGCATTGGAGTAGAGTTGCTCGCCTCAAAGCGAATATCTAGGATCGCACCCTTACAGCTAGTGGGTTAGGAGCATGGTTGGTAAGGGAGGATGGCTCAAGCGCTTGGGTGAAGCGCTTAGCGGGATGCTTCGCGGCATGTCTGTGGACTACGTCGTTGTCGAGCTTAGGGAGCTAGAGAACGTCTTTGCGCTTCTCCTACTAGGATCGTTCGTCGGGCTCCCCAGTCCGCCGACCCCGATAGCTCTAAGGCTCTTGCCTTACATGGCTAGGGAGTTGCTGATAATGCAGAGGCTATCCTCTAGGCTAGACGATATGCTGGCAGAAATGGCGGGGATATTCGAGGTGACGTAGGTATGGAGATGCACTTCTTCATAGGCAAGGGCGGTGTAGGCAAGACCACTAGCGCTGCCGCCTTCGCCTTGCTGCACAGCAAGCGCGGTAAAAAGACCTTGATAGTGTCTCTAGACCCCGCTCACAACCTAGGGGACGTACTTGGCGTGCAGCTCGGTGAGGAGCCTAAGAGGATTGAGGATAACCTCTGGGCTTCGGAAATAGACTTCGATGCCGTTATAGCTAGGCACTTAAAGAGCGTCGTCGAGAAGATTAAGGATGCCTATGCCTATCTACGCGTCCTCAACCTGGATAGGTACATAGATACCCTTAGGCACTCCCCGGGCGTTGAGGAGTACGCCGTGCTCGAGAAGATCTCCGAGATAGCGAGGAGTGCCGGTAAGAGGTACGACGTTATCGTTCTCGATACCCCGCCCACGGGGCTAACCATAAGGATGATGGTGCTACCGTTCATAAACGCGACGTGGATTGAGAAGCTCATCGAGTTGAGGAGGTCTATCCTGCAGCACCGGGCGATGGTCGCTAGGCTGAGCGGTGAGCAGCCTAAGGTCGTTATAGGCGGTAAGGAGGAGTCCCTACCCATAGACGAAGCTAGCGACCCCATCATGAAGGAGCTCAAGGCTATGCTCAAGGAGAACGAGGAGCTCGTATCGCTCCTTAGGAACCCGAGCGTTACTCACGTTCACGTAGTCGTGAACCCCGAGACGCTGCCAGTGCTAGAGGCGGAGAGGGCTTGTAGCGTCCTAAAGAGGTTCGGCATACCGGTGCACAGCGTTATCGTGAACAAGGTCCTTCCCGAGAGGGCTATTGGGGAGGAGCTAAAGGCTAAGCTAATGGATCAGCAGAGAGCCATGGAGCTAATCAAGGAGCGGTTCGCTGGGCTAAAGGTTGTGTACGTACCTATGCTACCCTTCGAGCCTAGGGGCCTAGACAAGCTTATGGGGTACGCGAGGTACATAGAGCCGCTACTGGGGTAGCAATTGGCGGTAATCACCACGATCGAGCTATTGCTACTGATAAGCGCGCTAGCAGCCATAGCGGTCCTGCAATTCTTTCGAGGTAGGAGAGCAAACTTGTTGCTACTCAAGTTCGCTGCCGAAACCCTCGAGAAGATCTTTAGCCCCGTGGACAAGATCTATCGAATCGTCGGTATATACGTTGGGTTCCAAGCCGTTTACTGGATGCATAGGAAGAGCCTCGACCACGTAGAGGCAACCGTATTGCTACTACCTAGGTATAGCGCGTTCTACTTCCCCATATCCAAGCTAGTGAATAGGTTCGACAAGATCTACCTAACCTTCTGGTTCTCCCGAAAGATCATCTTTGACGAGGTGCACGTGGTTAGGGAAGGCGCTTACAGAAGGAGCTTGAGCTCGGTCATAAGGAACTTTCGCAGCATGAGCGTTAGCCAAACCGTTGTTAAGGGCGTGAGGTTCACGATAGTTAAGAGCGGTGATAGCGGCTTGAGCAAGGTGATTAGGTTCCTAGAGAGCCTTAAGGATCCCTCGAAGGTTCTTCACGTAGCTCTCGTACCCGAGAATAATAGCGTTTACATCTTCGCTAAGTTCGACGTGGAGAACCTCGAGGATCTCGCTACGGAGAGCCTAAGGCTCGCTACATCCCTCGGCTAGGCATGATCAAGGGTTATAGGGTTAGATCGCTACATCTATAAAGCGTTGGAAGAGAGCTATGGAGAGGCTATGGCTAGCAATCGGGCTGCTAATAGCGACGCTAACTGGGGCATCGATAGCCATTCTATTCGCTGCTAGCCACAGCGTTAAGATGGAGGCCTACACCTGGTCGACTCTCTACCTAGGGAGCGCCATAGTATCGGCAATAGCATCCCTAGCCACCATACCCTTCGCCATCTGGGCGCTAATCATGCAGAGCCGCTACGGTCCATACGTACTAAGGGTATTCATCTACAAGATCGTGAACTTATTCATAATGATGATACTCTCGGTGCTAATAACGGGGGTCGCAATGGTGTACTCCTTCATGTCGGGTGCTTACATAGTCGCCTATGCAGCGATAATCGTCGAATCCGCCGCCATAATCCCCGTTATAGGGATCTACGTGCTTAAGCTCATGACCTTAAAGCCCTCCGAAATAGTTGATACTGTAATTAAAGGCTCGAGGAAATTCGATGAAGCGATAGCGCTCCTCTTCAAGCTAGCCAACATATATATTCAGGAAGCAGTTGAGGAGGACGCCGTGTTGATGATACTGCGGAGGGCCCTATCGATGCTTAGGAGGGGCAAGGCTACCGAGCAAAACCCCCCGACTCCACCAACGTGGCACGAGTTTAGGGCTTTCATAGACACCCTAATCAAGAAGGAAGTGCCCTTACCGAGCAGGAGGTTGATGGGTGCGCTAATGAGCGAGTTCATGAGGTGGCTACTGAGGCATAGAAAGGATAGGGCTGCGGCCATGCTCATGAGGCACTACAGGAGGCTAGCCATTAAGTACCTAGAGATTAGGCTTCCCTCCGACGTCATTAGGGACCTACTGGTGAAGCCCATAATCGAGCCCGTTGAGAGCATGGAGGTAAAGCCCGAGCTAAAGGCGTTAGCCTACGAGCAGCTACACGTCTTCTTAAAGCATGTAAGGGCGATGACGTTGAGGGGCGAGATAACTAGGAGGGAGCTATGCTCGTGCATAGCCGTTCTAGGTAAGCACTTAACGGAGTTCGCAGAGTGCGACGCCCTCGAGAGCGTTAGGGAGTACATATCGGTTCTAGACCGCGAGTTTAGGTGTAGATCCGTACCGGTAGCGAGGAGGGTTAGAGCTAGGGAAAGCACCGTGACTAGGGAAACCCCCTCACCGTCGCCCGCTCCGAAGCCAGAAGGTGCTTCTGGAAGCGGTGCGGGTGATGAAGTGCGCCCTGCCTGAATCGTGATGAGTTTCCCGCATTTCTGAGAAACTTTTGGCGTTCCCTCCATGAGCCACTTCAACTAAAACCCTCTGAGAGCATACACAGCTTCTAGGTGAAGGACTTGGATTTCCGCGACTTGGAGAAGCTCGGGTACGTCGTAAGGTCTAAGCTCGTGAAGGAGCGTAGCCTCCTAGGAGGCGACGTCGTTAGGAAAGCCGTTGTCGTTGAGGGTAGGGACGTGCTCTTAAGGCTCTCAGAGATTGGGTCTAGGTATAGGCTCGTCGTGATCGCCGATTCCAGCGCTAAGGAGGTTCTCGAGGAGGAGGGTATGGATGTTGCCGAGATAGGGGAGGACACTGTTATGGGGAGCGCGAGCTATAGGTCCATAGTCGAAGCGTCTACGACCCTAAGGAGGTTAGCAGCGAAGTTCGCGACGAGGAGCTGAAGTAAGCCTATACCCCTAGACCCCTACGGATTTAGCGGTAGCGTCTATGTCTAGCGACAATCGCTGGAAGCCGTATCGAGAGCACGATACCGTGCTCATAGTGAATTTCGGCGGTCAGTACACCCACTTGATAGCTAGGAGGGTTAGGGAGCTCAATGTATACAGCGAGATCGTTCACTACTTCCAGCTGAGTAAGGATCTCGTAAACGAGATCAAGCCCAAGGCGCTAATACTGTCGGGTGGACCTAGCTCCGTTTACCACCCTAACGCCCCTCGAATTCCGAGCTGGGTTCTAGACCTAGGCATACCGATTCTAGGCATTTGCTATGGTCACCAGCTACTGGCTACGATGATGGGGGGCGAGGTTGCTAGGGGTGTAGGCGAGTACGGTAGGGTCGAGGTTAGGATAGTTAATCGAGACCCCATATTCGATGGGTGGGGAGATAAGGAGGTTGTGTGGATGAGTCACAGCGACTACGTTTCTAAGCTACCTCCAGAGCTAGTGGTGCTAGCGATATCGATCGATACTGGGTACATCGCGGCGTTTAGACATAGGGAGAAGCCTATCTACGGAGTGCAGTTCCATCCCGAGGTAGTGCATACGCCTAGGGGCAGGAAGCTCATAGAGAACTTCGTTGTTAAGATAGCTGGCTGTAGAAGGACGTGGGTAATGAGCGACCTCGTGGATAAGCTAGTAAGCGAAATTCGTGAAAAGGTAGGTCCGAGCGAGAAGGTGCTGTGCGCCGTTAGCGGAGGCGTGGACTCCACGGTTACAGCGCTACTGGTTAAGAAAGCCGTTGGCGATAGGCTCGTAGCCGTATTCGTAAACCACGGGCTCCTTAGGGAGGGCGAGGTCGAGGAGATACTAAGGAACTTAAAGTCCATAGGCATAGACCCGCTGTACATAGACGCTAGCAAGAGGTTCCTAGAGAAACTGCGAGGAGTATCGGATCCCGAGGAGAAGAGGAGGATCATAGGCGAGGAATTCGCTAAGATATTCACCGAGATCGCTAGGAGCGACCCATCGATAAAGTGGCTAGCTCAGGGAACTACTTATCCAGACGTAATTGAGAGCGGAGCCGTTCCCGGAGCCGATAGGATAAAGAGCCATCACAACGTAGGAGGCTTACCTAAGGATCTAGGGCTAAAGGTCTTGGAGCCCATTAGGTACCTATACAAGGACGAAGTTAGGAAGCTAGGCGAAGCCCTAGGAATACCCCCATCCATAGTGTGGAGGCACCCATTCCCCGGTCCAGGCCTAGCAGTTAGGATAATCGGCGAGATTACCGAGGAGAAGCTACGCATAGTTAGGAAGGCTTCTAAGATAGTAGAGGAGGAATTGATTAAGGCAGGGCTCTACAACAAGGTTTGGCAAGCGTTCGCGGTCGTGGGAAACGATAAGTGGGTTGGAGTAAAGGGTGATGCCAGGGCAGAGGGCTACATAGTGATAGTGCGCATCGTGGAGAGCGAGGATGGCATGACCGCCGACTGGAGTAGGGTACCCTACGAAGTGCTAGACCGAATATCCCGAAGAATCACCTCGGAAATACCCGAGGTAACGATGGTAACCTACGCAATAACGACCAAGCCCCCAGCAACAATAGAGCCCTGCTAATTCACGCAAACCATTACCTCTTCAAACTCCCGAAGCGCTTTAACCACTTTCTTGATGTTGCTTCGATAGCGAATGGCGATTATGGGAAGTAGTGCTAGGGATGCTAATGCGAACAACGAGAACTTCACTAAGTTCCTAGCGGCTAAGTGGACGCTCTTAACCTTAACTAGCTCTCGTAAGAACCCGAAAATCGCTATGCTTGCCGATAGTATTGAGAGCACCAATCCACATACCGAGTAGCCTAGTGATATCAATACTATCCCAAGGACAATCGATGGTATCCAGCAGCTAGTAGCTATATACTTAGCGATTATCCTAGCGCAAAAAGCTATTCTGCGACTTAGTTTCTCACTAATCGTTGAGTAGAAGTATACGTCGCTAAGAACCTTCTTCCTCATGGACTTTAAGTACTCGCGTATCGGCAGCCTAGCGTACAAATCCATTTTGCTACCTATGCTCACATCGATTGCGAGAGGCTTGCTGCTAACGCCGTTAACTACGTATATTCCAAAGCCTTTCAGCCACGCATTGAAGCCGAAGAGCGTATCGTCGCGAAAGTTCATATCCTCGAGAAATCTGAGGTGCTCTAGCGTTTGCCTAGGTAAGAACATGAACCCGCTTACAGTCCACGATCGCGGTGAGGCTTTGAAGCACCTATCCTCATTTCTATGCGTACCCACGAACTCCCTCAATTCATCGAGGCTCTTAAACGCTGTGAAGCGGTATGGTATCGCTATCACGAACTTACCCTCAAGCATTTTCGTGAGGGTAATGCCTAGCGCGAGCAACCTATCGTTTAGTGCGACTACATCATGATCTAGAATTAGCAATAGATCGCAATTCAACTCCCTGGCTATATCGATGCATCTATTCCTAGCTTGCGAAACATTGAGTCTCTCCTTATGGTAAACGGGGTTAAAGCCCCTATCCCTATAGATCTTCAAGGCCCTTTCAGGTGAGCCATCGCTAGACCCGCTATCGATGACTATGGGAATCACGTCAACACCTGAAGGCAAACGTTGACTAAGTATAGACTCTATGACGAAGTCCACAATTCCATCAGCGTTGTATACCGCCGTGCATATGCATAACCGCATCAAGACCTACCTAGCGCGCTCATCACTATCCTGATCATAGCCTCCGAAAAGTGACTGGGATGAAGCTTCTCTATAGCGCTTAGGGGTACGGGATTAGGTTCCCTCAAAGCCTTGGCAACGAGGTCGGCAACTTCATTAGCATCGGCTCGAGCGAATCCGTAGCAATATCGACCTTCGTAGCATATATCCGTCCAAGTGCCGCTCTCCTTATGTACAACGAGTGTTAACCCTGCAACAGCTGCTTCCGCTGGAGCTATACCGAAATGCTCACCTAGCATAGTATGGAGGTATACCCTACCACTTGAAAGAAGCTCAAGCTTCTCCTTTTCGCTAGCATCGGCAACGAGCTTGAGATTAGGTGGAGCTATCGACTTTATCTTCTCGTAGTACTGCCTATAGATCTTCGACTTACCCACGCTACCAATAATTACGAACTCTACATCCCTAAGCTTCTTAGCGACTTCGACCACAAGTTCGTAATTCTTATCCGGAGTAAACCTGCCGATAGTAATTACCCTAGGCTTGTCAGTGGTCTTTCTGGCTCTTAGCTTGGCATACGTATCGAAGTGCGGTACCGGAGGATTCACGATCTCGATTTTGTTAGCGACACCAATACCAAGCTGCGCACATACTTTTGCGGTAACCTCTTTTGTAAAACGAGAATTTACAATTATTTTCACTGCTTTTTCGATGTTTCGAGGAAAGAGGATCTTGTTTATGACTCTGTAAGGCTCGAAGTAAGCCCTCCATCCCAAGCTAACCAAGAATCTTAGTAATCCAACTTCCTTGGGATTCTTGATTCTGTACTTCAGCGTAGGATTGTATGTTAGTAAAGCAAGCGAAGGGAAGTGCAGGTATACTATGTAAGGCTTCCGAATATTGAATAGCGCGAGAGAATCGCCGTGTGTATTAATCACGATATCGTGGTCGATTCTGCCTAAGTAGAATGATGGCAGTATTCGTTGGTAGATGCCGAAGTAACCGATCCTTCTTTTGAAGATCGATACGTTCTTCACGTTGCTAGGCTTCTTCTCCTCAGTTATCTCTTCGTATATCCTCCAGTCTAGCGGTTCTACGGATAGGATCGTTACCTCGTCAAAAACCTTTGCAAGCGCATTAACGGTGAAGTACATGACTACCTCTCCACCGCCATAACCGCCTCTATGGTGAACTACGACGGCCTTCATTGTCGGTACCTCGCTACTTCCCTAACGCGTTGGATAGGTGTGAGGATTTAATAGTGCGCGTATCTCTCTACCTTAGGTCGATACCATGGTTATCGCGATAGCCGTTCATGGCGGTGCTGGTAGGTGGAACGTGCCTGAGGATTTGAAGCGAAGAGCGGAGAGGGTTCTTGGCGAGGCTGTTGATCGTGGTTTCGAGATTTTATCCTCTGGGGGTTCGGCTATTGATGCTGTTGTCGAGGCTATTGCCGTGTTGGAGGATTCAGGTATTTTCAATGCTGGTGTTGGTAGCGTGCTAAACGTAATGGGTTTCATCGAGATGGATGCGGGTATATGCACTAGCGCTGGCGATGTTGGTGCCGTTTGCTGCGTTAAGTACCCTAGGAACCCCATTAGGTTGGCTAGGTTCGTCATGGAGAAAACGGATCACGTTCTGCTCTGCGGTGAGGGCGCTGATAGGCTCGCTAAAGCTATTGGGTTGGAGAAGCATCCGGGGCCGACGGAGTACGTGCTTACTAGGTTTAAGGAGCTTAGGTCTAGGATTGATAGCGTTAGGTACTGGAGGAAGCTAAGGGATTTGCTACCCCTTCTAGAGCGCGGAGATACGGTAGGTGCTGTTGCTGTGGATAGTAGCGGTCTCCTCGCTGCCGGGGCTAGTACGGGCGGTGTATGGCTCAAGGTTCCGGGTAGGGTTGGGGATTCCCCTATCTACGGAGCTGGGTTCTACGCTAACGATAGGTGCGCTGCATGCGCTACGGGGCTAGGGGAGACGATCATCAAGAACCTTGCTTGCCTAAGGGTTGCTCAACTAGTTTCGCATGGTATGAACCTAATCGAAGCGGTTAGAACAGTGGTTAAGGATCATAGCGAGAGGTTTGGAAAGGGTACGATAGGCATCCTAGCGCTCGATCGCAATGGAAGCGTTGTCGCGGTACACAACACGGATTTCATGCCGCACGCGTTTAGGACTAAGGAAAAACGCGTAGTTTCGCTAAAGGGAGTGACACTAACTTAGATCTCCTCCTCTTCCTCCTCCTCCACTCTCTCCATGGGCTTAGCCTGAACGGTTTCCCTAATCCTGTTAATCAGCTTGAGTGCCTCGTCGTAGCTAACGTGAGTAGCCGTCTGGATAACCGTTGAGAGAGCGCGCTTTATCGCGTCTTCAATCGATTGCCCGGGGCTTAGCTCTAGCTTAACCTTCTCGAAGATAGCTGGCGTAGGCTCGACAACAGCACCTCTCTTCAGCACGGCTAGGGTTTCGTTCACGGGGGTTATTATGACGGCCCCCACCTCTCTATCGCCTAGGGTTACGGCGTAAACCACGTCCCCATCAAACGTCTCGCCGAGCTTCTTCAAGCTGTACTCCACGGCCGCCGTAGAGACCTCGGCAGCCTTAGCAACGAACTCCTTAACGACCTTATCCACTTCCTCCTGTGGTATTCTCCTAAATGCCTCGATTTGAAGGGTTTCCCACTTCCACTTAATCTCCTTGTTCTCCTCGTCAACGTCGTACTCAATCCTAACCCTAACCACGTCACCCTTATCCACCTTAAGCTGCTCGACGAGGATCGTGTAGAGCAACCTATTGAGCTGGGCAGCGGCGTAAGCTACTCGCTGAGCCCACGACTTGTCCTTCCTAACGTAGTCCCTCATTTGGGCGAAGAGCGTCCTCCTAATCTTGTCCGCATAGGCACCAGCTATAACTAGCCCCGAGCTCAGTAGAGGCATACACACCACCTTTCGACTCTAAATAGCACTTCCTCCACCTATATAGATTACCCGTTAGCCCCACCTACGCGCTCAAGTTAGAGCCTATATCTAGGCTTAGCTAGGTGACCCTAGGTACCCAAGCCATGGACGTGGCGATCGAGCTAGAAAGGCTATCCCAAGACCGTAGGAGGGGATCGTGGGAGCTACTACGCGAAGCGCTATCCATACTGCATAGGGCTTGCGCTGAGGGACTCCCATTACCGGATCCGCGCACGCTCGGAAGCATCGTAGCTAGGGTGAACCCGGCTATGGAGGCGCTAGCTAAGCTAGCCCAAGCGATTTCCAGCTCGAGAGATCCGTGCGCAATCGTTAGCAAGTGGATGGAGTACGCGGATCTAGCTAGGAAAAGCGTTGTGAGCTTAGCTACCTCGTTCGTGAGAAACAAGGTTGTTACGACCATTAGCCACAGCAGCGCCGTAAGGGAAGCGCTCCTGAGCGCTAGGCCTAGGAAGGTGATAGTCCTCGAGTCTAGGCCCGGTATTGAAGCCCTAGACCTACTAAGCCTCCTCGAGAGGTCGGGTATCGATGTAGAGCCCCTACCCGATTCCTGCATAGCTAGAGCGGTAAGCGAATCCGATGTCGTTGTCATCGGGGCTGACGCCGTGGATATCGACGGCAACGTGCTTAACAAAGTAGGTTCGCGCACCCTAGCCATAGCCGCTAGGTACGCGGGGATCCCGCTAGTCGTTGTCTGCGAAGCCCTAAAGATATCGAGAACTCCGTGTAGGGATCTAGAGGCGAGGGTCGAGTGGCTCTACGACATCGGGGGTAAGAGCGTTAGGGTTAGGGTGTTTGAGTGCGTTGAGCGCGAACTCGTTACGTACCTCGTTACAGACTTAGGGCTAGCGAAGCCGTGTAGGGAGATCCTAGAGCGAATGCTTGAGGAGGTTTACGAGAGGCTTGGATGCGCTTAAGCCTCACAAAGCGAGCTTCTTAATACCGTCGCTATACAGCGCGTCCATAGCCATAGCCAACATGGGCTCCACCCTCAAGATAATCGCCCTCGGAGGGGGTACGCAGTTAGTAGGCTTATCGTACCTGCTGTACAACCTAGGGTTCACGATCTCGTCGTGGACCCTACCCTACGCGCTTAGGGGCTCATCAAGAAAGCTAACCTTGTGCGCGTGCCTCCTAGCGATAGCCCTCGTATTCCTAGCGATCTCCTTTGCGCCTAGCGCGTGGCTAGTCGTAGCCCTTCAGCTAGCCTACGGATTCGTAGCCTCGCTCACATCCTCCGTCCAAACATCGATTTTCGTCGAGCTCGTTAGGTGCAAGCACCGAGGAGTCTACACGATGTACCTATTCAGCGGCGTGGGCTTCGCGCTAGGAGGCATCGTAGGGGGTGCGATTAGGCGCTTCACAACTCTTAGCAACACTATACTCACTGCCACTGCCTTCGCCTTAGCGAGCGCCTTCCTCGCAACGATTATCCTGCCCCCTACCCTTGGAGTCGTAGAAGCGTCGAGGGTAGTAGCCGAGAGGGGCATGCTGGCCATAGTCGTTGAGAAGGCTAGGCTGCTCTCAACGCTTTTCGTAGGGCCTAGAATGTGCTTACCTCGAGCAATTCGACGCGCGCTAGCTAGAACCATACCCTTGTTCCTACTGGCTAGCGGTACGGTGTACGTAGCGATAATGATGTTCTTCTCCGCATTCCCCGTGTACCTAAGGCGCGTCGCGAAAGTACCTGAGGCACTCATGCTCGTCCTGCCGGCGGTCTCGGGCTCGGTATCGACATCGATATACGCCGCAATGTCTAGGAGAGAAATCGAGTACACGAAGCTGTGGAGAGCGCACATCATCGCGCTCCTAGCTAGGTCAATCCTATTCTCGTCGCCACTGCTAATAGGTCGAGCCCTAGGGAGCCCACTGGTCGTAACGGCTTTCTACGCTCTCATCGGATTAACGTGGGCGTTCATCGGGAGCGTGCAGAGCAACGTAATGGTTCACCTAGCCGAGCCCGGGAGGAGGGAGGAGAGGCTTGGTCATCTAAACGCGGCTATTAGCATGGGGAGCATCATCGGATCGCTAGCGGCTTCGAGCTTGAGTAGCCTAGGATACACCGCGATATTCGTCTCGGCATCGATCGTGATAGCGATCTCGGCTTTGCTAAACGTTATCGCGTTGCGAACGGTCGCTAGGTAGCGCTCAGTGGGTAACCGCGTCATCACGAATCAAGTCCCCGAAAAACTCATCATCGCCTAGGCTCGCACCTAATGATGCGCGCTAGTGCGTAGCTTAAGAAGCGTTTAACCCCATTCACTTCCACTAGCATTCCATCGCTTCCCTTCTCCACAACCCTAATCCTCGACCCCACCCCTATCCCCATGCTCATTGCCTCTGCTATGAGCTTCTCATCTACGAAGCACAGAACCCTAGAGACGACGCACTCAACGCTAGGGCTTAGCAAGGCTAGCGCAACATCGTTAACTCGCGGCATTTCTAACTCGCTAGGGTTCGGTATGGGGTTTCCGTGGGGGCACTTCGAGGGTTTCCCTAGGTATTCGTAGAGCCTCTTGAAGAACTCGTCGGGTAAGTGCTCGAGTTGATGCGCTATAACGTGGCTTTGAACAACGTCGAACCCTAGGATGTCGTGCAGGAACCTTTCTGCAACTCTATGCCTCCACACAACCCTTAGCGCTATCGATAGCCCCTTACTCGATAGCTTGAAGCCTCTATACGGTTCCCAAACGATGTACCCTTCCCTAGCCAGCCTCTGAAGCACCTTGGTGGCGGTCGCAGGCTTAACGCCTAGAACCTTAGCAACCTCGCTCGTCCTAGCTATTCCGTAGAGCTCTTGAAGCCTATACACTGCGACCAGGTAGTCCTCGACGCTCCTACTAACCGTTCCTTCCATACCAATAGATTTAGACGCACCTAACCTTATATACTTTGTAGTGGCCATGTAGCTAGGGAACCATGCTAGAGCTAACTAATGCTTGGGCGAAGCTACGAGAGTGCAGGAACGTTATTGCGTTAGCGGGGCAGCCAAATGTAGGCAAGTCAACCCTCTTCAACAGGATTACAGGGGAGATTGCGCACGTAGGGAACTTCCCGGGGACTACTGTCGAGATAAGCGTTGGGGTCGCTAAGGTTGATGGCGAAGAGCTTTGCATTATCGACCTACCGGGCACTTACGGCTTATCGGCTTCCTCAGCAGAGGAGCGCGTCGCTAGGAGGATACTACTAAGCGGCTTGCCGCAAGTAGCCGTGGTCATAGTCGACGGAACGAACCTAGAACGCACGCTATACCTAGCGATTCAGCTCTTAGAGATGTTTCCTCGCGTCGTCATCGCCTTGAACAAGTGGGACGTTCTCCATAGGAAGGGCATCCACGTTAACGTAGAGAAGCTGTCTAGAATCCTCGGCGCCCCGGTAGTACCGATCTCCGCCTTAACGGGCGAGGGCGTGCGGGATCTACTCATAGAGGTGCTTAAGGAGAGGAATAGAATTCCGAGGCAACCGCTTAGGGTTGATTACGGCCCCCTCGAGCCGTACATTAAGGAGCTAGAGAGCGTCCTCGAGGGTCGAAACCCATTCATATACGCTAGCGTGAGGTGGGTAGCCGTAGCGGCGTTGGAGGGCGACGAAGAGGTTTTGGAGAGGATTAGGGCTCTAGACGAAGCGCTGTACTCGGAAATCGCATCCGTTATCGATAGGGCGAGGAAATCCGTTGGTGAGAAGCTCGACGAGATCATTACCGAGGCTAGGTATAGCTTCGCTGAGAGAGTCGCGAAGGAGTGCGTTGTGGAGGTTAAGGTTGGGGAGGAGGTCTTTAGCGTAGTCGATAGGGTGTTCCTAAATCCATGGCTAGGCTCTGTTGCTTCCATCGCCTTGCTAGCGGCGGTGTTCTTCGCAGTGTTCTCGATAAACACCGGGTACCCGCTATCCATTCTCTTAGCGCACCTAGGGCTACCGAGCGTTGCTGAGAGCATTGAGAGCTACAGCCTTTCGGGGCTGATAGGTAACGCAATCTCGCTAGCATCGAGCTGGCTCTACTCAGCCCTCGAACCTCGTTGCGGCGATGCTTGCGCGAGCCTCGTTGCCTACGGCGCGCTAGGCGGCGTAGGAGTCGTACTTAGCTTCCTACCCCTCGTCTTCACGATAATGCTAGTGCTTGCAGCGCTAGAGGACTCGGGGCTCGGGCCACGAATGGCTTCAGCACTCCACGGCTTCTTTAGTAGGTTCGGGCTTTCGGGTAGGGCGATATACCCGCTGCTCACAGCCTTTGGATGCAATGTCCCTGCCGTACTCGGGTCGAGGGCTGCGCTAGACCCCGTAGAGAGGGTGGAGATAGTTGCGAGCGTAGCGTTCGTTCCGTGCCAAGCTAGGCTAGTAGTGCTAGCAGCATTCGTAACATTCATCTTCTCCTCGCCTCTCCTCCAAGCTCTTGCAATGACCTCCGTACTCCTCGGAGGCGTACTACTGTACTTAATCACCTCGAAGATCATTAGGCTAGTGCTCGGCGTAAAGAACCCGCCCGAGCTCGTACTGGAGATCCCACCCATACACAGACCTTCGCTTAGGGTAGTGTGGTGGAATTCGTGGGAGCAAACGAAGCACTTCTTGAAGAAGGCTGGCGTGCTGATATTCGCGCTTAGCCTAGTATCGTGGATACTCCTACACTTCGGCCCTCGAGGCTACGTAGGGGACGATATAGGGGCTAGCTTCGCTGCGCTAATGGGCTACGCCCTCGCGCCCCTCTTTAGCCACCTATACGGGATGAAACTCAGCACTGCGTGGAGAGTAGCGTTCGCAACGATCGTAGGGTTCTTCGCTAAGGAGGGGATACTAGCGGTATTCGCTCAGCTAGGGGGAGGAAACATAGCTTCAGCCCTAGGCATGAGCCAGAAACAGGCGTTCGCAATCCTACTCTTCTTCATGTACTACCTACCGTGCCTAGCTACGGCAGTAGTAATGCATCAAGAGCTGAGAAGCATTAAAAAGACGTTCGCAGCCGTAACCTACATGATCTTAACGGCTCTAGCGATTTCAGCCATCGCGTACGCGATAATAGAGCTACTTTAGCCCTTTCTCTTCAGCATTTCTTCGAGCTCCTTAATCCTCTCCTCAACGCTTCTTAGCTCTTCCTGTAGCTCCCTAAGGTCCTCTTCCAACGCCTTCTTGTACTCCTTAAGCATCTCTAGCTCTTCCTCTGGCGATGGAGGAGGCGGAGGTGGGTAGTACATTGGCATTGGGTAGTATGGATAGGGGTAGGCTGGAGGAGATTGCTGGTACTGTTGCTGGGGTTGTTGCGGTTGCTGGTATTGGTAAGGTGGTTGAGGGGGCGGTGGAGGCGGGGGAGGGGGTATCCAAAACCTGTACCTTCTCCACCACGCGAACCAGGACATGTCACCACCGCGCTTAGTAACGCTTCGAAGGTTATTAGCGCTAAGCTTGCGAAGTTCGCGCAGAGGCTTCACTTAGCGCCTTGGTCATCGCCTCTACTGCTTTCCTCCAGGTCTCTATGACGGCCCTATACATCTCTATCGTTAGCGCGTAGTAGTAGGGTACCCATAGCCACTGCATTGCTAAGTACATCATCGTGAAGGGGTCGTACGGTACGAGCGGCGGCACGTAGTATGGGATGTACGGGTATGGGTAGTACGGGTGGCTCATGCTTACCACCACGGGTAGTAGGCGTATGGGTAGTAGTACGGGTATGGCACGGGCGCTAGGTATCTAAGCCATGGCCAGCCCCAGTAGGGGTACCACCATCTCGCTATCCATCCTGGAGCTCCGAATAGCCACCAGCACGCTCCTCTACCGAATAGCCACCCCGGCCTCATCCACGGCGGTAGGTGGCTCCATGGCCCTCTGCCAGGCCATGGTCCGCTCCAGCCCCATCTACCTCCTCTACCCCATCCTCCTCTCCATCCCCAGCCTGGGAATAGCCACGCCATGATCTCACCGATTTTGTGCTACTGCACGGAAAAATATATGTTTTTCTCTCGTGAATTCTAAGCAGCTGCACGAAATTATTTCTCGGTGGGTGCAACCGAGGGTATGACTATGGGTCTTAACTCGACGAGAGCTCTAACAACTTTCTTCCTACCGCTATCGAGAAGCCTCCATAGGGTTCCTCGAGAAACGTTCATTCTCTTAGCGGCTTCTTCCTGCGTTAAGCCCTCTAGATAGACTAGCCTAAGCGCTTCTAACTCGTCGGGCATTACGTACACGGGCTCCTTCTGAATGGGCCTCCCGCTACTATCTATGGGCACGAAGGTAGCGCCCGATATGTCGAACCATATGAACCTCGGCTTGGGCTTCCTACCAGGTCCTGGGCGACCCCAGCACCATCTCCACGGAGGTCCCCTAGGCTCTTCCCCCATACCTCTCTATCCTAGAAGTTAGGCTTTAGAACGCCCTTATGTACTCCCTACCCCGGTACCTAACCACTCGTACACGCCCTTCGCTCACTAGCTTGGCTAGCGCGTGCTTAGCCCTGTCCTCTCCGAGAACTCGCTTTAGTGCCCCTAAGGCTAGGTCTAGCGGTAGTGGATGTAGCTTAGCTACTTCAACAATCTGCGTTAGGGGATCGGTAGCCTCGAGGAGCTCGCTTAGCTCGTGTAGTGGTAGCGGAACTACCTTCCCTCTTCCAAGGTACTTCTCTACCCTCTTCGCGAACTCCTCAATTCTTTCGAGCGGAGGTACCTCAACCCACTCCTCGGCCGGCGGCCTAATGGGGGCGTTTAGGTACACGACGTCGGGCTCGATAACCCTAAGCACTTCCGCTAGCGCGTCGGCGTGCCAAAGGCCGTCGTTTAAGTCCTTCACGAGGACGGTCTCTATGGCTAGAATCGACGAGGATTCGCGGGATAGGTGTGTTAACCCGCTTACTATCGCTTCGAGGCGCAGAGCTTCGTGAGGCCTATTGACTAGCTTAAATAGCGTGGGTGTAGCTGCGTCTAGCTTCATCGATACGAAGTCGAAGTTGAGCGCGTCCTCGACAACGTCCCTCCTCCAGATAATCGATGAATTGGATATGAGCGCTAGCTTAACGTCGCTACACTCCTTAGCTATCAACCTAGCTGCTTGACCAATGCCGTAGCAAAGCGTGGGCTCCCCGTCTCCCACGAAGGTAACGTAATCCACTTTCTTGGCTCGAGACAACGCGTTTAGAACGACGTTAAGGACTTCGCTAGGCTTGCAGTACTCGACCCTCATTATCGTTCTCGAACGCGTCTTACCTAGCTGGCAGTAAACGCACGAGTAGCTACACGTTTTCATCGGCACTACGCATACTCCTAGCGAGTAGCCTAGCCTTCTAGAGGCAACTGGACCGAAAGCGCGGGGAACGGGAGGAGCCGTAGGTCTACACCAGGGGGATGGAGAAGCTTTGTGAATTCAAAAAGGTGTTGTAAATGAGTGCGGAGGTAGTTTACCGAGGCTACCGCACGTATATCGATACCTGTAGCGGTACTACGTAGTTGGAGTAGTATATCGCTAGGCTACCGGCCCATAGCTCTCCGTACAGTATGTTCGGCACGGGCGTCGTCACCATGAGCCACGCCGTTAGCCTACCAGCGACCTTCCCGCTGTAGGTCATGAACAGCCTCGTCCTGGCTATGTAGTAGCCAAGCGATGTCTTGTAGAACCCTAGCTTTGAGGGTACTGGGGTTATCTCTAGCCCTATCTCGGCTGGGTTAACGACCTTCACGCCGTTGAGTATAGCCACATCGCTTAGCCCAACGATCGTCATCGAGCCTAGCGGGTAGTACGTCGTTACGGTCGCTGGTATCCCTAGCCTAATGCCCTTTATCGCGAATAGCATGGGCGGCGCTAAGTTGACGGGGTATATACCGACCTCTATGGGCTCATCACCGTTGTACTGGTATAGGTTCGTAGACCTAATGAGTATGGTGTATGTACCGGGCCCGGTTATGGGCACGATTACCTGAGCTACTCCTGGCGTTAAGTACGCTGAGTAGACGTAGGTATCCCTATACGCTGCCTGCATCCCTAGGAGCACTCCGTGGATCGTGTAGCTCCTAACTATGTACCCGGTTGGCAGTACTTCGCTTACCTTTAGCGGGCCGAAGACGTATACCTCTAGGTTAGCCCACTGCGGTACGCCTAGATCCCTAACCGAGATCACGAGGGCCTTAGCCATGGTGTTGGGCGGCACAACGACTTTGAATACCCTCCAGTCGCCGCTCTCGAACCTCCAGCCCCAATCGTTAGCGTTCCTAAGGTAGATGTTGTTGTACTGCAGGTTGCTGTACTTAGCGTATAAGCTCGGCGTGAGCACGATGGGCTTTAAGAACCCTAGCTTAGTCGCTACGCTAATCACCGTGGGTACGAGCACCGTATCGCCGTCGCTAACCCTAACTATCTTGACGTACCCAACGTATAGACCTGGCGGCGTTCCGTAGGTTACGACCGCGGTAACAGGTATTATCCTAGCGCCGTAGGAGTAGACCTTGGTAGGCACCTTGATCATGCTCCACGGCTCGAACTTGTAGGCTATGACCTCCGCCCTAACCTTAACCACGTACCCGCTCTTATTGAACCAGTAGTTGTACCACGCGTAGAGCCTTAGAGTCGGCATCCAGTTACTCAAACCTAGCTTTGCTGCTAGCTCTTCAAACTTCTTCTCCGGGTAACCACAGGTTACTCTCTGCGTGTTCATGTACCTAAAGTCTATGCTCATTCTAGCGGTTTCGCTAGGCTCTATAACGCCATCCTTATTGATGTCGCTACCTAGCCCTAGCTCGGTGAAGAACTCTAGCGCCGTACCGTAGATCCCTTGGTTAGCTCCTGGAGAGAAGTACTGGAACGGTATCACGATCCTTATCACGAGTAGGTCTCCGAGGCTCAAGATGCTCTTCTTTAGCGGAATGATGTTGCTGCCCATGAAGTTCGATAGGTTTAGCAGTAGGTACCCGTTCTCGCATCCAAGTATAGCTGGTCTCACGCTCTTAACGCTCCAGTCTATGTAGTTGCATAGCGACGTGTCTACGACCTTAACAAGGGTTACGGGCTCGATCTTGTACTCACCCCTACCGATGATCATTAATGGCGTGGTCATGGAGGCTGGCGGAATTAAGTCTCCGAAGAATAGCGCTGTGTCTCCCGCGAATGGCGGTAGCCTAAAGTTCTGGAAGAACATCAGGTTGTTCATGTGAGTCCTGTAGTATAGGTACACGGACGGTGAGAACGCTATGGTGTACTTCCTATAGAGTATTTCTTCGACGGCTTTGTATACGTCTATCCTACCGCTACCCTGAGCTAGAGGCCCGTAGCCAAGATCGTCAGCAGTAGACTTCAGTACCGCCTTTATGAACCACGGTGCGGGCCTAGCTCTATATACCTTTCCGTAAGCCTGGATCAGCAGGGCTACAGCGCCAGCAGTCATTGGAGTAGCTTGGCTTGTTCCGCCGAATAGCGTGTACGCGAAGTAGCTAGAGAACATGCCTACGTTAGCTAGGGAGTCCCAAGTCCTAGCGCCAACGAAAGCGAAAGAGCCTATCGCAGCAACGTCGGGTTTCGGTAAGCCAGCTGCCGTTGGACCTCTATTGCTCCACGTAGCTATCTCGTCATAGCCGCCAGGTAGGAAGCCGTAGAGCCATCTCCAGCCGTAGTACGTTGATGCAGCCGTAGTTATCGCGGTTACAGAAGCGCCAGGTATTACGGTGGTACCCCAGCCATAGCCACCGTTACCACCAGCAACAACGTTTATCACACCGGTCTTGAGGGTTACGTAGTCGAATAGTTGCGACCACGGATCGTACCCCGATGCCCAGCCCGTAAACGGCCATATGCTTATACCGTAGCTATGGCTAACGATTTCAGCCCTAGGCTTACCGCTGTACACCCAGTACCACTCACCTGGACCTCCCGGAACGCCGCTATAGCCAACGATATTGAAGCCAGCCATCCACAGCAACGCTGCTTCGGTATCACCCATCCACAGAGCATTCGCGCCAACTATCTTAGCTAATGGCGCTTCACCAGGTAGCTTCGTTATCTCGTAGTTAACCGTGCCTACGAGCGCATAAATCGCGTTGAGATTGCCGGCGGCCGTAGCGGCGCACGCAGTTCCATGGCCATAGAAGTCGTAGAATATGTCTACGTATAGACCGCTAGGATCGATGCCCGGGTATATGAACCCTATGTAGTCGTAGGTGGTCCATACGTAAGATGGTGTTACATTGTGACCTGTCTTAAGGTGCTTTATTATGCCTAGAGCATCATAGACGTACCCAGCGATCGTGCCCACGGAGAAGTCGTAGAGCCCATCGTGGTCGAGGTCAAGGCCTATGATTGGGTTCCTATAGGTGTGTGGCTGACTGCTAGCGAAGCTGAAGGCGGGAGCCTTCGGGATGTCTATGGGTAGCCCTGTAGCGTTTAGTACGTAAGCAACGTAGTAGTAGGTAGTGTTTAGATCGACGTATACAGTATCGTAGGCTGTACCGCTCTTGCTAACCAGCAACACGGGGTACGTGAACACTACGTACCCGCCGAGGTCGGGTAGGACTACTACCTCCATCCCAAGTCCGAACTTCATCGGGAGCTTGCTCTCTATGTGACCAACATACCAAGTGGTTATTGGGTAAACCGTATAGTTGCACTTACCTAAGACACACGCTTCCGCAAATCCGTGATTAACCCAGTAAATAGCTCCGAGGGGATTGTATACGGATACGGGTGTCTTCACGTTTATGTATCCGCTAGCATTCGGATGAACAGTAATGAGCGTTAGGACCAAACCCATTTCGTCGTCGAGTATCAATGGCCTTCCATCGCTGCTCCAAGCGATTTTGGACATGCCTAGCGCTGGAGAAGCGTAGTCTATCCCGGTATCGATGATCCCTATCCTAACTCCTTGACCCATTATGCCCATGCTCCACACTTTCTCGGCACCCGTAATGCTTGGGAACCTAATGGTAGCGGTTCCCCACGGCTTTTGCGCTAAGGGCTTAGCCTTATGCTCCTTCATCATCTCAAGGAGTTTGCGAGCCTCACCTTTCTTA
The DNA here is from genome assembly GCA_964598805.1 of uncultured Desulfurococcaceae archaeon. Classification (GTDB taxonomy): domain Archaea; phylum Thermoproteota; class Thermoprotei_A; order Sulfolobales; family Ignisphaeraceae; genus JAADCV01. The sequence goes on along the minus strand of CAZRDH010000015.1, from coordinate 17,966 downwards.
GCTAGGAGCCCCTTCTTGAATTCTGGAGGCGTTAGCTTAGACCATGTTAGCGCTACATCTGGTAGTATGGCTAGAACCCCGCTCATCTTAGAGAGCTTCTCGACATCGCTCTTAGTAACCCAGGCAACGATTATCGCGACGCTACCTAGGTTAACCTCGCTAACTATACCGTGGGTATGCTTAGCGATGCTCTTCTCGATCCTTGGGTCCGCTATTATCAATACCCTCGCTTGACCTTTCCTAAGCTCTATGACCTTAACGGGCTTCACGGGGATCTTCAGCTGCATTAGCTTCTCTACTATCGAGCCCTTGGGTACGAGTCCGCGATGCTCGTAGTACGACGGCTTTAGCACTACGGGGCTAACAAATGGCTTGTGAAGCGATACAACACTACTTGGCGTAGGTGTGGGTGGGCTGCTAGCCCTAGCCATAGGTATAGCGATCGATACGGCGAGAATTACGAGCATTGCAAAGGTTGAGAGTAAGCGAAGCGACTTCATAGTGTACCCTACCTCAATGAACTAAAGAGTATTCTAGGTGGTTAAAAGCGCGTGTGTGAAAATCAATACTTATACTAAGCTCATAGCGATATAAGTAAGCAAGTAGTTACCTTCTCAGCCGCAGTAACGCCTTTAATTTCTCGCGATCTCCCTCCTTTACGCATTTAAGCAATTCGTACTCTAAACCCGGCTTCTCAAGCTTTATAGCTATGGGCTTGAGAATGAGGGATATCAATGCGAAGTCAGCAGAAGCTTCGTCTCCACCATATCGTTGCCTAATGAACTCGTATGCTTCCTTAGGATCTTCGAAGAGGAGCTCTAAGAACCTCTTACCGTATTTACTCATGCACACATTGTCGAGCATTCTTAAGAGACCGGGAACTCGAGTATCTGCCCAGTGCCGTACGAACTTGATGAGCTCCTCAGACATGGCTGTAGCCACTCACGCAGCTCTATTCTTACCTTGTTCCCGTGTAAACATAGATGGCTTTGACACAATAAATAAAGTTTGTTCTGAACTACCTACATAACTACCACGTGAACAGTTCTATGTATAGCAATTCACTACAATCTTTAGTATCGTGAATATCGTCACCCATTGACGGAGCGCGGCGGTGCTCCTTTTAGTTAGTACTTGCACTAGGTTATGATTATTTATTAACTTACATAATCACCCCTCGAGTTTACAGGGGATAGCGATGTACATGCTGAGGCTTATACACGAGTACGAGAAAGTCGAGCATCGTAAAGCGATTGACGGTGTCTACATACTACTTGTCGGGATCTTCGTTGGGTGCTTAGTTAGTGCGAACTTCGTAACTATCAAGTTGTGCAACCTAGGGGGTTTGATAGTTCCAGCCGGTGTAATAGCGTACTCCATAACCTTCACGGTTACGGACATAATTAGCGATGTCTACGGTCGAAAGGCGGCTAGCTACGCTGTGTGGGCTGGGTTCGCAGCAAACATCGTGATGGTGACAATGGTTCTGGGAGGGTGGTTACTCCCTCCCCTAGCCCCCGAGTACCAGCATAGATACGAGGTACTGCTCTTCACCCCGAGGATCGTGTTAGCGAGTATGGTTGCCTACGTAATTAGCCAGAATCACGACGTTATCGCCTTCCATTTCTGGAAGGCCGTGACGAAGGGTAAGCATCTTTGGCTTAGAAACAACGCCTCTACAGCCATAAGCCAGCTAATAGATACCTGCACATTCATTACCCTAGCGTTCTACGGCGTAGTACCAACGAATGTGCTACTCACCATGATTCTCGACCAGTACGTGGTCAAGCTGATCATAGCGCTTTGCGATACCCCCTTCGTCTACCTAGGGGTTAAGCTCGTTGGAGGCAAGAAGGTGTCTATTCGCGAGATTCTCCTTCGCCCCGCTTCGCCTTCCTAACGATTAGCGTAAAGCCCTTCCTATCGATCACCTCTATCTCCTCGCCAGGCTCGATAACTTCGTCGCTTATCGCGGTCCAGTACTCTCCATCAACCATCACCGTACCGGGCTTGCCAGGCTCCAACCTATCAACTGCTTTACCGAGGGCTCTCTCTGGTCCGTACCTAATCCTCGGCTTGGCCTTGATCATCCTAGCGGCTTTATACATTATGAACGTGAAGAATGCTGCGAGCCCGCCACCAACAACGCCTACGATCGTCCTCACCTGGTTTATCGATGCAGCGAATACGCTCTTTCCGGGCATCGCGGGTAGGAGTAGTAGACCGAAGATTATTGCCGCTATGCCGCTAGCTCCAAGGATTCCAAATCCCGGCGTTACGAAGAGCTCGATAGCTAGCATGATGCTCCCGAGGATTATGAGCGCTATAGCGACGTAGTTAACCTGTAGCCCTCCAGCACCGACTATAGCGAGCATTAGCATTACTAGCGTTAGCGGAAGCACTTCGTATCTACCGCTAAGCAATGCTGCAAACGTTCCGAATACGCCTATGAACCACAGTATCGATTGTACTACGGCGTTCCTAAGGATAGCGAAGAATACCACGTTTATCGCTGGCGAAATGTACGTATAGCCCGAGATGTTTATCGTGACAGTCCTAACCACTACACCGTTAACGGTTATGTTCACCTTCATGCCATCGACTTTCTTTATCAAGTCTTGGAGTGAGTACGCGACGAAATTAGCTATGCCAACCTTAACAGCTTGCTCTCCAGTAAAGACGTAGTTGTGTAGCACGAAGCCTTCGGCCGCAGTAACGTTTCTATGCCTAGCCTCAGCCCAAAGCCTTATCTTAGCAAGGATCGGGTTTATGATCTTGCTCTCGTTAATGAACTTCACTTGTCCAGTAGCTGGGTTGTAGAGTATGGGCTGCGCCGCGCCTATTGTAGCGGTTGGGCCCACGGCTACAACGTGCATGGGTATGAGGATTATGCAGGCAGCACTAAACGCCTTATTGGGTACGTAGCCTATGACTGGCACGCGAGCATTGAAGAAGGCCTCGCCAAACTTGAACATCGTGTCCATGTACCCGCCATAGCTATCGATTTCAACGATGAGCGGAACGCCCTCGCTTTCAGCGAGCTTAAGCCCTTGATTAACAACATAGTCGTAAGCAGGCTCATCGATTTCGCTCACTAGCCCGGAGATGCTCACTAGTATAGCATTGTGTAAAGAACCTCGCTGGGCCTCTATACATACAGAGGTCGCTAGGGATGCGGCTATGAATAGCGCGATTAGGGCTCCGAATACGTAAAAAGCGTTGCGTAGGCAAATCCCCACTCGAACCACCCCCGCTTACACTCCCTGCTTCCTCTCCTCAACTTTCTTCAACGTACCTATCGACGCTCCGATAGCTTCAGCAATCCTCCTCTCAGTTAAGGTCCCCGTTATGCTCTCCGTAACTAGGATTAGGTTCTTCTCCTTAGCTATGTCTATGTACGTCTGTAGCTCCCTAAGCCTAAGCGCTACTGGGTGTTGCTCGTATATCAACGCAGCTTCCGCTAAGATCTTTGCCGCTGTCCTCTCGGCGTCGGCTTCGATGATTCTAGCTCTACGCAGCCTCTCCGCCTCAGCCTGCTTAGCCATGGCCCTAACGAGCTCCTCGGGAAGCTCAACGCTCTTGATCGTGACCATACTCACCTTAATTCCCCACGGGCTCGTTATCTCGTCCATAATCTGCTGGATTCTCTTATTCAATTCCTCTCTCTTAGTTAGTACGTCGTCTAGCTCGCTCTGCCCAATAACGTCTCTAAGCACGGTCTGCGCTAGCAACGCAACGGCGTAGTAGTAGTCGCGAACCTTCATAACCGCCTTCTCGGGGTCCACGACCCTGAAGTACACCACTGCATCGACGGCGACGGTCACGTTATCCTTCGTTATAACCTCTTGCTTTGGCACGTCCACAGTTAGCAACCTTAGGTCTACCACGAGGCCCCGATCTATGAACGGCACTAGGAATACTAGCCCTGGACCCTTGATACCAACGTACTTGCCCAGCCTCAGCACTACGAGCCGTTCCCACTCCTTAACGACCCTAATGGCCTTAGCGAGTATTGGTAGGAATATTATTAGGAGAATGACGATGCCCACTATGGTCTCGACGGGTATCTGATCCATTACCCTCTCACCGCGTGGATCCACACGCACTATGTCTGTGGAAGGTATAGAATTTTGTTGAGGGTGCCGCGTAGCTGTATAGTAAAAGAGTTTTATCTCCTAGATTCTCCTTGTCGTACTGGGGACTAGCTATGCCCGCAGAAGCCGAGCCTAGCGAAACCGTGGAGAGAACCGAGGAAAAGGAGCGAAACCTCGTCAAGAAGCTAGAGGAGCTACTCAACTCGATGAAGGATTGGGAGCGTAGGCCCATAGTGGAGGTCGGAAACGCGGTTGTAGAGCTAGTGAAGCTCCCTAAGAGGCAGACAAAGAAGGGTACCGAACCCGAGAGGTTAGCCCTTCACCTAAGGCTAAAGGATAGCTTCAAGGGGGTTTTCATCGAGAGCTACAACGAGCTAGACGACATAATCCGCGCCTTAACGACGAAGAGCGTACAGGATGTGGCTAAGGCACTAGACGAATTGAGTAGGAGGAGGGTCATAGAGTACGGTCTATAACCACGCGTTTTACCTCTCGCTAGATGATGAGGCTCTACCGACCGATGCGTGAGGAAAACGAACCCCACTGAGCTAGTTACTCAAAACCCTCTCGATAAGCTTCTCCATTTCTTTAGCGCTATGAACCCCTACCACAACTAGCCCGTAATGTTTAACCCTATTCCATATCAAGAATCCGGGGGTCCCCGAAATTCCGTAGCTAAGGGCTTCAGCACTATCTTCGTCTACCACCTTAGACGAAGCATTCAAGTACTTGTTCAAGGCGCTAATCCTTATTTTACCGTACTTCTCGATCAAGCTAATCACGCTGGCGTCACTTATTGTCTTATCAACGATATTCTCATAGCACTTCTTCTTGACGAAGCACAGATCGTATAGCTTCTCATAGATGTTCTTCATGACCTCGAGCACCATTGTAGCGTTACGTGTAGCTAGGTAAGCAGCCTCTATGTACACATGCTGAAGGCGCGACTCCGGGTGAACTATCAGGTTCTTGAAGACTATTGTTAACTTACCTTCCTTAACGAGCTTTAGCAACGCATTCATGGACTCGTGATAGAATAAGGCGCAGAATGGGCAGTGCGTATCCTCGTATATGAAGAGGTATACGGGCGCGTTCCTAGACCCTAGAATCGGTGTTGCGTTATCGATTCTGGGTTCAACGTTCGTTTCGACGTGTATCTGTTCGTAAGCTATGTACTGCGTTAACCTCGATAGTAGGTACGATGAAAGCGCTTCCTTAGCGATTAGCAGGCCGTCTACGTCGTTAAACAGCTTGTAGAGATCCTCCGCTATGGAGCCTCGAAGAGCTAGCGCTACTACTGGATACGCTTTCGACTTAACCTCCTTGGCTAAGCGCGGCGTTGCCGATACGTTCACTAGGCAAACCGAGGTCGAGCCCGATAGGCGCGCGTATTTAGAGAGCACCTCGCCGAAGAGATCTTTAACCATATTCACGAAGCTCGCGTTAGGCTTCGTCTTTAGGTAGAGCAAGACTATCAAGTTTGTGCTCTTGCCGCACTCCCTCTTCAAAAGCTCTTCGATGAAGCCCTTAGGCCCCTGGAGCGATACGTAGTTAACGCTCGTCGTTACCGTAGTTGTCGTGCTGATCTGGGTAGTTGGGTAGCTCCAGCTCCAAAGCCTTCCGCGCGCGACTATGAGGATTACCGAGGCTACGACTATGCCTATGAGCACCGCCGCCACTACGAGCATGCCTAAGCGCTTAGGGTTCAAGCTTCTCGCCGTAGAGAGCTCTCGCGGTTAGGGTTAAAAATGCGGGCTCGTCACGTTGCCACGGGCTTATGCACGTACTTACCCTTCTTCGCCTCCTCTATTATTTCCCTAACCCTTCTCTCGAGGCTACGCTTCTTCCACTCTACGAACCTTAGGAACATCCTTATGGCCAGCCTAACCAGCGGGTTCTCGGCTAGGTACTTATCGGCTAGCCTTGGAGCCCAGTACAGGGAGTGTTCTAGGCAGAGCCACATCACTTCAACGTGCTCGGGCTTGATGGAGAAGCTCAGCAGCGCCCTCTTATCCTTGAGCACGCCCATGGGGACGAAGTACATCGGCACAATGAGGCTGGGGTAGTCCCGTAGCCTCTCGATGAGTTTGACCGTCGCATCGAGGTCCTCCTGCCTTTCCTCCGGCAAGTTGAGGATTATCGTTGCTGCGGGAACGATATCGTTATCGGCCATTATCGCGAACGCTTCCTCGACGATTTTCGGCCAGGCTTCGGGTGGGTAAGGAGCTGACTTACCGGGCATGATTATCCTCGCTAAACGCGGTGAACCTGTTTCTATACCCGTTTGCACACCGATGAACTTCTGACCGGTTCCGCTCTTGATCAACTCCATAATCTTCGACACTACCTTAGACTCTCTCTGCCCAGCGACTACCGCCGCTAGGCTTACATGGGCCCAACCTACGGTCTTTACCCGCGTCCCTATGACGGCCTCGTGGAGCTTTATCAAGGGCTCCTCCCTGGGCACGACTCCGTAAGCTCCGTAGAGTAGAACGTCTTCTGAGTGAAGGAGCGCGTGGTTTATACCGAACTTCTTGTTGACCTCGATCTCCCTAACTATCATCTCTATAGGTATGTACCTAAGGGGTCTAAGCGTCACGCTACAGAACTTGCATCCCCTTGGACACCCCCTCATGATCTCCACTAGGCCGTTCACGCTAGCGCCCATGATGATCGGTATCTCCTCGATGCTCGGAACCTCGTGGGGCGCTACGTATACGTACCTAGGCAGGGGCTCGCCATCGAGGATCCTCTGGGCGATGTCAACGATGACCTTCTCTGCCTCGCCATCGATTACCGTATCGACTCCCCATTCATCCCATAGATCCTCTACGTGTAGCCACTGCCACGCAGCTGGCCCACCGATTATTATCTTACCGCCTCTCTTCTTGAAGCGGCGCACGGTCTCGGAGTTCATCAACTTGATGAAGTACTTTCGGTTTACGGGCTCCCTCTTGGTTATGGCCCACCAAACATTGCTAGGAGCGCAAAAGGCGAAGAAGTCGTGGTGACCTATCAACAAAGCCTTAGCGCGATCTAGGTACCTATCCAGGTAGTCGGGGTCTATTATCTCGGCGCTAAACCCCGCCCTCTTGAGCGCTGCCTCCACCTTCCTAAGCCCATAGGGGGCTACGATGGGTCTACCGAACTCGTCTACCTTGGGCTTTGGCGCGCATATCCACATCCACAGCCTCTCGGGCATGCCTATGGCCGGCGCCGTGGTCATGAACCCTATGAACTCCTTACCATGGTGATCCGTCATGAGGGTCCTGTCAACCGTTATGACGAAGTCTACGCGAGGGAGCTCTGGCAAGCGTCACACCTTCACTAAGTCTACGTTTATTCCCCACTCTCTAAAAACGTGGTTTAGCTCGTTGGCAACAGCCTCGAGACCCTCTTCGAACAGTATTCTCGCGTCGGCAACGAGCTTCCTCTCGATAAATCGCCGAAGCGATTTCCTCACGCTGTCCCCATCCATCTTCTCGACAGTTAACAACACTATCCCCATCGCAACGTTGTTCAGCAGCGTTTCGCGAACCTGCGGAATGAGCTCTCTAACGCTACTAACCCTGAAAATCGCTATGACTCCCCGCCTAGCCGATAGCTGAGCTTCGCGAACCTGCCTACCAAACGTCGCCCCGATCTTACTAACGTCGTTAACTACGTACACGAGGCATCGGTAGCTCACGAGTACCAGCCTCTAGATACGGCTAGAGATGGGCGGAGGATATATAGGGGGCTGCGGTGAAGGAAGTTAAGCTCTATCCTAATAGCTGCGTAGAGCGCATAGTGATAGGCATACCGCGCGGGCACATGCACGCCAGGATGGCTATAGAGCTATGCGACCAGGTAATAGTGCTTCACGAAGCCGCCGTCGCAGCCATGGTGAGGGCCTTTGCCGCCATAGTCCTCCATCCTAGGAGGCGCGCCCTAGAGATGAAGCGGGTTAAGCTAGGCAAGAACGAGAGGAAGCCTCTTTACGCTGAGCACCAGCTTCTCGAAGTGGAGGAGCCCGAAGTGGTAGCTCTCGACAAGCTCGAAACGCTCCTTAAGGAGGCTAAGGTAGTTGATTGCGGATGTGCTGAGCCTGCCGACGCTGATCGGTGATGAAGCCCCGCGAAAGCGAAGGTTTTTGACTTCTCGAAGCCTACTACCGCACGCGGATGATGTGTTATCGGATTGCTGAGAAGGTGATGACCCCTGGGAATCTGACTACCTCCTCCTCCTAATCAACATTAGTAACTCCGCTGGAATCGCTAGCACAAGGATTAGTATTAGGAATAGCACGAGTTCGCCGCTTCCAGGAACGAAGCTATTCATCTTCTTTACCAAGTTGAGTGCTTGGCTAAAGTTCTCGTAGAGCGAGACTATGGGCTTGCTGATCTCCTTAAGCTTGTCGATTAGGGGGATCCCTATGCCTAACCACTTAAGCAACAGCACTAGGTTTAGAAGGGCTATCGTGACTAAGGCGATTATCAGTATCGTCGCTTTAACTACGTCGCTCGATTCGCTCACGACACTTCCTATACCGTTGCCTCGGACTAGACTATATAGCTCTTCAACACCGATCTATAGTACGGAGGTAGAGGAAAAGGTCTTGGCTTAGCTATTAGAGTAACCTTACCCTCTTGCCAAAGATCTCGAATAGCCTCTCGTTATGTTCCTTCGCCTCGGGTAGGTGGCTACTGATCCAGATGTGAGGCTTAATGCCCTTCTCGACGAGCTTCTGGACGGCTCTAGCGATCACGGAGTTCGCTATGAAGCAGTTAGCTATGGTCGATACGGGCGCTACGCGAGTCCCTATACCTAGGTCTAGTACTGCGTCACCTCTAGGAACCTTGTTGTCTATGCATACATCCACGACCTCGAAGAGGTGCTTACCGAACTTATTCCTAGGCTCTAAGCTCTTCGAGTACCCTACCGAGGTTATCCCAATGGTCTTAGCACCGAGCTCGCGAGCTGTAATAGCCGCTTCTACCGGGAACTGGTTTACGCCCGACGTCGATACCACTATCACGACATCACCTTTCTCCACGCCCGCGGATCTTAGTAGCACCGAGGCATAGCCCTCGACATGCTCGAGCATAGTGGATTTGCGCGCGCCGTGAGCTACCGTGATGTCGGTATCTATCAATGGGTTCACGTTTGCTAAGCCCCCAGCTCTATAGAATAGCTCCTCGCCGAGCATAGCGGAGTGCCCGGCACCAATTACGTGCACAACCTTGTTGCTAGCAGTTGCCTCAGCGATTATCTCCGCAGCCCTCTCGATGTTCTCCGACTCCTCCTCCACGATCCTACGCAGGATGCTGTAGATCACCTCTAGGTACTCGCGCACGACGCTCATCTTCATCACGCCAACGGGAGCTTTACGGGCTCGCCACTATGTGCGGATCTATAGATTGCCTCAACGACTTCCTGCACCTTCAAGCCCTCGCTGGACCCAGGATAGGGCTTTAGCCCGTTCTCTACGCTGTTTAGGAACTCCTCTAGCTCCCTTACGTACATCTCCTCAACGGGCTCGTCGAAGCGCTTCGTCTCCTCAGCTCCGTCGACGCGCGAAATCGTGTATGGTCCCGCTAAGTAGCCTTCGACCGTTATCCTACCCTTCCTAGCCTGGATACCCCATTTCCTATACCTATGCCCTCCACTCCACGATTGGAAGTAGTGCGACACAGCGCCACCCTTATGGATCATCGTTATCGCGGCGTTGTCCTCAATGTCTATTCCCTGCCCTAGGGTCCACGTCTTCGCGAGAACTTCCTTAACCTCCCCTCCGTACCACATGTACACGAATAGCACGTGCACAGCGTGCTCGTTGATCATACCGCCGCTTAGCTCCCTACGACCAATCCATGGGTAGCCCGGGATCCTGCCTAAAGCTACGTGCCACATGTATATGGGTCCCCCGAGCTCTTCCAGCGCCTTAGCAACTTCGCGGTACATACCGTGGAAGTACAGGCTGAAGGCGATCATGAGCTTCCCGGAATCGGCTTCGCTTATCCTCTTAGCGCTCTCGAGCGTAGTGGACATGGGCTTCTCTAGGAGCACGTAGAGCCCCTTCCTAAGGGCGTAAACCGCTTGCTCTTCGTGCACGTAGGGAGGCGTCGCGATTATCACGGCATCGAGGCCTGCGCTATCCATCATATCCTTGAAGTCCTTGTACAGCGCTTCAACGCCTAGGGATTTAGCTCTCTCAAGCGCCTTCTCATCGACGTCGCACACCGCTACGAGCTTAGCGCGCTTCTTGAGCCTTTCATCGCTTAGGAGTAGCCTGCCTAGGGTTGAGCCCATGAACCCGAAGCCCGATATCCCAACTCGAATCACGTTTACCCACCGAATACCTCCTTAAGCGAGGTTAGGGCATCCATAGCTGCTTTGAATGGGTGCCCCCTATACGGGGGAACCTCGGCAACTAGGTAACCGCCATAACCGTGCTTCTGAAGCCTGTCGCGAATAGCTACCCAGTTCACGTCGCCTGTCAACGGTATGCCAAACCTCAGTTCTGCAACGCTAAAGTCCTTCACGTGTATCTGGGCTATCCTATCGATGCCTAACTCATCTATCCAGTGCTCGGGTAGGCTATGCGGAAGGGTGTTCCCTACGTCTAGGTACAGCTTCACGTTATCCATCGCCACCTCGTCGAGTAGACGCTTCATTTCGATTGGCGACCCGAGCATTCTATTCCACACGTTCTCGACGCCCACGATCACCCCCACGTCCATCGCGATCTTGCCAACGTCCTTTAGGAACTTCGCAGCCCTTTCCAAGCACTGGGCTAAGCTCCAGTCGGATCGAGCCGTGCCTGGAACCACTAGAACTACCTTAGCCTCGACGATGTGGGCAGCGCGACATAGGAGATTAGCCACCTTCATAGCGCCCTCGGGATCGCTAAGTGGATTGAACCTCCAGAAGAGTCCCGTGGCAACGCTGGGGATCTCAATCCCTATGCTAGCGGCTTCCTCCTTAATCCTCTTCCAGTAGGCATCGAAATCTCCTTGATCCATCTGCAAGTGGTCCTGTGTAAGCGCGGGCTCAAAGCCGTCGTATCCTATCCTCTTCGATGCCTTCATAGCCTCAACAACGTCCACGCTCTTGGGGAAGCTCCACACGTTTACGCCGAACTTCAAGTACTCACCTCGGTGAGGATCTACGTAAAGACTTCGAATAAGTGCCCCTCAAGTAAGCGAAATACGTTGGGTTTACAGATAATGACATTACTTACCTACTGCTTCGAGGAGGAACTCCTCAACGGCTTCGTACTCGCTAGGGTCTATGAGGGAAACGAGTGTTTCGTAACACTCAACGCTTGAATACGTTTTGTAAGGCACGTACCCGACATATCCATTAGCGTAGCCCACTAGAACCATGTTCTTACCCTTCGCGCGCCCTAGCTCCTTCAACCTCAATTGGTATTCGACGAAGAGTTCGCCAGGGAACGTAACTATGTAGGTGTTACACAGTCTAACTACGGAAACCTCAACGTCGACTCGACTGGGAATCCCGAATCTCAACCTCTTAGCGAGTACCTCGAAGGCGTAGAGCTTGCTTAGCAACACCCTTAGGTACCCATCCTTAACGCCCTCCCTCTTAGCCTTCTCGATCTCAGCGCTAACCCTCTCCTTCATCTCCTCTAGCTCGCTAAGACTCGGGATTTCGCGCGCTTTAAAGCTTCGCCTAACAGTATACATCTGAATACAGTCCTTACATTTAGCACCCCCATCCTCGATTACGGAGCCTAGGATCGCTAGCGCTAGGTTCCTACCCATTCGAGCAACCTCATCGAATCCGCAACCCGTTCTAGAGAACCTCGTGCTAACGTTTCCTGCAGCGCCATTGCTGACAATCACGGTCCTACCGAGCGCTTCCTCGGCTTCGGAAGCAGCGAACCCAAAGAAGTCGCCCGAGTACAGCGTGTTTAAGGCGCTAAGCACGGTGGGGTGGCACGCAAAGTTGCTTAGTATAGCTACGAGCCCGCTGCTACCCCAAAGAGATAGGGTTACCACTTCCTCATCTATAGCCTTGGACGGATCAATCCTGTTCGTGGCTATCCCCTTAGCCATCCCCCGCGATATAGCGATCTCTACGGGCTCGGCTCTCTCAACAGCCTCTAGGGCTACGCTCGCGCACCTCCGGGCAACGAACCTTATGTACTCCTCTACCTCGCCCCTCTTCAACCCAACGTCTTGCGTAGACCACATCCCCAAACTCACTTCGGGTCCGGAGTGTGTATGCGTAGCAGCGATAATCACGTTCTTAACGCCCGTAGCCGCCTCAACGCTCCTCTTAACGCTATCGAGCAACACTCCCTCGACCCTAACGAGGTCTAGGAGAAGAAATACGAGCTCGCACCCTTCATCCCCTACGTAAAGAGCTCGAACGTATAGCGGGTCATGCGCCCCTACCGCCAAGCCCTTCCTATCCACATAGCCAGCCATGGGCAGCCCTGGAGGCGGGGTAATGTCCATTCTCGACGCGCCAGCGTAGAGAGTCATGAACTTCTTCACCTATCGCTTTCTCGAGAATCAGCACCTCCGTTGAATAGATAACCTTGAGACAACAACTGTATTTGCCTTCCTTGTAAAGCTATAACTAGCTACTACAAGCTAAGCAGTTACTTCTCTGTAAGTAACTAGATAAAGGAGTAGCTAGGTTCGTCACAGCAGCTCTCACGAGCTCGCCATGCCTTAGCTAGAGCCTAACCTTGATAACGCCCTTCTTAACCAAGTTCGTCACTAAGCGCCAGAACCTCCCCTCGGTTAGGAATCGCGTTTCGAACCCTTGCTCCTCTAAATGCTTTTTCACAGCTTCGAATAGCGTGTCTATGTTGCCACGCGTAATGATCCCTCCGCAAACCTCCTTAATCGCTTCAGCCACATCTTCATTACTAGGAAACGGCTTCTTGCTCCCGCTCCTCCTGTACTTCTCCCGCTCGCTCTTTTCGTACTCCTCAACTTCCTTAAGAACGTCTTCTGGAACCATTGATAAGAGCTTCTCTAGCTCTGAAGCCTTTGAGCTCTCCATAGCGTGGACACCTTGGTTTATAGCCTACTACCCCTATTTCTATACAGCGGTACGTGGCAATGGATGTGAAGAGTCTACAGCGCTTCACGGGATACGTGCTCTACGGCGTAGACCTTAAGGACCTTTTAGAGAGAGTAGTTGCCTATGCTAACGGCTGCCAGAAGCTAGTATTCGACTCGAGCCTCGCTAACCTTGCTCGCGAAGTATGTGGAGGTAGCGCTGATCTCGAGCGCCTCGAGAGTCCAGAGGACGTTGCTCGACACCTAGCGAGGGGCAAGCTCGTGGTGATACCCGTTGAGCCTCCAGCTAGCGGGGTTAGCTCGATAGCCCTACTCACTGGGTTGAGGAAGAGGAGTTGAGGCGTTATGTGCAAACACCTTTTCTAAGTCTGGAGAGCGACCGTATACTCAGCGACCTGAAAGGTGGTAGCGTGCCGAACATCGCGTTTAGAATAGAGAGCATTAAGGCCGAGAGGTACAGCTTTGAGGTTGTCGAGGCGCTGGGAATAAACATGCAGATAATGCTGGGCAAGCCAGAGAAGGGCGCAGACAATACCTATAGCTACGGGTTTCTCGTCAAGGTCGATTGCCTTCCGCCGATAGCCTCGATAGACATCAAGGGAACGATGTTCGTGTCCCCTCAATCCAAGGAAGAGCTTGAAATGATAGAGAAGAGCGCTAAGGAGGGTACGCCCCCGCCTCCACTGATAATGGCCGTCTATAGCTATGTGCTACCCTTAGCAGCGTTGCTATCTAGGGAGCTAGGCTTACCCCCTCCATGCCCACCACCCCAACCTCAGCAAGTTCAAGCCGCACCCCCTAGACAACCAGGGTACCACGTATAGCGGTAGCGAGGGGGCTACGCATGAGGATGTTCTCTGATTGCCTAGCCTGCCTAGCGATAGTCAGGTTGAAGGATGTGCACAAGCTGTTTTCCGATGAGAGCGAGCGATACTACGTTATGTCCCGCGTCCTCTCGATGATTCGAGAGCTAGCCATAGAGAAGGGGTTGTCTAGCGCTCCGCGCGTTGCTACAGCCATCTTTAGGTGGTTGAAGAAGGTTAGCGGCGTAGAGGATCCCTACGCTGAGGAGAAGAGGATTGCCGACGAGAACGCGTTGAGGATATACGAGTCCATTCGCAAGAAGCTCTTCGAGCTTAGTCCGCGAGAAAGAATCGCCAAGGCACTCGCAGTAGCAGCAGCGGGAAACGCTCTCGACTTGGGCGTGGCGGTGTACCAGCCCCCTAGCGTAGACGAGGTCCTCGCGATAGCTAGCGAAAACCCTCCTAAGGGCGTTGAGGAGAGCGTTGAGCTCCTCATGAGGGCTAAGCGCATCGTCGTAGTAATGGATAACGCTGGCGAGGCCGTTCTCGATAGGGTTCTAGGCGATACCCTTACATCGCTAGGCAAGGAGGTTATCGCTATCGTTAAGTCGGGGGCTTTCCAAAACGATGAAACGATTCGAGACGCTAACGCCTCGAGGCTTCACGAAAGCTTTAACGAGGTTATTGAGAGCGGTACGGATGCAGCTAGCATATTCCTTGACGAGGTTAGCGAGAAGGTAGTGGAAGCTCTGAGGCAGTGCGACATCGTGGTGGCTAAGGGCATGGCTAACTACGAATACATAAGCGACGTACATGCAGAGCTAGGCAAGCCCGTGATCTACGTGCTCATGGCTAAGTGCAGACCCATAGCTGAGAGCCTAGGCGTGAGCATACGTAGCCTCGTCGCAAAGCCTTGCACCCCACCGCTTAACAACTAACTTAGGTACAGCCTATAGCGGGGCCCAGATTGAACGAGTGCGTTGAACAGCAACTCGACCTGGTCAAGTCGTCGGGTGCGCCCCTACACCTAGAGGTGCTAAAGGCAATAGCGACTCTATGCGGCGTCGATCCCTATAGGCTATGGGAGTGGGTCTCTGAGCGAGAGTTAGCTAAAGCACCTAGAGCCACCGTTACAACGACCGCAAGACAAACACAAGTTGCTACCCGAGCTGCATGCTGGCGGTGCCCCGCATGTGGAAGGACTTTCGAGTCCCCAGCGAAGTTAGCGAGCCACATACTCTACTTCCTGAAGAAAAGGGATTATGAACACGTAAAATTGTACAAGGAAATAAAGAAGAAAGTTGAGGAAACTGGGAAGACGTTCACCAAAATCGTTGAAGAGTTTAGGTGTTAAGGAAGTTGCTGTACGCTTCGAGTGAAGCGAATCTTCTGCGCCGTATACATGCTACCGCCTATGAGTAGTAGCGCTGCGCCTACGACCATTGCTAGCAAGGCTGGAACGCTTAGCCAAGCATGCTTAGCCTCCATGTACACGAAGCTCACGAGTATTTCGACGCTGCAACTCTCATTGGATTCCAGTACTAGCTTAGGAGCTACGAACCTTTCTAGGTTACGAACCTTCGTTTCGTTAGAAACTAATTTCTGTAGAACTACCCTACCGTTGCTGACGATCTTTAGCGCTAGATATTTGCAGCTAGATCGAATATCCAGGGTTACGTTCCTCGAGAACGCCCCTGTAATAACCCACAAATCGATTGATTTCGGTTTGCCGGGCTCGAGACTGTAGGAGCTCTCGAACTTCTTCTTCTCGGGAACCCCTTGCATCGCTATGAAGGAGAGGACTAGCGCTAGCACTAGAAGCGCGATACCGATTAACGCTACGGCCAGGAATTTATTCAAGGCTCTCCGCTAGGTAGCTAACGAAGCTTAGCTACTTAAGCTAAACTATAGGATTTTCCTAACGCTTTCAAGCACCTTAATCGCTACGCGGAAGTTTAGGGGTGCGGTAATCACTATTCCGTCCACGAGATCCTCTAGCTCCTTAACGAACTCGGGAACCTCGTGCTCGAGGAAAACTCTTTGGTGCCCCTGAAGCATCGAGAACAGCCTCTCCCTCTCTTCCTCGCTAGATACGACTATGTAGGGGTAGAGCTTGACTCCCTTCTTCCTAGCCTCCTTAAACACTTCGTGATCTAACTGCTCAGCTCTCCACAGCCTAGAGATTAGTGCTAGGTCTATGTCTAGCCCAAGCAGCCTCTCGCTAATCTTCGCGTAGCCCTTAGCCAAGCTCACGACGACGCCTAGCTTGAGTGAGCGAAGCCTTTTATCGGATCTAGCGATCCTAATCGCGTCCTCCGTACCGACGTCCCTAACCTCCGATCCAAAGGCAGGTCTATCACCGCGCGTAACGATTACGCCGTCGATACCCAGTACGAGGGAAGCGCCGAGTAGCGATATCAGCGCATTGGTGTTTACGTCTAGCGTCCTCAAGCTAGCGAAAGCCCTTACGCCAAGCGCTTCCTTAACTACGTGCGCTACCGCAATCGCATGCGCCCTTGGGTAGCCTAGCGGCGCCTCGGGAACGAATACAGCATCTACCATCTCCTTAACCATCGATACGCGCTCTAATACCCTACCCCTATTAGTGCTCGGAGCTACTTCCAGCCATACCTCCACTCAATTACACCTATGAGTAGCGAAGAACGGAGAATTACCTACCCCTCGCTTAAAACGATTAATGCTGTTTTTACCAGTCTAACAGCTATACTCGCTAACTACTTCTTCACTAGCTCGAACCCAACCTTTTTCCTCGAGAATGGATACGTCAGTACGCCGTACCAAACGGCTGCGCTCTCCATGATCCCCGCTAGGGGAGCTATGATTAGGGCGGCGAGCCTAATGAAGTTCTTTACCTTTGAGGGGAGCGGCAAGTGCCACGTATTGATCTTACAGCCCTCCCAATACATGTAGAGCCACACTGCCATGAGAAGCCCTAGGAAGGGGGCCATCGCTACCGTCGGTAAGGGCGTTGGGACTACTAGGTTCAGTATGCTAACTACAGCTGCTGGCAACCCTCCTAGCCACAGCAAGTAGTTCATTCCGACGAGCACCTTGTTCTTCAAGTCGATGTCCCTATGCCTTAGTATGTCGAGAATGCCCCATACCCACCGTCTTCGCTGCTTGAAGAAGTCCGCGAGGCTAAATGGGCTCTGCTCATAGAGCTTACCCTTTAACCATCCCCACACCCTACCAACCTTCGACGCGCTTAGCAAGCCGAATATGAGGTCCTCCGCCATCACCGGCCCGAAGTCCCACCCAACCTCGTTCTCTAGATCCGTGCGTATCAGCATGTGGGAGCCGTGGACCGCGAATAGCGGCCTTCCGTACTCGTACTGAAACCTCATGAGCGTCACGTCCTGGAGGGGCCTAACGCTATCGA
The DNA here is from genome assembly GCA_964598805.1 of uncultured Desulfurococcaceae archaeon. Taxonomy (GTDB): domain Archaea; phylum Thermoproteota; class Thermoprotei_A; order Sulfolobales; family Ignisphaeraceae; genus JAADCV01. The sequence continues at coordinate 628 of CAZRDH010000015.1, read as the reverse complement.
AGAGGCTTGGCAGTATGCTCTTACCCCAGAAGTTGCTGTACACGACGAGGCCTTGGGCCGCCTTCTTTCCATGCTTCTCAGAGCTCTCTATGAACTCTACGATGCTTAGGACCGTATCCTCGCCAACAACGCTCTCCTCATCCATTAGGTATACCCACGTATCCTTACCAACGTATCCAAGCCTTCGCCTTACGTCTAGCGCGTAGCACAGCGCCCTAGCCTTGAACATAGTTCCGCGGGGCGTGGAATAGCTTCGCGGAACGTAGAGAACCTTCAACTTGCTACCGAGCGAGCTAGCCAGCTTCTCAAAGAATTTCCGAGACTCCGAAGGTATATCCTCCTCTGTTACGATCCACACTTCGAAATCCTTTAGGTACCTCGGGGCCCAGTACATGATCGAACGAACGCCTCGATCCACGGCCTCGACCTCGAGTCCCCGCGTAACGATCTGGAATATCACTTTGTAGCGACCCCTTTGCTTAAGCCTAGTCAAGCCGAAGCTCTTGTACGGATCGAACCTGTATATCGAGTACACGATGATTAGGGATATGGGTAGGTAGAAGAGCCAGACGAACTTTAAGTACTGAACCCATTGCGGAACGCTCGCGTTGTAGGGGATAGGGTTAGT
>CAZRDH010000014.1:0-10440 GCA_964598805.1 uncultured Desulfurococcaceae archaeon | reverse complement strand
TGGGAGTGCCTTCGTTAGGGGTTTCGTTAGCGGCTACTGCAGTCGTCTATGCATTTTCGGGCCTGTTAACGTCGTTGGTTTTAGCGTTTTGAGTGCTTTCGTTAGCCCTATTGGGGGTGGCAATGGTTTGGCTACGGTTATGGCTGTGCCCACGGGTTTCGAAGCTAGGTTTCTTTCGTGGCTCGGGTTCGTAGCTGGGGTATCGCTAATCGCCGTGTTCGTGCTTTCGCGAGCTCTAGGGGTTCTCCGTGGTGCTGGGGGTTTGTGGTCTACTGCATCGATGTTCGTGTTGGCTAGCGCTGTCTACGGCGTTAGGGTTGCTGCTAACCCTCTCTGCGGTGGTTCGGGGGTTTTCGGAATGCTCGTAGCTCCCGTGCTTCCCGTTACGCCGTGGGCCTTCTCGTCGTTTAGCTTCCTATCGGTTCCCGAAGCGACTAGCGCTATCTCGCTAATCGTTGTGTGCGGAGTGCTCGCACACGCGTTTATGGTTAGCCTCTACTCTTCGTGTGTTGAAGAAGCTAGGTTCGTCGAGCTCGCTCGTACCTGGGGTTGGAGTAGGGCTAGGCTGTACCTAGGACTCGAAGCGGCTTCCATCGCTCCGTGGGTTCTCGCTCCCGTAGCTAGCTTAGTGGCTATCTCCATTGCGTGGGGCTCGCCTAGGGTTCTAGTCGAGGGGTTGAAGCTCGTTTGGGTACCCGTAGCTCAGTGCCTAGCGATTTCGAGCACCTTCGTGGGCATAGCCATTGCGTGCTCGCTAGCTTTGAGGAGGGGGCTCGCGGTCATGGCCACGACCGTGCTGTGCCTAGCGGTACTCGTAGTCGCTAGGCTCGGTAGCGAGCTCGCTAAGGTATCTAGCTACCTAAACTCGGGTAGCGTAGCGCTAGCAATCGAAGCGCTTACACCGAGTCTCGTAGCTGGGCTCGCAACAGCGTTAACGCCCGTAGCCGCGCTAGCCGTAGGCAAAGCCCTTGGGGTAGAGAGGCTCTGCTAGGGGGGTGAGAGCGTGGGTGCTACGGCTAGGGTCTTGTTCTGGGTCTCGACGCTGATTGCGTGCATAGGCGCTTCGCTACTCTGCGCTACGCTACTAACCGAGCTCGCGTCTCTTACAGGAGCGCTCGCTACCTCCCTGCAGCAAGCTCATTACTACGTTCTGAGCTGTAGGCACTCACAGCTCCTAGCGTCTAGCTTCCTGTTCTTCTACGAGCCCTGGATCTACGAGTGTAGCTACGTATTCGAGCCCGCGGGGGGCAAGGGCTTAGCGAGCGCTAAGCTAGTTGCTAGGCTGCTAAGCGGCGTACCGCTACGCGCGATTCCTAGAAGGGGTTCGGGAGAGCTAATCGCGATCGCTTTGGGTAAGCCCTACGAGTTCGAGCGCAAGGTCTTTACGCTGGGCGTAGTGTGCGTCAACGAGTCGGAGAAGCCCGTTGAACTCGCTTTACGCGCGAAGTGCTGGCTCGTGCCGTGGCGCGCAGCCCTTCAGCTAGCGATGGGGTGCTTCCTACTCGTTGCTGGCGCTGCAGTAGCTCGAGTGGTTAAGTGCATCGAGTCTACCCTAGGCCTCCACTGGATGGCTCTAGCGATAGCAACGCTCTTAACTCTCGTAGTCGCGAGCCCTAACCACGGCTTTACACCAATCGTTTCCGGCGCTCAGTTCGATGCGTACGTCTCCGAACTCGACTTAATGACCTGCCGAAACCTAGGCGCGCTCGTACTGCCCCTAGCCGTGAGCGGCGCTTGTACCGCGCTCGCCGCTACCCTCGTACCGTCTAGGGCTACGCACGTTCTCTACCTATGGGGCTCGAAATCCCTTAGGGGATCCTCGTTCCTATGCGCGTACCCCCTAGCCATAGCTGTGCTCAGCGCCGCTGGGCTCACCATCGGGATGGAGCTCGCTTACCCAAGCCTCTTAGCTACGCCCATAGGCTTAGGGGCCCTAGCCCTAAACGAAGTCGAAGCGCTAACCCTAGCGCTAGCCGTGTGCGGCGCTTCGGCTCTAGCGCTTAGCGTTAGTAGGAACGTAGCGGTTGCGGGGGTAGTCAGCGTGCTTACGGCTATAGCGCTCAGCGTTGCGCTAACCCCCATCGCTAAGGGGGTGGCTATGGACGAGCCCTTTACCGCAGTACTCTATACAGCCGTACTCGGGTTGAAGGGAGTCGCAATCGGGTTAGCGGGCGCGATACTCGTAGCTACCGCGGTAGCGCTCTCGAGGGTTAGAGACCTCTAGCGCTTAAGGCGCGTAAGCGCACGAGCTACTCCACAACTCGTTGAATAGCTTAACGAGCTTCGCCGCTACGCTCGGGCTCTCTACCTCGATGCTAACCTCGATATTGTGGTTAAACGCGCTGTAAGTCCAGTTGTGGCTCCCTACAACAACGTACTTTCCGTCCACTATAACCACCTTAGCATGGAGCTTCCATAGGGATCCACACTCCCTCCAAACCTTAACCTCGACCCCGCACCTCTCTAGGTAGGTAATGGTGCTTCGATACTCCTCGGCAGTCACGTAGTCTACGAGCACCCTAACGCTCACACCCCTCTTAGCCGCGGTGCACAGGGCTTCGATAGCCTTATCAACGTCGTTCCTCTCCATCGGGTAGTACTTCATCGCGAACATCATTACGTAGACGCTCTCGTTAGCCCTCTCGATGAGCTTCGTAACGATCTCTGGGTACTGGTGCCCAACGATTAACCGTATCGGCGGCTTCTCGATGCATAGGGGCCTCAGCGGCGTGGCGCTAACGGTAGCGGTAACGATCTTGGTGACGGTCGTGGTGGCTCTAGCGCTGAGCGTGGTGGTCACGGTCTTGGTGTAGACGCTGGTAACGGTCTTCGTGTAGGCGGTGGGTAGAGGGCAAGCTTGCGTCGGGCTAGGGCTTGGGTGGGTCAAGGGTTTGGATACCCACCCGAGGGCGAAGCCAGCTAGGCAGGCTATCACTATGGCTATAACCATCCTCTTCTCCATGGCTACCCCCAGCGTATTTACGGCTAGCGAAAATAGGTTTCGAGAGGGCTTAGGGTGCGGCTACTTGGCTAGGGTGTTCGTAGGGACCTCGGGGTGGATGTACGATTGGAACCTCGGGGGTAGCTTCGATTGGTACGCTAGGTTCTCGGGGCTAAACGCCGTCGAGCTAAACGCTTCCTTCTATAGGTTCCCGTTTAGGAACCAAGTCGCTTCGTGGGCTAGGAAGGGTAGGGGGCTTAGGTGGAGCGTAAAGGTCCATAGATCCATTACCCACTTGCGCAAGCTATCTACGCAAGCCCTAGATACGTGGAGGAAGTTTAGGGAGTTGTTTCAGCCCCTAGACCCGTACATAGACTTCTACCTATTCCAGATGCCCCCTAGCTTCTCCTATAGCCCTAGCAACGTTGAGAGGGTTCGTAGCTTCGCTAAGGCTACGGGCCTCGGGAGTAGGTTCGCTATAGAGTTTAGGCACGTATCGTGGTTTAGGGAGGAAGTTGTCGAGCTCTGTAAATCCCTTGGGATAACGGTGGTTTCGGTAGACGCCCCTCCGCCGATAGGCACGTGGATTGCTAGTAGCAACGGCGTTATCTACCTTAGGATGCATGGTAGGTCGGCTTGGTATGCCCACGAGTACTCTAGGGAGGAGCTCGAGGAGGTTGCGGAGAGGATACGTAGCCTAAATCCGGAGAGGGTCTACGTGTTCTTCAACAACGATCACTGGATGCTCGAAAACGCTCGGGAAATGCTATCGCTTCTAAGGGGCTTACTCGAGGGCTAGCCGCCTGGGTGCTGGATGAACCACGCCATGCCGTAGGCGTAGAATAGAAGCGACGCTATGGCTAAGGGTATGCCCCCGGGCATGTGCGGCTTGAAGCCGGGTGGGTTTCGGATCCTCAGCTTGATGCCTAGGATGCTCGGCAGTATCCCGGTGTATAGGCTAGCGCCTATGGCTCCCGCGAAGTCTAGCCACTGAATGAAGTTGCCTAAGTGGGTAAAGGCTAGGGCTAGGGGAGGTAAGCAGCTTAGCAACACGACGATCTTCCTCCCGCCGATGCCCTTCGCTCCGTATTGGTAGAGTATCTCGGCCGTGGTGTGGGCTGCGGCTATGTACGAGGTTACCGTGGTGAAGAAGCCGAAGGTGTAGCCCAGCATCGCGGCGGACTCGATCTTGCCTAGCTCGGCTACGGCTATGGGCGCGGGTAGCCCGTTTAAGCCGTGGTAGACCCTTCCGGTTAGGGCGCCGACGAAGGTCTTGGTGTAGTCGCTCGGGCTCAGTATAGCCATGTAGCTAGCGGACCAAGCTACGTAGGTTAGGCACGATATGCATAGCCCTAGGGTAAGCACCTTGCCGTACTCCGTATCCATCCCGATGGTTCTGTAGGCGGTGGGTATGGCGGCGTGGATAGCGTATGCGAAGAGGACTATGCCGAAGACGCTAAACATCTTGCTCCAATCGCCCCACAGCAGGTTGCTAAGGCTCGCGTAGGGGCTGGATAAGCACATCCATATGTTCATCGCTAGGAGGAGCATTATCATCGCCACCATCGCCTCCTCGGCCCTAGCAACAGCTCGAGCCCCGAAGATCGTTATCAGGGTTCCGAAGACCCAGTAGAGGAGCATGCCCAAGTCCTTCGATACGGCTCCGTGGCTAAGGGTGTACAGAGCCTCGCCACCGAAGATTATGTACGCAGTCATCGCTCCCGCTAGCTCTAGGAGTATGGAGAGGAGTGCAGCTAGCTCCGCAGCCCTACCGAGCCCAACGCCCATTAGCTGGGGGTACTCGTAGGGGCCGTAAACATCGAGAGCCTCGACGACGTACAGCGAGGTAACTACCTGGAAGAAGAGGACTATCACTAGCATCGCTAGGCTCGGTAGGAACCCAGCGCCGCTACAACCAAAGCTAATGGGTAGCCCGAGGATACCCGCACCTATGGCGAACCCAACGACGAAGCTAAGTATATCGACTCTCCTAAACAAGGTGAATTCCCTAAGCCACTTCACGATAACCACCTCTCTAAACAGCTTCGAGCCGGACTTATATAGGTATTTAACCTACGTTGAGCTTGGTAAGAAACTGTTTAAACCATTTTAGAGCGCCTTAACGAAGGAAGAAGGTTTACTTAAGCCTTGGGCACAGCTAAAGCATTAAAGTGAAGTAGCTGCATTAACTATGCGAAGCGATAGCTACCAAAGCTCGATTACGATAGAAAAACGCTATGGTTGGAGGAGCTTAGCTACGTCCTTAATGAAGAACTTGTGGATCCTTGTATCCTCCGTTAGCTCTGGATGGAACGTGGTTACTAAGATGTGCTTCTGCTTAGCCATAACGATTACGTTGTCTAGCTTTGCTAAAGCTTCAACTCCTTTTCCAACGCTAGTTATCGCTGGAGCCCTAATGAATACGCCCCTAAACGGCTTAGGTCCTAAGGCTGGAATCGATAGATCTACTTCGAAGCTATGTCTCTGCCTACCGTAGTAGTTCCTAACTATGTAGATATCCATAACCCCTAGGGAATTCTCAAGGATTTTCTTTGTCCACCTATCCGCAACTTTCTTGGCTAGAAGTATAGCTCCAGCACAGGTTCCGAAGGCCGGCAACCCCTCGAGGATCCTAAACCTCAACTCCTCGAACAGCCCAAACCTAGATGCTAGCTTTACTATAGTAGTGCTCTCGCCGCCGGGTATTATTATTGCATCTACTTCGTTTAGGTGCTTAATCTTGGTAACCCAAATAGTTTTGCAGTCAACGTTGAGCTCTCTACAAGCCTTCTTTATAAGGTACTCGTGCTCGGCTATGCCTCCTTGATACGCTAGTACGCCTATGCTCAAAACCATTTCTAAGCACCCCTTACCTGCAGCAATTCCTCGGGCTTGAGCTTCCTTATGTCGATGCCCATCATGCTCTTCTCCTCGCTTATCATAGACTGCGCTTCCACAACGGCCTCTGGGTCGTACCACATCGAGGTCGCTAACACTATGGCTTCAGCTCGATTCATTGGATCCTGGCTCTTGAATATGCCGCTACCGACGAATACACCATCGGCGCCTAGCCACATCATTAACGCTGCATCAGCTGGCGTAGCTATTCCTCCTGCGGCGAAGTTCACGACGGGGAGCCTCTTGAGCTTAGCCACTAAGTCTACGAGTTGAACGGGGACTCCTAGCTGCCTAGCAACCTTCATCCTATCCTCAGGAGGCATCCTAGATACGGCTAGCACGTCGCGAGCTATAGACCTCATGTGCCTAACAGCTTCAGCAACATTGCCCGTACCAGCTTCTCCCTTCGTCCTAATCATTGCAGCGCCCTCGTAGATTCTCCTAAGTGCTTCGCCTAGATCCCTAGCACCGTTAACGAAAGGTACTTCGAATAGCCACTTGTTTATGTGCCTCTCTTCATCAGCTGGCGTAAGAACTTCAGACTCGTCTATCATGTCGACCCCTATCTCCTGTAGAACGACTGCCTCCATGTAGTGCCCGATCCTCACCTTAGCCATGACGGGTATGGTCGTTACCTCCATGACCTCGAGGATCTTCTTAACGCTAGCCATCCTAGCTACGCCGCCAGCTTTCCTAACATCGTAAGGTAGCTTATCGAGAACCATGACGGAAACCGCTCCGGCATCCTCGGCTATACCCGCTTGCTCAGCGTTAGTTACGTCCATGCAAACGCCTCCTTTTTGAAATACTGGAAAGCCTAACTTAACGCGAAGAGTACCCCTCTTAGGAACCTCTATCCTATCCGGAAGCCTCTCAGGACCATAGCTAAACAGCAACTCCTCACCATCCTCCTTAAGCCTATCAGCAACTTCTGCAAGCCTGTAGAAGAAGTCGACTATAGTCTCGAAGCCTACATCTAGGAGGTGGGTTCTCCAAAGTTTGCGCACTAACATTACGAACCGCCTTCGCGGCTAGGAACCCCAAGTTAACAAATAGCTTTTTCGGTGTACTTTCGATGAAATTGAGTGTGATGTTAAAGGCCGAGCTCCCTAGCTATGCCCTTCATGGCTTCTAGTGCTAGCTGCATGAATTCGTCTAGGGGTATCCCGAGCTTCTCGATGCCTAGGATCCTCTCCCTCTTAACCCCGCGGGCGAAGTCCTTGGACTTGAACTTCCTCTTGAGGGTGCTCAGCTTGATCTCCTCGATCTTCTTGTTGGGCATGACTAGGGCTGTAGCGACTATGAGCCCCGACATGTGGTCGGCAGCCCTAAGGGCTATGCACATCGTTTTACCCTCCTCGGTCTCGGGCTCGACCCCCGTGTTCTCGTTGTGGCACGCTATGGCCTTGAGGGCTTCCTCGGGTAGCAACCCCCTTAGGATGTTCGTAGCCTCTAGCCCGTGCCTAGATAGGTCCCTATTCGTAACGTCGTAATCGATGTCGTGTAGGAGCCCTACTAAGCCCCATAGCTCCTCGTCTCTCCCGAGCCTCTTGGCTAGGGCCCTCATGATGGCCTCTACGGCTATGCAGTGCTTAACCATCTTCTCGTCCCTTAGGTACCTCTTGAGGAGGTCGAGAGCTTCGCTACGCGTAATCACGTAGCTTCACCGATAGCAACGGGGCTAGGCATGGTTATAGAGGTTGCTGTGGCTCCGCTAAGCCTTTGCGCAAGCCCACGACCCTCTCCCACACCCCCTCGGGCTGCATAGGGTTGGGGTAGGGCTGGGAATACCAGCTTCGATGCTCTGCGCTCGCATCGATTCTCTATCGAATTGATGGGTCTTAGCGCTAGGGATAAAGCCCTTTCTACGCAAGGCGGTGGGGGTGAAGGTGCTTGAAGCCTCCGTGCGGAGTGATAGCGTTCCTAACCGACTTCGGGTATAGGGATCCCTACGTAGCCGCGATGAAGGGGGTCGCGCTATCGATAAACCCAGCGGCTAAGCTCGTGGATGTTAGCCACGAGGTTCCTAGCTTCGACGTAGACGCCGGGGCCTTCACCTTGCTAGCCTCGTACCGCTACTTTCCGCCGGGCACGGTATTCGTAGTCGTTGTCGATCCGGGTGTTGGGAGCGGTAGGAGGGCTATAGCCATCGCGACGAGGAGCTACTACTTCGTTGGGCCCGACAACGGGGTGCTGATCCCCGCTGCCGAGGACGATGGCATCGAGCTCGTGGTGGAGCTCAGCAACCCGGAGTACTGGAGGCACCCCGTCTCCGCCTCGTTCCACGGTAGGGACATATTCACGCCCGCAGCCGCTTGGATAAGCCGCGGCGTTCCCCTAAGGGCGCTGGGTAGGGTGGTGGATCCAACTACCCTGGTTAGGAGGGGCATCGAGCTGCGCATGGCTGTAGAGGGTGGGTGCGCTAAGCTAAGGGTTATCCACATCGATAAGTTCGGTAACGTGGTTCTCAGCCAGCGCTTCGACGAGCTCGCTAGAGCCATAGGGCTCTCCACGGGGTCTAGGGCTAGGGTCGTTGCTAGGGGGAGGGAGTTCGTTGCTAGGGTGCTACGCGTGTTCTCGGAAGCGGGTAGGGGCGAGCTCGTGCTGTATAGGGATAGCTTCGACTTCGCCGAGCTAGCCGTCAACCTGGGGTCGGCAAGGGATTTGCTAGGTGTCGAGAGGGGTGATGAAGTCGAGGTGTGTCGTTGTTGAGGAGCCTAGGCGAAGTCCCTAACCTCGACTGGGGTAAGCACGTGATCGTAGTCCCCATAGGCTCGGTAGAGAGCCACGGTCCCCTTCCCCCGGGGCTCGATTGCGAGGTAGCTACCTGCTTCTTGAGGGAGTGCGAGTGTAGGCAAGCGGTGTTCCTCCACCCCATACCCGTATCAACGTCGTGGGAGCACTACCCCCTCGAGCCAACGGCTAGCGTTAGCGTCGATACCTTCGCTAGGTACTTAAGGGAGGTAGCGGAGTCCCTAGCCAAGCACTTTCGAGCCGTCGTGCTAGCGCCGATACACGGCGGGTCCAAGCCCGTTGCCTACGCGGTAGCTAGAGAGCTTAGGGCTAAGGGCGTTAGGGTAGCGCTATTCGACTTCCATTCATGCGTCGAGCGAGTCCTCGAGTCTCGAGGCATCGAGTGGAAGCCCGTTCACGCAGACCCAATCGAGGCATCCATAGCCCTAGCGTGCTTAGGCGAAGCACCGGGGGCTACGCCCGTTAGCCTCGAAAACCTCGTTGCTACGCTCAAAGCACTCACATCCCCTACCCCCGTACTCGAGCCGTGGACGTGGAGAGAGGTTAGCGAGAGGTACACCGCTACAACCATCCCCGGATCCCCCGAGCTCGGAAAGGAGATCCTCTCTAGGTGCTGCGAAGAGCTTTGCGAGCTAATCGAGAAGCTCCTCGAAGTAACTTGAATTAGCAATTAGCTAGGAGATTCGAGTAGGGTTAGCTAGGGGATCCAGGAAGCCCTCTACTCAACGAGGGTAGGATAGTGGAGGTCGAGGGTCTTAGGGTAGCGCTACCACCCGAAGCCCTCTAGAAGCTATTCGCAGAGAGACACCGATTTAATAACGCGGTTCCTCGACGATCCTCGGTGGGGATCGTGAGGATATACGTATCGATCGATGCCGAAGGCCTCCCCGGGGTCTGCGGCGTTCAGCAAGTGGTTCCCGGAGGCCGGCTCTTCGAGGAGTTTAGGGCTATAGCAACCCGCGTGGTTAAGGCCGTGGTCGAGGAGCTCAAGGCTCTCGGGGTCGAGGAGGTTTGGGTAGCGGATAGCCACGGGGATATGCTCAACGTGGACTACCTCCAGATGCCCCGGGGAACGGTGTTGGTTAGGGGCTACCCCCGGCCCATCTGCATGGTTACGGGCATCGACCGCGGCTTCGCTGCAGCCATGTTCATAGGGTACCACTCGGCTGCCGGAACGCCTAGAAGCGTTTTGGACCACACCTTTAGCGGGAGGGCCTTCCACGAGATTCGGGTTTGCGGTAGGAAAGCTAGCGAATTCTACGTAAACGCCCTCGTCGCGGGGCACTTCAACGTGCCTATAGCCCTCGTCGCTGGAGACGATAAGCTCGAGCGCGAAGTCGAGGAGGTCGCTCCGTGGGTAACCTACGTCCAGGTAAAGGAGTCGGTAAGTAGGTACGCAACCATCACCAAGCCCCTCGACGAAGTCGTGGAGGAGCTTAGGGAAGGCATACAGCAAGCCGTGAACAGCGTTAAGCAGGGGAAGTGCAAACCCCTTAAACCACCTAGGCAACCAATAGACCTAGAGATAGTCGTTAGGAAAACCGAGTACGCCGACGCAATCGAGCAAATACCAGGCATGCAGAGAATAGACGCGTACACCCTTAGGTACCTAGCCAAAAACCCGATAGAGCTAGCCAACGTAATAGAGATAGCTACCTACGTAGCCATAGCCATAGACACCCTAACACAGAGAAGATAGAGCCCAGCAACGACACAGCTTAAAACCCACGAACAAACCCCCAGCACCAGAGGGCCCGTAGCTCAGCCAGGATAGAGCGCCGGCCTCCGGAGCACCACGAAGGGGAAAGCCGGAGGTCCCGGGTTCAAATCCCGGCGGGCCCGCCACA
>CAZRDH010000013.1:0-5783 GCA_964598805.1 uncultured Desulfurococcaceae archaeon | reverse complement strand
GAGGTCTATCGTCGGCCTAAGCTTACCGCTCTCTATCCTCTTAATCGTAGCCTCGCTCTCCTTAACCTTCATTGCGAGTACTCGCGTCGACCACCCTAGCCTTTCGCGAGCTTGCCTAATCCTAACAGCGTAGTCCTCTACGAGCTCAAACCTTTCGTAAACCCTATCCCTCGTTGCCCTCCTAGGGTGCGCCCCAGGGCTCGCGCGGCTAACCCTATGCATAACGCCTCCGTACGCAGACCTCTGAATGGAGGCGCTTGGACGAGTGCCTGCAGTTGTTTTCTGCTGAGCTAACGCCAAGGATTCCGCGCTCTTTTTAGCCATGAGCTTGGAGTAGCAGTTGCTACACACCCTGAGCAGGGCCCCCTCGACGAATACGGTCCTAACTTGCTTCTTATCGACGGGGGCACCACACATCTCGCAGTAAACTACGTCATCGCTCGGCAACGCTACACCCATAAGCAATTCGGAATAACTATTTTAGCCTTTCAACATCGTTGAGCTTTGAGAGTGGTGCCGCCGAGTATGAGCTCCGAGAGTAGTAGCGACTTCATTGACTACACGAGATACCTAGAGGTAAGGGTTCGAGAGCTAGAGCTGGAAGTTGCGCATCTACGAGGACTCATAGCGAAGTACAAGGAGGAGCTGGACTACTACAAGAGCCAGGTTGATAAGCTCCTAGCACCTCCGCTAATCGAGGCAACGCTACTAGACGTCCTACCCGATGGTAGGGCCGTGGTCAAGAGCTCCACGGGCCCGATACTGATAGTCCATGTACTCGATAGCGTAGACAAATCGAAGCTTAGGCCGGGGGCGCTCGTGGCTTTAAACCAGCGAGGAGCCGCTATAGTCGAAGTGCTGCCTCCTAGAGAGGATCCCTTCGTTCGAGCCCTCGAGGTTATCGAGCGCCCTAGCGTTAGGTACATAGACATCGGTGGGCTATCCAAGCAAATAGACGAGTTACGCGAAGTCGTAGAGCTACCGCTCAAGAAGCCCCATTTATTTAAAGCAATGGGGATAGAGCCTCCAAAAGGAGTACTACTCTATGGACCACCCGGCTGCGGAAAGACCCTTCTCGCGAAAGCAGTGGCTGCTGAAAGCAACGCTACGTTCATAAGGGTAGTGGCCTCGGAATTAGCTCAGAAGTTCATCGGTGAGGGTGCTAGAATAGTCCGCGAGGTGTTTAAGCTTGCTAGGAGAAAGGCTCCATCGATAGTGCTAATCGACGAGATAGACGCCATAGGCGCGAAGAGGCTCGACGTGGGTACGAGCGGCGAACGAGAAATTCATAGAACGTTAACACAGTTGCTTGCAGAACTCGACGGTTTCGACCCTCTAGACAATGTTAAGGTCATTGCGACAACGAATAGAATAGATGTACTCGATCCGGCGCTCCTTAGACCAGGACGCTTCGACAAAGTCATTGAGATACCGCTTCCTGACCTTAGAGGGCGATACGAGATATTCAAAATCCATACGAGGAGAATGCCACTAGATGAGAACGTTGACTTACTCGAACTCGCTAAAAAGACTGAGGGCGCTACTGGTGCCGATATAAAGGCTATATGTACGGAAGCAGGGCTGAGAGCCATAAGAATGGGTAGGACTATTGTCTCCATGGAGGACTTCGAGGAGGCAATAGCTAAAATCCTACGAGAGCGGTACAGACCCTACGCCTCTAAATCCACTTACTCAATGCCTAGACCTTGGAAGGAAGAGGATAAGAGAAGCCTATGGATGTAAGAGCGTGAGTAGCTTGCAATGCAAACCTATTAACGAGAATGAGCTTGAGTTCCTATCATCATTAATTTCATATCAATTCGGTATCGACGTATCAAAGCCTTTAGAAGAGCTAGCTAGCGACATAGTCGTGTGCTACGGCTCGACGGGTAGAATTCGCCGAGTGTTACTCGGAAATAAGTTAATGGCTTCGTTAAGAGCTTCCGATTACCATATAATACCCTACGAACCCTTAGCGCGCATACTTCATCGATATACGGCCTTTCCTAGGAATAGGCTAGTGCTAGTCAACGAAATGGTTCTAGACATTGTAGGTAGGAACACGATATTTGCTCGACACGTTGTTGCATGTGATTACGCGTGCCTACCTGGGGACGAAGTCCTTGTTGTAGACGAACTCGATAGACTACTGGGGGTCGCCTCGTTGAGAATTGATTGCGAAACAATCATTACTGCTATTAGAGGCCCCGCAGCGATAGCAAGGTTCTGGTGTGATATCGGTGGTTAAAGGGTACAGACTCGTGTTGCTACAAAATCCTCCCGAAAAAGCTAGGAGCCGTGTATTGATCTCTGGGTTTCCGGGTTTTGGAGCTGTCGGCTTTTTAACCATAAAGTTCTTAGTGGATAAGCTCAAGATGAGGAGAATAGGCTTCATAGAGCCCCCCATAGTTCCAGACTTAACATCGCTAGAGGACTACGGTCTTAGCTTACCCCACGAGATTTTCATAGATTCGAGTGGTCAGATAATAGCACTACTAAATCGCGTTAACCCCATTAGGGCTAAAATGAATAGCTTCGTTAGGTCGTTCGTGGACTCTGTTAGGACGCTAGACATCGACGAGGTCGTGCTTGTAGGAGGGCTAGATGCTAGGTTTAGAGAGGGATCCGAGGAGTATCGATGGCTTGCAACATCCTCAAGTAGAAGAAAGTTGAGCGCACCGCTCTTCGTAAAGGGTCCTTTCATCGTAGGGCCCCTCGCATCCATATTAATTACGTGTGAACTCGAGGGAATTCCAGCGATTGCGATATTTCCCTACACCGAGCCAGAGAGCTTGGATCACAGGGCTGCCGCCATAGCCATCAAGGTCATAAGCTCTATCATAGGGATCGAGATAGATGTAAGCGAATTACTATCCTATGCTGAAATGGTTGAGAAGATGGAGGAGAGCTTGAAACAAGTGTATAAATCAGTAAGCGAAGGAGAGAGTAAGCTCTACATGTAGCTCACAAGTTTCTTGACCCTTCCTCTCGGGAAAGCTCATCGTAAGGTTCACCGCAATTTATAAAGACTAAGCGTCTGCGAATCATGCGATCCCGACAACAACTTTCGTAGAGGTGAATCCCCATCTTCACGCTCCACTCGATATCTTTGCATACCATCACAAATAGCTCCTCAATGAGATCACAGTACCTCTCAACGAATTCCTGTACTTCTAGCGCACTAACCTCTAAAACATCTTCACAAAACTTGACGCTAGTCTCATATTGTGAGAATGGAAATGCCTCGCTAATGACACTTGGAACAGGCCCTAGGACTGGTGCGTAGCCTACAACGAAGTAGCCTTCGCTACGCATTCTCGCTGTAATGCTTGATTTCACTAAGGGCTTCCACTTAGGTAGCAATGGAACTAGTGCAACCTTACCGCGTACCCATTTCGAGAAATTCGCTTGCTTAACGCGCCTTCGGGCAGTAAACGCGCGGGGATTGTATAGCGATGCGCTGTCGAATATCATTAACGCCTTTACTTCGCCTCGGCTAGCTGGGCTTCTAGAGGCTATCACCTTGTAATACTTTAACAAGGCATCGAAAGCCCTCTTGGCAGCGGGATGAGAATGCGCAACCTCTTCGAGGTACTCCCATAGCCTACCCTCCTTAATCGCTTGCTTAACTCTACGCAATTCCTGGCGAAGTACGTAGAGATTGTGTAGAGCAATCAGCCTTGTACGCTCGCTAAGGCTCATCTCCACCAGGTCCCGCGGTTCGTACTTAGAGCATACTGGGCAACTACACGGGAAGTAATCTAGCTCTTCTATTCGATACGTACCCCTACGCGTCATGTACCTACCGTCCCTAGCGTAAATAGCGTAGCTAGCGGAGTCCATAGTGTCGACGCCTAACGCAACCGCAAACGGAATTATCATGGGGTGCCCAGCGCCGAAGAGGTGTAGGGGGATCGATGGGGGTATCACCGAGCGGACTACCCCTATCATCTCGATCACTTTTTCGAACCTAAACCTCTCGAGCAAGGTTGTGGGGCTACCCAAAGCTACAATGGAGTAAGCTGATAGGAGGCCCCTATCGATAATCCTTTTGGCTGATAGCCTAAGCAAGTCGAGATGGACTCCGCCTTGGATAGGAGCTACCCATAGCGTGTTACGGCACGAGCTCACTATGTCGAGTACTTCCTCGAGTCTTCTGCACGTCTCTAAAACGCTGTACGCAACTCTATCGCGTGGATCCTCGGCTTTCGTAGGTATGTCTAGCGGCACGCCAATATCGCTACCGCACCTACATTGAAACTCTACGATACTCCTATTATCGATATCTATGTCTCCGTACACCATTAACTGGTAGGCTCCGGAATCAGTCATTACAACGCCGTCGAATGCTATCGCCTTGTGTATGTCAACATTCAGTCCATAACCTTTTAGCGCTATGTACGCATTGGTTATTACCGCATTGAACCCTAACTCCTTTAGCTCCCTCACGCTAACATTTTGCTTCTTGAGCATAGGGTCGACAACGGGAAAAAGATATGGTGTTTCTATCGAGCCGCTCTTAGTCCTTAGTACCCCTATCCTCGCCCCTAGGTCCAGTGCCTTTATCTCAAACACGTCCATATCCTACGAACCACGCTTCTTACTCTCCATGTACTCCTTAAACACTTCGTATATGCGATGCGCAAGCCCTCCCTCGCCTTCCACTCCAGCCTCTGTAACCTTTATCTTGTCGTACACGACAACGGCGTTGATCTCTGGAACTACCCTAATTGCGTAGGGATTGATGTTCAGCCTCTCCTTGAGTATGTTTGCGAACTCCTCAGCATCAAATATTGTTGCTGTTGCGGTAAGGATCTCCGAAACTCTCGATCCGTGAATAACCACGCGATTAATTCTATTACCCTCTACCTCAACGTCTTCTAGAACTACGTGAAGAGCCGTAGGCTCGAACGCTACGAGCTTCCCCGAATAGGTCTTGCCGTCTACTAGCTTAACTACGACTTTCTTATTCAACAGCTTACTCAACTCGCTAGCTACAGATCTACCCGCGTAAGCCAAAATGCTACACCTCGAGAGAGGGGCTAGCGCCACGTGCTAATATCAGTTATGCATATTTTACGCCCTTTCAAACCCCTAGGGGTTGGGAGCGTCGATGAGGCTCAAATGCGTACTAAGCGAGGTTCAGAGGTCCTACATACCCAACATATACCTATGGACCTTGAACTGCGGTGACGTAACAATAAAGATGGATATTCATAGACTCGTAGCACCGTTTAGACAAGGAGATAGTGTCGAGGTCGAGATCTCGAAGAGTCTCCCCGAGTTCACGAAAGGTAAAGACTTTGCTGCTAGAGGCTACGTCATAACGAAGCGTAGCGAGGATGGGTACAAAATACTGATAAGCTTATGGGGATTCCTAGTCGTGGTGATGACCAAGGATAAGAAGCTCTTCGATGAGTTTGAGCCCATGGATGAGGTGTACATGGTCATACGCGCGTCGAAGACGTAGTAACTCTTTAAATCTATTCGCACTTTGCTGGGGGATCACGCTATTCCCATCGCTAAGGAAGACGCTATCGATTCACGCCTCGGTTCGCAATCGCGATGTTGCGGTACTTCAGCTCAACTCAAGGATTTTCTACGTTACTGCTCTGAAGCTAGTTAAGAAGAGTTCGGAGGAATGCGATAACGCGCTAGACGAATTAAGGAACATTTGTAGCGTGCTACACTCGAGGTTGAGTAGTGCAATAACTGTACTCACTTGCTTGAATAAGGCGTTAGCCTCAACATACTTACTAGTCGTTTCTAACGACGATTACACT
>CAZRDH010000012.1:0-29835 GCA_964598805.1 uncultured Desulfurococcaceae archaeon | reverse complement strand
CGAGCGGCATTCTAGGCTCGCTACCCGAGCACGTCGATATAATGGCTGGGTGGGGCATCTCCGCCATAGTCACGAAGACGATAACGCCCGAGCCTAGGGAAGGCTATGCGCAGCCCATAGTAGTGGAATTGAGGTGTGGAGGGGTACTCAATGCCATTGGGTTGGCTAACCCGGGGGTCGAGGGGTTGAAGGGGCTATGCGAAAGAGCGAAGGTCGTGGGCTTACCCATAATCGTTAGCGTCGGGGGTAGAACGCCTAGTGAATTCGCTTACGTTGCCTCTAAAGCAGAGGAGTTTGGCGCGGATGCACTCGAGCTAAACCTTAGCTGCCCACACGCGCCCGGATACGGCGCTGAAATAGGTTGCGATCCAAGCGCGGTTGCAGCCGTATGCAAGGATGTTTGCTCCGTTACTCGGATCCCCGTCATAGCAAAGCTAGGGCTATGCGATAAAGTCGTAGAGTCGGCTGGAAAGGCCCTTGAGTCTGGGTGCAAAGGGCTTACACTGATAAACACGATTAAGGCTATGGCGATAGATGTGTATAGCGCTAAGCCCATCCTAAGCAACGTCTTTGGAGGACTCTCCGGCCCCCCTATTCACCCCATCGCGACGAGGATTGTCTACGAGGTTTACCGAGAGTACGGTGCTGAAATCATTGGTTGCGGAGGCGTATCCACGTGGATGGACGCTGCCGAACTACTGCTTGCAGGCGCGAAGGCGATTCAGGTGGGTACGGCCTTAGCTAGAGGTAGGGGTAGAGATGTAGTGCAAGGAATAGTCTCAGGTTTAGCCAAGTGGTTGACGATCATGGGCTTCGAGGAAGTGGAAGACGTAGTGGGGCTAGCACATAGAAGGTGATCGCGTGTGAAGGTATTGATCCTTGGATGCAACAAGCTTGGCGAGATCTTGTTCGAGGTAATTAAAAACGAGTTCCCCTTTAGCGAAGTTTACGTCTACGATCCGCTGCCCAAGAGGGCATCGAAGTGCATTGATTTCAATGTAGGGTTGGCGCGCTTAGTCAATATCGATGGGGACGAGGTTCCCCAAGTAGACATGGTCATAGATAGCGCCGCGATACCCTCGGAAGCGTTGACTAGGTTGAGTCCGAGGATCGGTGTAATCAGCTTTAGGGAGCTAAAGGGGGTTCAACGCGCTCTGCATAGCATTGGGATAATCGATTTCGCTTACGGTGTTGTCGATAGAGCTAAGAGGGTTCTCGGGATCGAGAAAGCAGTTATCGAGATTAGCGGCTTAGGGTCGAGTGCTTCGCGAAGTGTTGCAGAGCTATTCAACGCGCTAGAGTGCGGGGATTCATGGATCGAGGTTGTTGATTCCGATGTACTGCTAAGAATGGGGAGCGTTAATTGCTGTGTAGTTAACGGATTGAAGGAGCTGGCGAAGCTAGGCATCGTGAGTTACGAGGTGGCTAAGAGTATTGTAAGTAGGTATTTAGAGACCATAGCGTTAAACCGAATCAACGTAGCCATCACGATGGTCGTTGGCTCAACGAGGTTACGCTACGTATTTTCGGCTAGCGAAGAACTGTTCATTAAGGGGTTGCTGAGCTTAGCTATAGACGGTCTGGGAAGTGGGTTTAGTGGTAGGCTATGCCATCTGCTCCTCGATGAGGGGTTCTATGCTAAAGCTATTTCAAGGCTAATTAACTACGGCGTTGAAGTACGTGTAGAGGTCCTGGATAGGTGATGAATACTCCCCAGACGGATTGCTCGATGAAGAGAGTTCCTTTAGCTGATTAGGTGTAGGGAGCATGGTTACGATAAGGGAGGTGATAAACTCAATTGTTTGGAGGGGTGCATGTAGGGAGTGCTTCGTAATCCTAGAGGATAGACTCGTTGGCGATGGGTTGGCACGCCTATCGATGTGCGAAATCGAGAGGGTGGATAGGCACTATGTATACTTTAAGCATGGGAAGGTTGTTCCCATACACAGGGTTAAGAGGATAGTTTGTGGTGACGACGTTGTTTTAGAGCGGTTCTAAGCACTCGGGTGAGTACATCAACCTTAACTTACTTAGTGCGTTTAGGACCCTATCCACGATGAGATCCAGCTCCTTAGGATCTACACCGTTCTTCCTAGCGAAATCCTTAACTATTTGCTCGACTAGCGCGTACCTCTTGAGCTGTTCGTTTAGCTTCCTCCAGGGCACGCCCTTCAAAGCCTTGGCTATTCTCTCATCGTATGGCAGAACGCCTTTGATCATGAGAAGCGCGATGATTGGGTACCCTACGTACTTGCGAAACCTCGTGCCATTGTCATCGCTATAAGCAATCCCCTTCTCTAGGTCTACGCAAACCCTGTAAGAGCGATCCCCAGACGAGGATACGACGATGGCATTGCGATCGCTAACGAGCTTAATCCGTTCGTCTGCTATGGATCCAAGGGCCTCTAGAACCTTTATCCTGGGGGGTAGCCTAAGGGCTTGCACTACTCTCTACCCGAGGGAGAGCTATCCTTCTCGCGCTACATAAGGGGAAGCGCCTTATCCAGGGGGTATTTACGTGAACTCTGAGGTAGAGTCGTGCAAAGTGTTAAAATACTGTGGTAGGGATTAATGCGCGCGGTAGCAGTACATGGAGAGGCTCGGAACGCAATCGTCTTCAAGCTTAAAGCTATCGTCAGCCGATATCACTGAGGATCTACCGAAGAGCTATAGAGGAATAGTGATAGCGCCTATAGTGATAGACGATAGCCACGAAAAGGCGCTGTTAATAGCTTCGAGAATGATATCGCTGCTATTCAATGGTAGCTACAAGAGGATGATCGTAAAGGATCGTGAAAGCCTGGAGAAGCTAATGAGGTTAGCTAGCGAGTACCTTAAGCAGATAGTTCTGCACTTAGCGGCGGAACTCAAGGTATTCGAGCTCGACTACATCGCGGTAATAATAGTGAACAACCGGAGGATCGAGGGCATAGGCATAGTCACCAGGGATATCGTTGAAGAGCCCGAGGATGAAGGGGGCTTACGAGGCACGGTCATAATACTAACCGCTGAGAAGCTGAGCGCTAACGACATCGATAGGATCCTAGACGAGGCTCAGGATATTGCAGAGAGCCATGCCCTTAGGCTAGGGATGGGAATCCCCAATTTGGTTGCTACGGATGACGTTAGGATCCTCATGCTTTCTTACGAAGAGCAAGACGTAATCAAGGTTAGGATTAAGGAGGATTACGCTAAGCCATACACAATCAAGATACCTATCGTAAAGCCTCACTGGACTGTTGACGACCTTCCGCCGAAGCTTAGAGAGGACGTTGAGGTGCTAGTGGTCGAGCCCATAAAGATGAGTGCTAGGTACGCGCCGCGAGGAATGATAATTGTGGGTCCTCCAGGCGTTGGCAAGAGCGTTACCGCCGAAGCGCTGGCTAACGCCATGAACAAGGGGTTGGTTAGGATAGCGCCGAGCACCTATAGATCCATGTGGTACGGAATGACAGAGAAGACCCTGCACAAGATATTCTCTGCGATAAGGAATAGAAAAGACGTTATAGTTCTCGTCGACGATGCGGACTTCTTGGTGCAGCGAATGCAAGCTATTCACGAAGCGTACATTGCTGAAGTGAACGTGTGGCTAAACATACTCCAAGAGCCCTCGAGGCCCTTCATAGTCATGACCACGAACGTTCCCCAGATACTAGATCCAGCACTGCTTAGGCCCGGTAGGCTAGACCTCGTAGTTGTTATGGGGTACCCCGACGCCGAGATGAGGATGCGAATAGCTATGAGAGCTGCTAGAAGGTATGGGATAAGCCTCGATAAAGAGCTTGCTGCAGAGATAGCTAGGCATACGAGGTGGTTCAACGCTGCCGAGATAGACTCCCTAGTGAGGATGGCTGCGAGCAAAGGTAGGGGGAGGATCACTATCGAGAGCATCGAGTGGGCGAAGAGGAGGTTCTCAATTAACGAGAGCGAGCGTAGGTATATTCAGGACAACCTAAGGTACTACGCAACGAAGGTTCCCGGGTTAGTAATATCCTACGTGCCTAAGGATAGCGAGATATAAGGCTGTTGACGAGCGTTAAGCTGAGGCCTCTACGCTACCCTCAATGCGTACGGAGACGGGTACCTCTAGATCATTCACAATCTCGATATCGCTTGCTGCAGGCTGGCGGTTCTCTAAAACGACTATTATCATGGTAGAGTCCCCAGCTTCTAGCGCGTAAGCCCTTCCATACCTAATCATCGCGTTAACCACCTTCTCATCAACTAGCCTCGCCTCCGCTTTAGCGCTCTGCGGATACTGACGCGCGCTCCTTCTTCGCTTAGATAGTAGTACGGGTATCGTAGCTGACGCGAATAGCGCTGCCGAGATAGCCGTCGAAAAGATGGGGTCTATCATCTCGCTACACCATCGATTATGGTTGGCCACGGGAATTACATTTAAGTAGGGAAGCGTAGTGTCGTAATACATTCCGCGTTTTACCCTCGTCATACCGGTTTTACCCCACGTAGACAGCTCGTTAGCGCCTAGGAGCGAATTACTTGGGGTATCCTTAGCGAGAGGAAATAGGGGTACGTTCGCGTGCTTCGCGTGGACGGGGGTAGCTCCACTCGGGCATGGAACAGCGTTGCGGGCAATCACCGGCGAAATAGTTTCGGGAAACCCCCTCCGCTTCGAGTGCGTGGATATATTGGGGCCTACTACGATGCTCTAAGAGGGCCGTGCCGAAGTACATCTTCGTTACGGGTGGTGTGCTAAGTAGCGTGGGTAAGGGCGTTACGACCGCCTCGATAGCGATGCTCATCAAGAGCATGGGCTACAACGTTACCGCCATAAAGATAGACCCCTACATAAACGTCGACGCGGGTACGATGAATCCCTATGCTCACGGAGAGGTATTCGTGACGGAGGATGGCGGGGAAACGGATCTTGATCTAGGTCACTACGAGCGGTTCCTAAACACCAACCTTAGCAAGAGGAACAACATAACGACGGGGCAGATATACTACTCTGTCATAATGAAGGAGAGGAAGGGTGAGTACCTAGGAGCGACCGTTCAAATAATACCCCACGTAACGGACGAGATAAAGAACTGCATAAGGAGCGTTGCTCGTGAGTACGGAGCTGACATCACGCTCGTCGAGATAGGGGGTACGGTAGGCGATATCGAGGGGCTACCCTTTCTAGAAGCAGTAAGGCAGATGAGGCTCGAGGAGGGTCCCGAGAACACGCTCTTCATACACGTAGCGCTAGTCCCAACGCTTAGAACTACAGGTGAGCAAAAGACCAAGCCCGTGCAGCATAGTGTGCAAGAGCTGAGACGTATAGGCATTCAGCCCGACGTCATAATAGCTAGGTGCGAGAAACCCCTCGAACCTGAAGCGCGCCGTAAGATAGCGTTGTATAGCAACGTTCCTCCCAACGCCGTGTTCTCTAATCACGATGTCGAAACGATTTACGAAGTCCCTTTGCTTCTCCATAAGCAAGGGATTCTCAGGGTGATATGCGAGAAGCTAAAGCTCGATTACCGCGAGCCCGATTTAAGTAAGTGGGTCGATTTTGTTGAGAAGTTAAAGAGCGCGTCTAAGCCTTTGCGCATAGCGATGATAGGTAAGTACACGAAGCTAAAGGATAGCTACATAAGCATCGTTGAAGCGGTGAAGCACGCATCGGCGTACCTAGGCGTAAAGCCCGTATTTAAATGGATAGAGTCTACGGATATCGAGCAAGGGTACGTGGATGTCGAATCAGCTCTAGAGGACGTTGATTGCGCGCTCATACTACCGGGCTTCGGTAAGAGGGGCACCGAGGGGAAGATAAGGGCTATTAAGTACCTTAGGGAGCATGGGATACCCACGCTAGGGATTTGCTTTGGGTACCAAATGATGGTCGTGGAGTTCGCTAGGAACGTTCTGGGAATCAAGGACGCTAACAGTAGGGAGCTAGACCCCAACACGCCTAACCCCGTCGTCGACTTAATGCCTTCGCAACAAGACATAGAGTTCGTTGGCGGAACCATGAGGCTCGGGGCAAAGCCCATAAAGCTCATTAGGGGTACGCTAGTTTACGAAGCTTACCAAAGAGACGTCGTGTTCGAGCGCCATAGGCATAGATACGCGTTTAACACCAAGTACGTCGACGTATTCGAGGCCGCTGGGTTCATAATAAGCGGGTTTAGCTACGATGGCGTTATCGAGTTCATGGAGCTTAAGGACCATCCATTCTTCGTCGGAACTCAAGCGCACCCAGAGTTTAAGAGTAGGCCGCTAAGCCCATCCCCACTCTATTCGTACCTAATAAAGGTGTCTAGGGATAGATCAGCCCGCTGAAAGACTCATCACTTAAATCAGATTCCAGCGCGATCATCACCAACAACATTTTTGCCTCAGACAAAGATTAGGCTTTCGGAGTGATGAACCCTTCATGCACTGAGGACGTGATGATATGGACCGCATCTGAAAAACTACTTCTCGATCTTTAGCGGGGTCCTAAACCACACGTCTATCTGCGTGAACGGTATCTCTATCCCAGCATCGCTAATCGCCTTCTTTATCCTCCACAGTAGATCCCTCTTAACCTCGTACCATAGATTCGTGGGGACCCACACCCTCACCAGTATATCCACTCCGCTGGATCCGAGGTTCGAAACGAAGATTTCGGGTTCTGGATCCTTCAATACCAGCGGGTGCGAATCGACTACCTTCCTAATAACGTCGTATGCTTTCTCAGCATCCTCCTTGTAAGCGATAGACACAACGAAGTCGAGCCTAATTGCGGGGCTCCTAGAGTAGTTTAGCACCTTAGATGAAACGACCTTTATGTTAGGATACCTAACGTAAACGCCATCGAGCCTCTGGAGGGTTATGGAGAATAGCGATACGTCTACGACGTAGCCTTGAACACCGTCTATCTCAACTAAATCTCCTGGGCTAAGGATCTTCTCGGTTATTATCAGCATTCCCGCTGCTAGGTTCGTTATCACGGGTTGCAGGGCGAAGCCGAGGATTACGCCTGCTACGCTACCTGCCACAGCGAGTCCAACGAGGTTTATCCCCGAGATCCCAGCGGCAACGAGGATCACTATCAGTATCAGCGTGTAGAACACGGCTCTAGCGATTATATTCGCTAGGTGGTGGGGCATAGCTCTAGCTAGTTGCTTGAATAGCAGCTTCCTCACGAAGTAGGAAACCGTGATCCCTAAGACTAGAGCTATGGAGGCTTCGATGTACCTTTCGTACGTCTCGAAGAAGCTAATTAAGGCCGTTAGCAAGGGATCCATAACTCAGTACCCCTGTAGCATATCCGTTCTATTGTATACTCGAGGAGGCCTAAGGTTTTCGGGATCGTCTATGGGAACGGCCTTGGGGTCTATGGGCTTCTCGTAGTATACGATGGCTGATGTCTCGGTTACGATGTTCATCGTGATCATTTGCGTGGTTACGATGCTCGTGCCTTCGCGATAGTATAGCCTAAGCGGACTAGCATCGAGAAGAACCTTCCTAACTCTAGCAACTCGACCCATGCAGTTCCTTATCGTTAGATGCGAAAGCGCGTATCCAAACTCCACTTTCTCGAATCCTTTAGCGAATCTAGCTATGCAAAGCCTCGCTACGGTACCGCTATACGTTGTTCCATACAGAACGTACTTAACGTCGTTATGCAGAGGTAGCACGTCTATTATCTTAAAGCTGTTGCCCGAGTAAGCGTACACCGCTACATCGATGGGTATTTCGATCCATAGCCTAACGCTAGCCCCCGGCGCTACAACGACCTCCCTCTCTAATACGCACAGTATGAATTGAGTTACGAATTTAGGATAGAAAATCGGGTACATGGGAACGAGCCGCAGCTCTATACCTCTACTTATAACGTAGCTCTTTTCCTCCCTAGACACGGTATCGACTCTATAGTACCGAACGAAGGAATCCTCGTTAGATAGCGAAACGTAGTACCTACCTATCCTCAAGCTGCAGGGAACCTCAAGCTTTCCAAACATCGTTTACCCACAGTTCGTAGAGCTTTCGAGATGAGCAGATTTATAAACGGATAACGACTAGCTCTATGTTAGGGGTATAGACATTGAGCTCTAGCACTGAAGGTCGAGTTGCTCAAGAGAGCAAGAAGGGGCGAGGAATATGGATAGAGGACGGCGTAATGTACGTTGCTGGCGAGGAATTCATTGAGAAGGTGGCGAGCGCCCTCGCCTCCCTCACGAGGTTGAGGATACTGGGGTTGACAATGAGGGAGAACATGGGTATCGAGGATCTCGCGGAGAAGCTAAAGCAGAGTAAGGCTAATATAAGCACGCATGTAAAGCGATTAGAGGAAGCTAACCTAGTTAAGCCTAGCTACGTACCAGGGCAAAGAGGCATAAAGAAGATTGCTAAGCCCGTAGTCAAGGAGGTTAGGATCCTCCTCTATTCGTTAGCAGAAGAAGTTGAGCAGAGGATTAAAGAAGCCCCTCTACCCCCGGAGTTCGAAGAAGAAATGTAGTTGTTTGAGGAGTTCCGAATCTATGAGGGTTATAACGCGCTTCGTTCTGTAAATACGAGGGCATGTAATGAGCGTGCTGAGCGTCGAAGATCTAGCCGTATCGTGTAACGATAGGATAGTTGTCGAATACGCTAGGCTATCGCTCAATAGTGGCGATGTAGCTGTGTTGTTAGGGCCTAACGCTAGCGGTAAATCGAGCTTGCTAAACGCGATTGCGGGGCATCCCCGCTACAAGGTGGTGAGGGGTAGAATACGCTTATTCGGCGTGGACGTCACGAATTCGAGCGCTAAGGAGCGTATAGAGCTTGGCTTAGGGATAGCGGTTCAGAATCCACCGAAGCTAAAGGGGGTTAAGCTAGGGATGCTACTTGAAAGCATTGTGAAGAAGCGTGGAGGCGGAGAGGAAGAGGTTAAGCGCATTGCGAAGATGCTGGCCATAGAGCATCTGCTTGATCGCGAGTTCGGTATGGGTTTTAGCGGTGGTGAGCTTAAGCGCGCTGAAATAGCGTTATTAATAGCGCAACAACCTCGAATAGCGCTTGTGGATGAGCCCGACTCGGGTGTTGACGTAGATAGCGTTATGGTGATAGCGTCTGCGCTAGAGGAGCTACTTAGCGAGAGCGCTGAAGCAATGCTGATCGTGACTCACAGCGGCATGATCGTTAAGCACGTGAGGTGCTCGAAGGTTTACGTAATGCTTAACAAAAGGATTGTATTGGAGAGCCCGGAGTTTAGGGTTGTTGACGAAGTGCTTAGCAAGGGATTCAAATGGATTGAGGGTGGTGAAGGTGCGTGACATAAGGAGTAGGGCGCTGAAGGCGCTGGATAAGCCCTCTCCGTACGGACCCGATGTCGATGTGCGCAAGTACCTCGAGCTAGGTAGGGAGAAGGAGGGTGTTAGCGAAGTTGAGAAGCTCGCAGCTAGCGTAGGCATAGAGTTGAGGTCTCCGCACGCTTCAGCAATATACCTTCAGAGGGATAGGAGGATAGAGCTCGTTAAGACCCTAACGTCTTGCGTAGAGATCGTGCCTATAGAGGCTGTTGAAGATGGACGCGAGTTTCTATGGAATCTCGTTCCCCCCGATATCGATAAGTACGTTGCGTCGGTAGCGCTATACGGTAGGGGCGGATACTTCATTAGGGTGAAGAAGGGATGTCGAGTTGAGCTACCGATACAAACATGCTTCTTTATGTCGGGCGGCGCCCAGCTGGTTCACAACGTTGTCGTTCTCGAGGAGGGCGCTGAAGCCATAGTGGTAACGGGATGTACCATAATGCCCGAAGCGCTTGGCTTTCACGCAGCGGTTACGGAGATCTACCTATCTAGGGGGTCGAAGCTTGTAGACGTAATGATACACTCGTGGAATAGGGTTACGCATGTGAGGCCTAGGACCGCGGTTAGGCTAGAAGACGATGCTACGTATGTATCGTACTACATCAACATGTCTAAGACCAAGACCATACAGACCATGCCTAGGCTAGAGCTCGTAGGATCGAGGTCAAGGGTCTACGCCGCTACGATCCTGCTAGGCTCCGGGGATAGCGTGTACGACGTTGGTGCGCACGCGAAGCTCGTGGGCGAAGAAGCTGGAGCAGAGCTCGTGAGCAAGATCATTGCGCGTGACGAAGCTAGCATCGTCTCTAGGCTTAGAATAGAGGCGAGGGGAAGGAAGTGCCGCGGCTTTACGGAGTGTAGCGCGCTGCTAATGAGCTCGCGTGCACGAGTCGAGACCATACCGGAGCTCGCTAGCGCTAGCGCTGATAGCGATCTACACCACGAGGCGTCTATAGGGAGAATTCGCGATGATGAGATAGAGTACTTGATGCTCAAGGGGTTCGACTATAGGGAAGCAGTATCGATGCTGATAAGGGGCTTCATATCGATAGACCTCGGGTTCCTACCGCCTAGCGTTAGGAAGTCTATGGAGAGCGTGCTTAAGATGCTTGCCGAGAGAAGCGTGGGTTAGCTACCTTTGAGGTGCTTCTTCGCGCCTATGTAAGGCTTCGCGAAGAATGCTAGGGGCTATTAGCGCGAAGAGCACTCCGACACCCTTGCCCAACCTCGAACTACTCCCTATATCAACGCATGCAGCGGCTCCTGCCTTCAACTTAATTACGCCACCGCCAATGACCTCGCTAACGATGCGCTCTATCGACGGTGCGTGCCCTACGAACACGGTATCGCCCTCGATATCCACGTCGCTAACGGTGTCGATCGACGCTACCTCGGGGCGCAGCCCCTCGTAGACCTTGACCTCGCCACCTTTAATCCGAGCAATTATCTCAGCTGTTTCGAGGGCTCTTTTCAGCGGCGATGTGTAGATCCTTACCCCGGATTGCACTGGTAGCACCTTGGCTACGAGCTCAACATCCCTCCGCCCTTCCTCCGTTAACCTTCTCTCCTCATCACTTTGACCCGGCTTCTTCTCCTCCGCCTTACCGTGACGCACGAAGCACACTATCATGGCCTCGCACCGCGGTTCGCGATCGGTGTGGGGAGGCCTTACATCACCTCTCAGTCTGGGACTAATCTCCTCATCTACGCATAGTTTCGCTCGCGGCGGATTTAGGCTTAGGCGAGTCGGTCATGGAAAGCCCGCCCTCTCCTCACCTCTCGGTTACGGCCGCAAACATCATCCCGAGTGTAGTTACTTACCCTCCGAAAATAATCTATAGTTCAGGAGGGGGGCGAGATGCCTATGCAGATTGCATTGATCCTCATAGCCGTAGGGATGCTATTAATGCTAGCTGGCATGCTGTTAGTAATGCTCTCCTTAATCCTCGGCTCAAAGCCTAGAGCTAGCGTTGAGTTTGGTGGTGGAGTTCTCGTGGGGCCAATACCGATAGTATTCGGCTCGACATCTAGAAGCATATTAATTGCAGCGATCCTCATGCTCGTAGTCATGGTCATAGCGCTAATATTGATCCTAGCGATTCCACACATAGTGAGGTACTGGTAGGTGGCGAGACATGGATCGAAGGCTCTTCGTTGCGGGCTTGATACTGCTGTTCGTAGGCGTAGCGCTAACTATTCTCGCCCCCATAATAGCGTACATAGGTGCTTCAACAAGCTCTAGCTCTCTACAGACGCGCGTAGTTGGAGGTGGGTGCATAGTCATAGCGTTCATCCCTATATGCTTTGGGTATGGAATGAGTTGGGTATCGATATTGCTACTCGCATTAGTGTGTTTAGCAATAGCTGTGGTCATGTACATCATTTGGAGAAGTTTGGTGCGGGGGGTGGGATTTGAACCCACGCAGGCCTACGCCAGCGGGTCTCTCACCTGAAGCCGGAGGTCTTAAGCCCGCCCCCTTAGACCAGGCTCGGGCACCCCCGCACCTTCCGGAGCGTATGTTTATATTAGAGGGGGTTTAACCCTTATTGCGGCGATGATGATGCACGAGCGTGGTGATAGAGTGAGCGAAGTCAAGGGTTCTGAGCCGAGTCCCATCGCTTTAGTGACGACGCGAATAGGTAAGGAGGTGGTGGCGGCTAAGGAGATAGAGAACGCGTTATTTCCGTACGTAGAGAGCGTCAACGTTGTTCCGCTGAGTAGAAGGGGAATAGTACTTGTATTCGGGAACATCGATTCTAGAGCGAACGTAGTGCGGCTCTTGAAAGCGCGAGGCGTTTCACGCGCTTTCTGGGTAATACCGGTAGATGCTTGTTGTAGGGCTAGGTACGAGTGTATTAAGCGCTGTGCTTTGGAGCTCGTGGTGGCGAAGGGTAGGCACCTACCCATTAAGATTGTGTGTAAGTGTAGAAAGCGTGGTTTAGAGATAGATTCCTGCAGTAGGCTTTGTAGGTACGTAGGGGAGTTCCTTGAGGCGCTGCACCTCGTAGAAGTGTGCTTTAAGTGCTTTGACTACGTGCTCAGGATAGAAGTAGTGGATTCGTGGGCGTACCTATCGCTGTATTCAAGGGATGAAGAAGCTGGGTTTAGGCTACGCACCTTTTCTAGCGAGCTCTAAGCACCGAGCCCAAACCTCGTCGTTAAGCCTCGTAACGACCTTCACGCATTTCCCCTTCTTACCCGGGGTGATCTCGCTCGAGCTCACGAGCGCAATGCCTAACGCTATAGCGAACCTCTTCTTAGGCTCTAATACGCATACAGGTGCATTAGCGCTAAACTCGGTTTTCTCACGAACACCTGGAATCATTACGTCAGCACCTCGCAGGATCGGGTTTACAGCGCCTTCGTCTACGCATAACCACGGGATAGGGGGTTTACCGCGTGAGTTTAGGAATGTATTTACGGAGAACAGCGTTGGTAGAATCAACCCCTCAAACTTATAGTGCTCTAACAGCGCTGGATTACCATCGAATACGAATATCCTGAACTTGTCAAACTCAACTACGTAAACCTCGTCACTCTTCTTCAGCATATCGATGAAATCGCTATCGATTGGGGTAGCTTGGAGCTTCTTCATCAACTCCTTAACGCTCTTCTTCGAGAGGTATTGCTTCCGCAAGGCTTACACGATGTAGGGATGCGTAGCCAAGGATATATAGCCTAGCGTGAGCTTCGGCTAAGCGGGTATTGGTATGAGCATAAGGGCGTTTATAGCCATCGAGATAGAGGATCCTCAAGTGCTAGCGAATCTCATAAAGGTTAGGGATGCGTTAGTAGCGACTGGAGCAGACCTAAAGCCCGTTGAGGACGAGAATATACACCTCACCATAAGGTTCCTCGGCCACATATCGACGGTAACCCTAGAAGCAATTAAGAGGATACTCAGTCAGCTACCATCCATTGTAGGAGGCCACTTCGAGATGCTAGTTAAGGGCGTAGGAGCCTTCCCCAACATTGCGAGGCCTAGGGTTGTATGGGCTGGCGTTACAGAGGGTGTAGAGCCGTTGATCCGAATGAGGAAGTTTATCGATGAGCAGATTCAGCGGGAAAGGCTATACGATGTTCATAAGGATCAACACGAGTTTTCGCCCCACATAACCTTAGCTAGGGTAAGGAGCGGAAGGAACTTAGCTAGGCTATCGCAGCTCATCGAGCAGTACTCGGACTTTGAGTTTGGTCGTACGCCAGTTACGGAGGTAAAGCTCAAGCAGAGCATTCTCACGCCGAGGGGGCCGATATATAAGGACATATTTGTCGTTCGGTTGTAGGGCCACGCCCATGACGTCGATAGAGAGTGTACTTAGGGAAGCGTTAGCGCGTGTTAAGCCTAAGCAGTGGGAGTATTATTACCTAGAGTACGTTGCTGAAATCATCGCCAGAATCGTGCGTACATGCCTAGAGGAGTATGGGTTTAGGGATTTCGAAGTTTCCCTACAAGGTTCTTTCGCGAAGGATACGTTCATTAGCGGCGACGTCGACATAGATCTATTCATCTTGTTTAAGCCTGGAACCGTTAGGACTAGCGATTTCGAGGCGTTCATCGTTCCCAACCTAAAGGTGTGCTTGGAAAGGTACGGATTGACAACTCTTCTCGAGTACGCAACCCATCCCTACGTAACGACGTTTCTCGGTAACGTCGAGATCAACATAGTTCCCGCATTTCGCGTTCGAGACCCGTCATTCATCATTAGCCCCGTCGATAGAACGCCATTCCATACCGAGTACGTGAATAGCAGGCTTAGTCGAGAGCAACGCGATGAGGTTAGGCTACTCAAAGCGTTCATGAAGGGCATAGGCGTTTACGGTGCGGAGGTTCGGGTACAAGGGTTTTCGGGGTACCTAGCGGAGCTACTCGTAATCGCTTACGGCTCTTTCGAGAATGTTCTCCGCAAATCCCTATCGTGGAGACCTTACAGAACGTGTATAGACGTAGAGGGGTACTATGCTTCGGAAAGGGATTGCCTTAAGCGCTTCCCTAAGTCAGTACTCATTGTTGTGGATCCCGTGGATCCTAAGAGGAATGTTGCTGCAGCCGTAGGCTTGCGTGCATTCTCTAAGTTTAGAGTATGCTCGAGGTTATTCCTCGAAAGGCCCTCGATTAAGTACTTTGAGAAGTACGAACCGCGCGTGAGCTTAGGAGACGTTGAGCAAGCGCTGAGAATTGCGTGTTCAATGAATCGAAAGATTATTCTCGTAGTAAGCAACGTAATGCATAGATCGGAGGACGTGGTGTGGGGTCAAATACGTAGGTTTGAGAGATCGTTAATTAACCAGTTAAGGAGTAGGCACGTTAAGGTAATGTTCATCGATAGCTACCTGGATGCACGTAGCAATAAGGCTATGACTTTCCTAGAGGTTTACGAAGGTGGTACGCAGTGGAAGCTACATGAAGGACCTCCAGCGCACATAGTCGAGAACTCCGTGGAGTTCATCAAGAAGAATCTAGACTGTTTAGTAGGTCCGTGGATTGACCACGACAATAGGTTGGTTTGTATAAGAAAATGGAATCCTTTAGAGTGCGTAGCTCAAGCCATTAAGGGTATTCACCTAGAGTTCGTTAAGCCGACGGCTGTTGTAGATCTATGTTCAGAAAGCTATGCATTAAGCGAAAACGCTCTTCCATGGCTATACGAATGCATAACGCGTAGCTACTTCAAGTACTTGCTAAAGGATGCTAACGAGCCTTAACCTTTATAGACGAAAGGTCTATTCGCGTTGATAGGGGCTTACCGCACTTAGGGCAGAATCCCCCTAATCGCACGCTCAATTCGGAGGGGGTTGGGATACCGTAGTAGTCCTGACCCGCTCTCTCGAATCTATATACAACATTTCCGCATCTAGAGCATATGTAGATTATCGGCATGAGCAACCCCGGAAAACACGTATAGTTATCGAAGATGGATAGGGGTTCCACAGCGTACTACCAATGCCGTGCATATCCTCGTAGGAATACCGAAAGAATTATAAGTTCTATTGTGGTTACGTGCAGATACATACCATGAACTAGATAAATTGGGTAGGTAGTACCTAGGTGCGAGCTTAAGAAGCATTTACTTGGTGGGGCCGCCGGGATTTGAACCCGGGACCACCAGCGCTCCGGAGATCGGGGTTCTTCCCCAGGCTGGCATCCTAGCCAGGCTAGACGACGGCCCCACCGAGAGCGATATGTGTTTAATGCTTAGCTTATAAGCTTCATCGTGCTTACGCAAATCCTAGATTTTGATTACGCGAATTTCCTCGGCGTTCCTACACTTCTCAAGCTCCTTCTTCCAAAGCGTTGGGGGTACCCACATTATCCAAGAAGGCACTTTCTTTACGAACTCGTACGCCTCAACCCAGCTGTCTAAACCTAGCCTCTCAGCTAATTGCTCTAAGCTCATCTCGGTTCTCACGTACTCGTTTAGTAGCTTAACTATCGAGTCGTCTATCTCTATCTCCTTATCGCCAACTACGATCACGTACTTTTCGCAGGTAGTCATACACTGCACCACAGCTCGCCTTTCTAGAGAGGTATAAAAGCTATGGTGAATGAGCTTACGGAACTAATGCGAAGCATGCACTCCCCTTCTCAAAGATTATCCCTTCCTTCCTCATTCTCCTTAGGGCTTCCTCAATGAACTTTTCGTCGAGACCTCTCTGCTTGGCCTTGGATATTATATCCTTTATCTTTGCGCATCCCTCTTCCTTAGAGAGCTCCCTAATTATGTCCTCTAGTATCAAATACTTTTCTCGAGTCGACTTGGGCTTGCCCGTCATGATCACGTCGACGTCGATTTCGCCGCTCTCAACGTCTATACCCACGCTCTCAAGCATGCTCTTCATCAACCTTATCGCTTCGGCAGCGTCCTCCGCCGTAACTTCGCTCTTCAAAGCCATCTTAGCATGCGCTTCGGCTAGCCTAATCAATGCTTCGAGCTGTCGAGCGGTAATAGCTATCGGGGCGTCGGGGCTCTCCAAGCTCTTCTTCCTCATTTCGACGAAGAACTCCTCTATGAGCTTCTTAGCTTCTTCCGTTAGCCGAGGCCTAACATTCTTTCGCGCGTAGGCGATGTACTTCCTCAGCAAGTCTATGGGTATCGGAGGCTTTATCTCGGATGCTGCGCCGTGGACTACCGTTATGTACCTAGCTAACCTCCTATCCCTTTCGGGGCTCGGGGTATCCCTTATCACGAAGATTAGGTCGAATCTCGATAGTATCGTCGGTGGCAAGTTCACGTTATCAGCTAGAGATCGATTCGGTAGGTACCTACCGTACTTTGGGTTCCCTGCAGCTAGAACCGATGCTCTCGCATTAAGCCTAGCGACTATACCCGCCTTAGCTATCGAAACCGTTTGCTGCTCCATGGCTTCGTGTATCGCTACGCGATCCTTATCATCCATCTTATCGATTTCGTCTATGCACGCAACTCCTCCATCAGCTAGAACTAGGGCTCCTGCCTCTAGGTAGTACTCACCGCTCTTATCCTTGACCACCGCCGCCGTGAGTCCAGCGGCGGTAGAGCCCTTCCCAGTTGTGTACACAGCTCTCGGTGCAATCCTAGATACGTACTGTAGGAGCTGTGATTTCGCGGTACCCGGATCACCTATTATCAGGACGTGTATGTCGCCCCTAATCCTTGTTCCATCTGGTAGCACCTTCGGCACGCCGCCAAAGAGGAGTAGCGCTATGGCCTCCTTGATGTCCCACATACCGTATATTCCTGGGGCTATCGAAGCAATGATCTTCCTCCTAATCAGTGGATCCCGCGCTAGCTCAAGAATCTGCTTCTCATCCTCTTCAGAAATCTCGATTTCTTCGAGAACCCTCTGCGAAACTATTATGTTGTTAGCCTCTATGTACACGTCGTATATCGATTGATACTTTCGCTGAGACGTAGGTCTGCGTAGCTTTAACACGCCTACAACTGTAACCCTATCGCCCGGCCTAGTAACGTCGACTAGAGACCCCCTCACATCAACCTCGATGGCCCTAGGAAGCTGTCCAGCCGGTACGTCCTCAGGCCTCTCTTGGAGTACGAGCCTCTGGAAATCCTCGTATAAACAGGATTCTAGCTTGAGCCTAAAGCCCGTAGACTTACCGCATTGCGGACACACGACGGGCTTCTCTATGGTATCCCCCTCTACCTCAACCTCGAATTCGTATCCGCAAGGCTCGTGAACGAACACTGCCTTAACTATCTTCTGCTTAGGCGGAGTAGCCCTAACGATTATGCCTTCTAAAGCAACGAGCTTACCGACGTGCTCGCTCCGTAACTCTCTTAGCTTAGTCGTGGGAACGTTACGGAATCTAGCGATAAACGATGAGTATCTACGTAGGTAATCCTCATCTATTTCAGCTACGATATTCTTTATGGTATCTGAGAACGCCTTCAGCGCCGTTTGAGGATCATTTATTACGTGCGCGGCAAGTTCGTCAGAGAAGGTTATCAAGTCGTTGAAGTCTATCTCTATGTAGTTAACTCCGTGTAATATCATTTGCTTTATCGAGTCTATGCAACGCTCCCTCAAGTACTCCTCAATTTTCTCTCGAAGTGTAATCCTTTCGTCCGTAACTATCTGCTCTACGAACTCCATCGGTTTCACCTAGCGGTATTGCCTAGGTTAGCGAAGGAATCTTTCCACTCGTTGATTACCCTACTAAGTATTAACGCTAGGAGTTTCTCCTCGTAACTAAGGCTCCTCTCTATTGCTGTGTAACCACCTAGCGAAATGGCCTTTATGATGTACGATAGCCTCCTTGAGGCGACGTCGCTGAACGCCTTAACGGCTCGGTTAACCTTAGTCAGTAAGTCTAAATCCATTCTATTTTGTGCAACACTTAACTCTCTATTCAATTCGCTAATCGAGTGAATGTAGAAGAACTCAGATACTTGCGGAAGCCCTTGCCGTAAGTCCGAGGTATGCGCGAACTTGACTTTGAGTATCTTGCTGTATACGGGGCCTTCATCTGAAGGCTCGGCTTTGCCTAAGTCACGTAGGATTTCAGCGAGCCACCTAGGTATTGAGCATTCTGTACCTCGGCGTAGCTCCTCTTCTAGGAACGGAGTTCTCCCTACGTCGCTTAGCACAGCTATTCGAGTCGGCGAAAGTGCGTAGGCTAGCTTCATTAGCTCTATCGCTAGCAATGCTCTAGCCCTATACGAACCCTTGCTCTAGACACGTATCTAAGATAGGAAGCTCATTAAACTAGAGACCAACGCGAAAGTGTTCGCCGTGACATGCAGTGAAAAATCAATAGCGTTATTAAGATTCTGAAGGAGAATCAGTGCCTCGGGGTCTAGGGATGAGCTCTGAAAAGTTTGCTGAGCTTCTATGGGCTGAGAAGTACAGGCCGAAGTCGCTAAAGGAGCTAGTTAATCAGGAAGAGATAGTCAAGAGGCTAATGAAGTTCGTAGAGGAGAAGAATATGCCTCACCTGCTGTTTGCAGGACCCCCCGGAACGGGTAAGACTACGACAGCGCTCGCGCTAGCTCACGACCTCTACGGCGAGGACTGGAGGAAGTACGTTCTAGAGCTCAACGCCAGTGACGAAAGGGGCATAGCGGTCATTAGGACCAAGGTCAAGGAGTTCGCGCGAAGCAAGCTTCCAGGGGACGTGCCGTTCAAGATAGTCTTGCTGGATGAGGCCGATAACATGACTGCCGATGCTCAGCAGGCGCTGAGGAGGTTGATGGAGATGTACGTCGAGACCACGAGGTTCATCTTGATAGCAAACTACCCGAGCAAGATTATTGAGCCCATACAGTCTAGGTGCGCGGTATTCAGGTTCACGCCGCTGAAGAAGGAAGATGTGGTCTCTAGGCTTAAGTGGATTTGTAGTCAAGAGAACGTTGTTTGCCATGATGACGCTCTCGAGGTAATTTACGAGATAGCGGGCGGAGACATGAGGAAAGCGATAAACATACTGCAGGCTGCTGCAGCCCTAGGTGAGGTAACGGTAGCTCACGTCTATAAGGTCGTTGGCTTAGCGCATCCGAAGGAGATTAGGGAGATAATCCAGCTCGCGCTAGCAGGCAAATTCATTGAGGCTCGCGATAAGCTGAGGATGCTAATGGTGAACTACGGCATTAGCGGGACCGACATACTCAAGCAAATGCATAGAGAGATATTCTCTGCGGACCTAAAGATACCCGAGGAGGCGAGGGTCGATCTAGCCGACTACATAGGGGAGATACAGTTTAGGATCGTAGAGGGTGCTGACGACGAAATCCAGCTAACTGCGCTACTAGCGAAGATGGCGTTACTGGGTAGGAAAATCGGGTTCACGCTATAATAGCTGCGTAGCGAATAACTTTATTGATTGGAGGAGGGGTCATGTCGCTAAGGAGCGAGAAGCTCCCGTGGATAATCAAGTACAGGCCTAAGAGGATTTCAGAAGTAGTGGATCAAGAGGAAGCCAAGGCAAAGTTCGTTGAGTGGCTACGTAAGTGGCCTAACGTCCCTAAGCGCGCAGCGCTACTCTATGGGCCTCCTGGATGCGGGAAGACTAGCCTTGTTGAGGCTGCGGCTAACGAGTTTGGATACGAAGTTATTGAGATGAATGCAAGCGACTTTAGGAGGAAGAGCGATATCGAGAGAATAGCTAAGCGTGCTGCAACCACTTCGAGTCTATTCGGATCGAGTAAGAAGCTCATCCTGCTAGACGAAGTTGATGGGATTGCAGGTCGCGAGGATCTAGGTGGCCTCGAGGCTATTCTCCAGCTAATCAAGATTAGTCCCTCGCCCATAGTGATGACAGCTAACGATCCTTGGGATCAAAGGCTTAAACCTCTTAGAGACGTCTCCGAGCTCATTCAATTCAAGAGGTTGCCTAAGCACGAGGTCGTTAAGGTACTGAGGATGATTTGCCAAAAGGAGGGTTTGGTATGCGAGGAAGCCGCGCTTGAGTACATCGCAGAGAGGTCGGAAGGAGATCTTAGATCCGCGATAAACGATTTGCAAGCTGTTGGAGAGGGCTATGGAAAGGTCACGCTATCCCTCGTTAAGGAGTTAGTGAAGCCTAGGGATCGCGAGCACGACCCGTTCGAAACGCTTAGAAACATCTTCTCCGCTAAATACGCTTGGCAAGCAAAGATGGCACTCTCTCAAAGTCAGCTCGATTACGATCAAGCTAAGCTGTGGTTACTAGAGAACATACCCCTGCAGTACACAGACCCAGAGGATCGGGCGAGAGCGCTAGACGCTTTGAGTAAGGCGGACGTGTATTTGGGTAGGATAATAAAGACGGGTGATTGGGGGCTACTCGCCTACGCCATCGACTTGATGACTGCTGGCGTAGCTCTAGCAGCGCGCAATAACCCACGAGATAAGTATAGGTGGGTTAAGTACTCGTTCCCGCAGAGGCTAGTGCTATTATCTCGAACTAAGGAGCAGCGATCGATTAGGGACGACATAGCCAAGCTAGTCGCGGCCCACCTACACATATCGATGGCTTCAGCGAAAAGCGAGGTCATCCCGATGCTTATGGCGATCTTCAGAGCTAACCCCGAGTACGCGGCTAGGATAGCGGTGGGCATAGGGCTTTCTGAGAAGATGGTTGAGTACCTAGCGGGGCCGCTAAAGAACGAGGTGCTCATGCACTACAGGAAGCTTAAGGAGATGGTTAAGCGGGAAGCCGAGGAAAAGGCTATGGCAAAAGCCCTTGGCGTACCCGCGCAAGCAACCGAAGCGAAAGCGCTACCAGCTCCAAGCGCTGCCACTGGGCTCGGCAAGGCTGCTACGTCTAGGAGTCGTAGAAAGAAGAAGGAGGGTGCGGCAACAGCGTCGCTACTCTCCTTCACTAAGAAGAAGTAGCGTTGCCCAAAATAGCGATCATCTTAGCCACAATCTCGTTATCCGTATTTAGCTTTACAAGCCTTAGCCTCCCTATCTTAGCGACCTCAACCATTCCGAACTTCATCATTAAGTTGAGGCACTTCATTACGTAGTCGTAGTTAGCTCTTAGCGACGCAACTAGCGCGGTAATGTTCATCATGTTGCTCTTTGATGAGCTTAGGATGCGCACTATATTCCATACGCACCTCTTGCTAAGAACATTGACTAAATCCGCTCGATTCCCTATGTCAGCGTTCTCGCCTTTGGATTCCTCTAGGAGTTCACACCTCATGCTCCCCAAACACGTCTAGCGTTTTATAGCGTTACCTAACCTTCGACAACCTCTTCTCTATGAGCGAATCAACTTGCTTCTCCAACGCATCGAGCGGGGCTATTATCGATATGAGCGTTGATCGACCTCTGAATCCCTTTCCAGAGACCCTAGCCTCGATGACGCCCATCTTCTTCAGGTTGTTTACGTATTCATATACCTGCGTGTGTTTCCTAGGCTCCTCGCCGTATAGCGGACACAGGCTCCTATATTCCTCCTCGACCTCTCCTATCCTAGCATAGGGCTCGCTCTTTCTCCTCAACACCCTTATTATCGCCTTGAGCAGTAGGAGCTCGTGAAGCTGTAGATATGGTAGGGTATCAGCAATCCTAACTATGTCATGCTGAACCTTGCTAAACGCCTTCCTAACGTGTTCAATAGTAACCTTGTGGCTATGCTCGTAATCCGCCGCCTCGCCAGCTAGTAAGAGCGCTTCGATAGCGGCTCTAGCATTGCCTTCACCACCCTTATCGACACCCTCGACGTCCGCTATGTACTGAATAACCTCGTCGTCTACGGTGCCCTCGTAAAAGGCTTGATCCCTCCTATCGGCGAGGATGTCGAAGAGCTCGTTGGATCTATAGGCGTCGAACCTTATTACGTGCTTGAGTATGTAGCTCATCGTCGCGGGATCCAGGTAGTCGAGTGATGAGAGGTCGCGGGCTATGAACATGAAGCTCATTCTTTTCTTGGCGTCGGGGTATTCGTCGTAGAGCCTCACTATGAAGTAAACGGCGTCGTTTCCAGCAACGCTAACGAAGTAATCGAATTCGTCTAGAGTTACGAGTGCGTATATATCGTTCTTCTCCATGTAGTTCATCAGCGCGAGCATCATCTCCCTAGGCGAGAGGCCCCTAAGGGGTATTGGCGCACCCATCTGTCTAACCATCTCCGCTACTACTTCGTAAAGCGTGCGATCCCTATGGCAGTTTATGTGGATGTACCTAATTTCAATTCCTCGCTCCTTAGCTAACCTCCTTAGCTCGCGTCCAAAGACTCTCGCGGTCGCGGTCTTTCCCACGCCCACGCCTCCAACAAGCATCGCTCTCATGCTAGCGCTACCGGGCGTAGTTATCATGACCTTGAAGATCTCAGCGAGTTGCTTAAGCTGCTCTTCCCTATGAGGTAGCCTCTCGGGCACGTACTCTGGGTATAGAACCTCTTTGTTCTTGAATACGGACACCCTCTTAATCACACTTTCGAGCAGGTCTCGGGCTGATACCATAAGCTTCGGCCACCCCCAAGCAATTATCGGTATGGTATCCGGTTTTAAAGCTTGGGAGGTTAGCGAATAGTGAACTAGTGCGGGCGATGATGAATCCCCACGGCTGTTAAATGAGGTTGTGATTGAAGGGACTACCCACTGAGCTCAGCATCTACTTAATTAGGCGTGGCTAGCACACTAAGCTCATGGGGGTAGCCTATGGCCTTCCTGCCAGCGGCGATGGGGTACGATAGGGCTCTCACGATATTCTCGCCTGACGGGAAGCTCTATCAGGTTGAGTACGCGGCCGAAGCTGTTAGAAGGGGATGGACGTCGATAGGCTTAGCCTCCGACTACGGCGCGGTTATTGTGGCTGAAAGGAGGAGGGTAGCTCCGCTCCACGATGTGTTGAACTTAGAGAAGGTATTCATTGTGGATACGCATATAGGCGCGACGTTCTCAGGCCTTGGACACGATGGCAGGGTGTTAATAGACTACGCTAGGCTCGTCGCCGTTAGGCACAGGCTTGTATACGACGAGGCAATAGATGTGGAGTTGCTCGTTAGGTACATTTGTGACGTTAAGCAAGCGTATACTCAGCAAGGTGGTGTTAGACCTTTCGGCGTCTCACTGATCATTGCGGGTGTCGGTAAGAGAGGTATAGAGCTATATAGGACAGAGCCTAGCGGGCTATACTTCAAGTACTATGCGGTTGCAGCGGGTTCAGGCGAGCAGCAAGCGATGGGCTACATAGAGAAGCACTATAGAAAGGATATGAGCGTTGAGGACCTCATAATACTTGGTCTTAGAGCACTGAGGGCAGCGCTAGAGGAGCCTCTAACAGTTGAGCGTGTAGAGCTTGGGTTCATAAGGAGCGATGAGAAGGTGTTCAAGAAGCTTAGCATAGAGGATACGAAGGCTTACCTAGAGAAAGCGGGTGTCACGACATGAAGAAGAGGGAGTACGTAATTGCGCGTATAACCATTAGGGGTAAGCACTTCGAGATCCTCGTAGATCCAGAGCTCGCGTTTCGCTTTAGAGAAGGCGAGAAGATTCCTATAGAGAACGTCCTCGTAGGGGACTACGTCTACAAGGACGTTAGGAAGGGGCTAAAGGCATCGCCAGAAGAGCTTAAAGAAGTCTTTGGAACTGACGACATCTACAAGATTGCGGAGGAAATAATTAGGAAGGGCGAGTTGCAGCTAACGACGGAGCAAAGGAGAGCGCTACTTGAGATGAAGAAGAAGCAGATAGTTACGTACATAGCTAGGTCCGCGATAGACCCTAGGACAAAAACTCCCATACCTCCGTCTAGGATAGAGAAGGCTATGGAGGAAGCTCGCGTGGCTATAGACCTCTATAAGAGTGTCGAAGAGCAGGTTCCTCAAGTTCTTCGCGCGATCTCCAAGATCCTACCGATAAAGCTAGCTAAAGCCCTACTGCAGGTGCACGTACCAGCGAAATACGCTGGTCGAGTTGCAGCGCAACTAACGAAGCTTGGCGAGGTCAAGAAGAGTACTTGGCTTGCTGACGGCTCGCTCATAGCGGAGATAGAGATTCCGGCTGGAATGCAAGGGGAGGTAATCGATAAGCTCAACTCGTTGACTAAGGGCAACGTCGTTGTGAAGGTGTTGAACGTTGTCTAAGCAAAAGCCCATTCTATACTTCCACAATAGGGATATAGTAGTTCCAGGAGATACCGTTGCCGTAGGGGACGTCGAGATAGAGACCCCCAACCTATTGATAAAGTTAAGCGATGGTAGGGTAGTGGCTACGGTTACGGGTCTACTCAACGTTGAGGAGAGCGAGGATAAGGTTCGCATAGGGTTGATACCGCTAAAGGGGCGCTACATACCCAAGCCCGGCGATATAGTCATAGGGATCGTTGCGGACGTGGGCATAACGGCGTGGTTCCTAGATATTCGAGCACCATTCCCGGGAGTACTCAATGCCTCTGACTACCTGGGAAGACCATTTAATCCCGCTACCGAGAACTTGCGCAAGTACCTCGATGTTGGTGATGTAGTGATAGCGCGCGTTGCGCAATTCGATAGGACTCGAGACCCGCTCCTAACTACGCAAGATAAGGGCTTGGGTAAGGTTGTTGAGGGATCGCTCGTAGAGATAGAGCCATCGAGGGTCCCTAGAGTCATTGGCAGGAGGAAGTCGATGATAAACATGCTTCAGGAACTAACTCAGTGCACGATAGTGGTCGGCAACAATGGTAGGATCCTGCTCAAGTGCCCCAACCCTGAAATCGAGGCCGTTGCCATACTAGCGATAAAGAAGATAGAGGCCGAGGCCCATACATCGGGTTTGACTGAGCGTGTAAGGGAGTTTATCATAGAGGAAAAGATTAAGAGGGGGTTGATGGAGCGTGGCCTCGAGTAAGGAGAAGCCCCAGCTCATAGTCAACGGCAGGAGAATAGATGGAAGGGCTTTCGACGAGCTTAGACCCATCGAGATGGAGGTAGGGGTGCTTAAGAACGCTGACGGATCGGCTATCGTCGCCTTCGGCAATACGCGGGTCTTAGCAGCGGTTTACGGACCTCGAGAGGTTATGCCTAAGCACGTCGCTATGGCTGATAGAGCAGTGATTAGGTGTAGGTATAGGATGCTATCGTTCTCAGCTGAGGAGAGGAAGAGTCCCGCGCCTAGTAGGAGGGAGATAGAGTTATCGAAAGTGATTAGAGAAGCTCTAGAGCCTGCAATAATGTCGGAGCTGTTTCCTAGGACGACTATCGACATATTCATAGAGGTCCTTAACGCCGACGGAGGGACTAGGACTACGGGTATAACTGCTGCAGCGCTAGCGCTAGCCGATGCCGGCATACCCATGAGGGATCTGGTTGCGGGAGTAGCTGTAGGCAAGGTTGATGGTGTTCTAGTGCTCGACATAAACAAGGTTGAGGATATGTATGGCGAAGCCGATATGCCTGTAGCGGCAATGCCTGGGCTAGGGAGGATAACCCTTCTCCAGCTAAATGGCGTGCTAACGAGGGAGGAATTCGTTGAAGCGCTTGCCCTCGCGCTAAAGGGCATTAGGAAGATATACGAGCTACAAAAAGAAGCCTTGAGAAGAAAGTACGTATCGACAGAGGAGGTGTAGAGAGTTGTCCATAACCCCAGAGCAACCCGTAATTCCCAAGCTCAAATACAATGCGATACTCAACGTGTTGGCTAAGGGTCAACATATAGATAAGAGGCCTCTGCATAGCTACAGAAACATCGTCGTTAAGACGGGCATCGTCCCGAACGCTGAAGGCTCGGCACTGGTTAGCATAGGGTCGACGCAGGTATTAGCGGGGGTAAAGCTCGATGTTGGGCAGCCCTACGCGGATACCCCTAACGAGGGAGTGCTGATTGTCAATGCGGAATTCCTACCTGCAGCTTCGCCAACCTTCGAGCCGGGACCCCCCGATGAGAACGCTATAGAGCTCGCTAGAGTCATAGATAGGTCCTTAAGGGAGCCCAGGGTTGTAGCGCTAGACAAGCTCGCAATCATACCAGGTAAGAAGGTGTGGATTGTGTGGGTCGATATATATGTAATGGATCACGACGGTAACCTACTAGACGCCTCGATGCTCGCCGCCATGGCTGCGCTCGCCTCGGCTAGGATGCCCAAGCTCGTTTCGGTAGATCCGAATACCGGGGACGTAAAGATCGATAGGAGTGTGAGGGAGGATAGGCTACCGATAAACAGGTTCGTGTGCACGGTCACCGTAGCGAAGATAGGTAACTACCTCGTGGTAGACCCTAACCTCGAGGAAGAAGCTGTTGCCTCTGCGAGGCTAGCGATTTCCGTAAGCGACGATGGACTCATCGTAGGGATGCAGAAGATGGGCATGGGTTACTTCACTGAGGACGAGGTTAAGAAGGCTATAGGCATAGCGCTAAACGTTGCACCAAACTTAATACAGGCGGTGAAGAACGCGGTACAGCCTTAAACCCGGGTAATGCCTTAGGTTAAGGGTGTAGCCTATGGGTAGAACCAAGGTCGTGGGCATCGCTGGGCGCTTCGGCGCTAGATACGGATCTACCCTGAGGAAGAAGTGGAGGGATGTAATGGAGAAGAGGTATGCTGAGTACCGCTGCCCCTACTGTGGCGCCCTAACTAAGTTCAAGAGGATATCCGTCGGTATTTGGCAGTGCCCTAAGTGTGGAACCATCTGGGCTGGAGCAGCCTATACTCCTTGGACCGAGAGACGCGGGTAAGCCTTGAAGATCTTCATAACCACGTCGAGGCGACCCACCCCTAGAACTAGAAGCCTCTTGAAGGACTTAGTATCGGTAATACCGAATTCCGTTAGGATAGTTCGCGGTCATGCAACGCTAGATAAGCTCGCGCTTGAGGCTTTCGATGTGGGTGCCGATAGGATAGTCGTCATAAGGAACTGGAAGGGTAATCCGCGATTC
This sequence comes from uncultured Desulfurococcaceae archaeon, assembly GCA_964598805.1. Classification (GTDB taxonomy): domain Archaea; phylum Thermoproteota; class Thermoprotei_A; order Sulfolobales; family Ignisphaeraceae; genus JAADCV01. The sequence continues at coordinate 2,764 of CAZRDH010000012.1, read as the reverse complement.
GTAGACGTGTATCAAGTTTTCGATCCTAAGCGCTACCCAAGGATATGTACGATGGTTCTCAAGGGGTTTAAGCTCGCTAGGGAGTGTGGAAACGAAGTTCCATCTAAGAGGCCTAGTCGGATAGTAATGCCGTTGAGCATCGCGGAATCAAGCGAAATTCCTCTCGAGATACTAGAGTGCATCCTTCGGGGTTTCCACGTATCGCTAGTAACGGAGGTTCGGGGTAACTGCGTAGAGGTTAGAATTACCCCTAGGTCTGGGTTCTACGAAGTCTCTTTTACTATGGGTGGTAAAAGCGTTGGACCGGTGCTTAGGGTGTGGAGAGCGAAGCTCTACCCTATAGAGCTCGCTTAGAAGTGTGTGGTAATCCTAGCGAGGAAGCTTTCGTTAAGGCCCTCTACAAGAGCTTGATTGCTGAAGCTAAGAGCCCAGCTAGTGTGGGGAGGATAGTTATCGAGGTAGAGCTCTCGGGGCGATGCGTTGTGCTCAACCTAAGGGCCGATACGGAGAGCCACCTTAGGGCCGTTATCAACTCGATGCTGTACCTAATCCACGCGGTTAAGGAGGTTATCGAGAGGGTGGGCGAGAGCCCACGATCTTAGACATATATACCTAGTGGAGCGAGTAGGGGGCGCGAGGCTGAGCGCATGGCTGAGAGGATACCTCCTGAAATTCAGCAACAGATAATCAAGTTGCAGCAGCTACAAGCTCAGTTAAACCAGATAATCGCTGAGAAGAGCGTTTTAGACCAAGACCTTAGGGAGGTTCAGCGGGCACTCGAGGTTTTAAAGAGCTTACCTGAGGATGCCGAGGTCTATAGAGTTGCGGGACACCTACTGGTTCGCATTAAGAAGAGTGATGCCGAGAAGGAGTTGAGCGAGAGAAAGGAGTTGCTAGAGCTAAGGCTTAGGAGCTTAGAGAAGCAGGAATCGCTAATACGTCAGCAGATATCGGAGCTCCAAAGCAAGATAAGTAAGGGGCTTAGCAAGCCTGCGGGGGCTAGCTAGCGCGTGAAGAGGGTTAGAAAGGAAAAGGGAGTGGAACTCGAAGAAGTTGGGCTAGACCTATCGAATCTAAGCGAGGACTTCCTATCTCGTGTCGCTGAAATAACTGAGGAAGAGATTAGGAAGGCTTTGGATGAGGTGCTCGGTCCCCGCATAATCAAGTATTTGCTCATGGTCGACGTGTTTGTCGATGACAAGCTGAACGTTGTAGTCGATCTCGCGGTTGATTCCCACGTACCTCCATATATATCCCTCGAAAGCGTAATTGATAGGGCTATTAAGAGGGGGTTGGATAAGGCTGCTGCCTATGTGCGGAGCTTTGCGCGAAGACCTAGTTCCCGTAGTGAGAAAGGCGAGGAAAGCAGTAGTCCTAACGCATAGCAACGCCGATGTAGATGCGGTAGCGGCGGCGTGTGCGCTTGCCTACGCATTAGCGAAGCTAGGGGTTGAGCAGGTAAGGGTACTGATTCCCGAAGGGGTATCTGTAGATGCTAGGGATTGCGCTAAGCTTTGTAGTGAGAGCTTCGGGGTGCCGATGGAGGTAGTTAGGAAGGGTGCTATGCCTAGGGTTGACGGAATCGATTTGTGTGTTGTAGTCGATACTGCTACGCGTGTTCAGTTAAAGAACCTTGGTGCGATTATCGATAAGTGCGGTGCGTGCATCGTTATCGATCACCATAGGGAGAGGGAGCCTTTCCCTAACGTAGTACTCGAAGTAATAGACCCGAATGCCTCGTCTAGCTCAGAGCTCTCCTACGAAGTGTGCAAGGCGCTAGGCATAGACGTTCCCAAGCAGCTCGCAACGATGTTGGTGGCAGGCATCGTATTCGATACTCGTAGGTTCTCTAGGGCTACCCCCCGAATGTTTAGGGTTCTAGCCGAGTTACTCGAGCTCGGAGCAAGCTACGAGGAAGCGTTACAGCTAGCAACTCCCGCGAAGCAACAGCAAAAGGGTTCGAGAATAGCTAGAATAAAGTGTATTCTTAGGCATAGGGGGTTCCACGTAAGGGATAGAGACGTATTCATAGCGATTTCCGAGGTTGGAGCGTTCGAATCGCAGTGCGCCAACTTACTACTCTCCATAGGCTACGACGTAGCGATCGTGGCTACGGACGATGAGGCGCTTCGAGCTACGCGCGTAGTGTTCCGCGCGAGGGAGGATGTTGTTGAGAGGGCCTCGCTCGACGTATACAACGACATCGTCAAGCCCGTGGTAGAGAGGTTCGGCGGTGGTGGCGGTGGTCATAGGGTTGCGGGGGCGGCTATAGTCATGTGTAGGGATGTAGACGCGGTGATCAAGGCGCTGGGAGAAGTGCTGCGTTCTAAGTTCGGGAGCTCGTTAATGGAGATAGTGGAGCAGCGAGTGCTGGTGTAGGGATTTGGTCGTTATATACGTTGATGAGAGGGAGAGGAACTCGGAGGTCCCTAAGAGGCTACAAGCTCTAGGGGCCTCAGTGATCTTCAAGGTTCTGGACGTGGGCGACTACATCGTTTCGGAGAAGGTGGGGATCGAGAGGAAGAGCGCGTCCGACTTCGTCAAGTCTATTGTCGATGGAAGGCTATTCAACCAGGTTAAGAGGTTGAGCGAAGCGTTTGAGAAGCCCGTTATCGTTGTCGAGGGTAGCGTATCCCGTGCTTTAAAGATGTGCGGAGTTCACCCAAGGGCGGTAATAGGGGCTCAGCTCGCGCTCGCGGTGGACATGGGCATACCCACGATATTCACGAGGGATTCGCAGGAAACGGCTGAAGCGATATTCATG
>CAZRDH010000011.1:0-3206 GCA_964598805.1 uncultured Desulfurococcaceae archaeon | reverse complement strand
TCCCCTTGTCATAAGCTTAGGCGTATCTTATGAAAGTGGTTTAGCTATAGTTCAAATCGATACGTTGAAGGATTTGTATATGGAGACTTTGAGGGCTTTGTCTGCGTTTTGTGAGGTTAATGGTTTGGAGCTTGTTGATGTTTATGCTTATGATCCTGCTTTCGTAATTGTTAATAGGTTTATTCGTAAGGCTACGGGTGAGTACGTTCCTACTACTAAGTTTGGTGCGGAGAGGTGGATTCGTGTTAATTGTGGGTATGTCTATGAGCGTGTTAAGGGGGTTCTCGGTAGTTGTTAGTCTATTGGTTCGAATGCTTTTATTGGGTCTACGTTTTCGTGTATTGCTTGGTATGCTAGTATGTATGTTGCTGCGTTCCATAGCTGGTCTTCGGATCCCATGGGCTTTGCGTGTAGTCCGTGGAGCCACTCGTTGAATTCCCACTCCCTGCTCTTGCCCTTCCTATTTGCTTCGGCTAGCTTAAGCATCTTCTCCCTAGCCTTGGCTTTGTCTAGGGTTGCTAGGGTCGCTACGTAGAGCCCTCCTATGAATGGCCATATCCCTCCGTTGTGGTAGTGGTGCGGTAGGCACTTTTGGGATCTCCTCCTGAAGATGTCTACTTCTGGTACCCACGCTAGGCTGGGCATGTATATGACTGGGTGTAGGCATTTAGCTGGGTACGGGCTGTCTATCCCCTCCCTCTCTATGTAGCTCAGTATCCTCTCCTTCTTCTCCTCGTCGGCTACCCTAGCCATTATCGCGAGCACGTTTCCTAGGGTTGCGAATCTATCGTCTAGGTACTCGTAGGATACGAAGTGTATGTAGTGCGACCTACTCGGGTCTATGAAGTCCCTTAGGAACTCTGGGGATCCAACGGCTCCCCACTCAACGGCTTTCTCGGGGGTTGTTCTCCGGGGCCAGAACAGGGTGTTGATCCTCTCCTTAACTTCCCTAGGGCTTAAGCTCGTTAACCCCTCTTCGTGAGCTAGCTTAACCGCTAGGTACCAAAGGACGTTTATGTAGAGAACCTTCCCCTCCCTACCTATGCTAGCGTCCATCCAGTCCGTTCCCCTCATCGAGGTTATGAGCAGGGAGTCGTCTAGAACCTGCTTGTAGCACCAATCGAGCGCGCTCTTAACTGCATCCCTATCGCAACAGCCGTAGACTAGGCACGCTATGACCCACCAGAGGGTTGAGTCTATGGAGTACCAGTATATCCTCCTACGCTCTAAGTCTATGTACGTAGGTACCTGACCCCTATCGCTCTGGAACTTCCCTATGAACTCGAGAGTCGAGGTAATAACCCTCCTAATCCTCGGGTCCTCGACGAACCTAAGGGCTATGGCCGTTATAGCCGTGTCCCTAGTCCAAACCTGTCGATAGAACGTGGATGCGTATAGCAGCTCCCCCTTGATATTCCGCTCGATTATTTCCCAAGCCTTCCTCAAGCCCTCCTCAATCAAGTTCAACCCCGTTAAATAGCGATTGCCAAGCGAATAAATCCCTATTGTAAAGACCGTCGCGAAGCCTCATCGACCCCCGTACCGGGGGCCTCCGCTCGCGAATCACGGGCCGGTCACTAGCCCTAGACCTAGCGAGGGTTATAGACCTAAGCACAGCAAAGCCTATAAGCCCCACCAAGAAACACTTGGGATACGGCAGCGCCGCGGTAGTATAGCCCGGCCTAGTATGCGGGCCTGTCGAGCCCGTGACCCGGGTTCAAATCCCGGCCGCGGCGCCACCGCCGCACCCCCATCACCACTGCCTCGCTATTCTGAGGATCATTAAGGCGATTATCGCAAGCGTAGCGCTCTTGAACGCTAGCGGAGCCCTGATATCGATGTAGGTAAGGGCTCCTCCCACGATCGGAGCAGTCATTGAGGCTAGGAACGTTGCTACTCTATATACGGATAGCGCTATAGCTCTCTCGCTACTTCTGAACCTAGATGCGATTAGTAGTGCGGGCGCTGCTGAGGATAGCGATAGCGATGCCCTATCGAGCACGTAGGCGATGGGGGAGATGCGGGGCTCTATAACCATGGCTGCGGAGAGGGCTGAGCTAGCGCACGAGCTTATCAGCACGCTGTTGCCGATGCCCACGGTGTCTACCAGCGCTCCAGAGGCTAGGGAGGATAGGGCTATCGCTAGGGATGAAACCCCGGCGCTAATTCCGTACTCTAGCGGGTTTAGCCCGTAGGCGGAGAAGTATATGGGCATCAACCACTCGGTTAGGCTACCGCACGCGGATACGATTGCGAATACCGCTATTGGGGCCCTAAACCCCCTCGAGGTGGCTACGCGAAGTAGCTTAGCTAGGGACTCCCTAGGCGAAGCACTTACGCGCTCCCCCGGAGACGAGGGCGTTAGCGATAACGCGATGACCGCTACGAGCCCGAGCGCCGCGACCCCCATCAAGGCGAGGGCTCCGTAGCCCGACACCATCATTAGGTAGCCGCCGATAGGCATCGTCACGGCCGCGGCTATCGATGGGGCGAAGCGGGTCGCTAAAGCGTAGAGCGTGCCCCTAGCCCTAGCAGACTCGATTATGTCTAGCGTCACCGCGTGCACGATTGGAGACGCGCCCCCTACGCCAACGAAGTACGCTACGAACCCCAGCGCGCATAGCCAAGCGCTGCCGCTAAGCACTAGGGCTAGAGACGATATCGATACCCCGTAGAGCATAGCTAGAGAAGCCCTGTAGCCCATGAGCGCGCAAAGGTAGCCGCTCAAAGCGCTCCCGAGGGTAGCCGCTCCATCGCTCAACGAGTAGAGTAGGGATACCAAGACCATGCTCATGCCCAGGGACTTAGAGGCGTATAACGAGAAGAACTGTATCCACGGACCGCACAGCGCTGTGTACACCGTGAACATCGCTAGCGCCAGCACGTACCTACGCAGCTCGCGCATCGTTAGCTACCCATAGGCAGCAGCTAACAAGGATAAAATCCGCTTTAGAGCATTAGGTGGAAGCATTGAACCTTCACGCTCACCCTCATTAGGATAGCGTCTCCAACGCACTGTGCTGAACCCACGCAATGATTAAAAGGGGGTTCTCACCCGTTTTCAAGGGGATGAGCGTTTCTAGCCAGTCTGAGTGAATGGTGATGAGGGGACCACAACCGTGACTCTCTTCGATAAGGTCGTTGTTACGGGTGGGGCTGGGTTCATCGGTAGCCACCTAGTGGACTACCTGCTTGGTAAGGGGCTT
>CAZRDH010000010.1:0-15891 GCA_964598805.1 uncultured Desulfurococcaceae archaeon | reverse complement strand
ATCGGGGGTTGGACCTAAGCCTCCCGTGGTTATCACTATGTCTGCGGCCATGGAGTCTATGCAGAAGCTGAGCGCTTTAGAAATATCCTCGAAGTTATCGCCTACTGAAACCTTTGCGACGACGTCGTGCCCTAAGATGCGTAGCTTACGTGCTAGGAAATAGGAGTTCGTATCTAGAACCCTCCCTTGAAGAAGCTCGTTGCCTATGGTGATTATACATGCGCGAACCACAGTCACAACCTCAAGTCTATTGCGAATGGTATCTCGAACGCGCCCGTTAGCACTTGCTTAGGATCTACCTTAAAGGCGTAGTGAACCTCCGTGAACTGCTTGCGGAACTCGATGACTTCCTTCTTTACTTCCTCTGGATCCCGTTTCTCTATCAACACCTTCTTGAAGAACTCGGCTATGACCTCCATCTCCCCCTCCTTCATCCCGAACCTAGTCATTTCCTGAACTCCTAGTCTAAGGCCGCTGGGATCCTTTATGGCGGTTGGGGGGTCGTATGGAAGGAGGTTCTTATTGACTATTATATTGGCCTTCTCTAAGAGTTCAGCGCACTTAGCTCCTCCACCGAGATTCCTCACGTCTAGAACTACTTGATGCGATTTAGTGAACCCGAGCTTCTCGCCTAGCACCTTGAACCCGGCGGCGTGTAGAGCTTCGGCTAGCCTCTTAGCGTTTCTAACTATCTGCTCGGCATACGCCTCTCCAAAGTATTTCATCTCCAAGGCCGTTATGGCGGTTGCGGGCAGTCTGTGGAGATGATGGTTGCTTACGAAGCACGGGAACACGGTCTTCGAAATCGCCTTGTACAGCGCCTCATCGTTGGTCGCTATAACTCCTCCTTGAGGTCCTGGAAACGTTTTGTGGGTAGACGAAGTGAGGACGTCCGCTCCGTGCTCAAGCGGATTCCTCCACTTCTTGCCCACGATTAGCCCCAGCACGTGGGCGCCGTCGTATACTAGCTTGGCTCCCACACTGTGGGCGGCATCTGCGATTTCCTTGACCGGGTGCGGGAAGAGGTAGAGGCTAGCTCCTAAGACTACGAACTTAGGCTTAACACTCTCGATTATCTTCACGGCCTTATCCACGTCTATATTCATGTTCTCGATATCGAATGGCATCTCCACTTGCTCGATCCCAAGCGCGCCAAGGGTACCAAACTTGGTGTGGCTTACGTGGGCACCCGCTTGCACTGGCGGGATGACCGCTTTGTCCCCTGGATTCCCTAGGACTCTGAATACCGTTGCATTGGCTATGGTTCCGCTAATAGGCCTTAGATCAACGAACTTCGCGTTGAGGAGCTCGCCCATGTACTTCATCGCTAGCAACTCAACGTCATCTACGTACCTAGTCCCCTGATAATACCTCTTCCTAGGCTTGCCCTCAGCGTACCTGTGCATCATGTCCGTTAAGTATGCTGCTTCGGCGAGGGGGCTCATAGCGTTCTCGCTAGCTATTAAGTTTATGCACTCGAATCTCCTCCACCTATTGTGCGTCGCCACTATGTTAAGTATTTCGAGAGCTTCCTTGGGTAGGGAGTGCATAGACCTCCCCAATGAACGAGGGGTTTGGCGAGGTAAAGTGGCTTGTTGTGTGCAACGAGATATGCACTAAAGCTTAACGTCGTGCGTAAATAGTCTCGAGCCCTTTCTCCATATGATCCTAATGTGGCTTGGCTTAGCTCGCTGCGCAAGCTTGAGCTCGATTAGCTTTTCGTCTCCGGGTCTTAGGGTCCCTATCTCTGCGCGAGCGAGCACGGTGCCAAGCCTTAGCGCTACAACCATGACGTTGTCGGCCGCGCTCTCGCCTGAGTTCCTAATCCCTATGGTTAAGGCGCTATCCTCTAAGCTGAATTTGGAGATCTCTATCTTTGGGTAGCTAGCCCTTGTTAAGACTCTCAGCGTATAGACATGCTTAACCGCGCTTAGCGTTGGTTGGAAGACTATGTCGGAATCTCCAAGGAGCTTAAGCTTGGTTTCGATCATATTGAATCCGGGGTTTAGCAGCGCACTATAGTTATGCTCATCGCCATTGCTAGACCTCTCTAGTATGGATATCGATCCCGCGCGTAGCGCGGAGAGCGCTGCGTAGAGGTATCCCTCGTTAGGATCGAATGTAGATGGAGCGGAGTAGTGGTATTGGAGGGCCCGGTCTATAGGCACGATGTCCACGTAGCCCTCTATCATTGTGTGTATCTTTTCGTAGCTGTGGATGGATAATAGGGTAGCGGTATCGACCTTGATCCTCTCCTTACCGTCGTATGTAATCGATAGCTCTACCCTAGGCTCCTTGATCGTCGTCGTAACGTCGTATACGAATACGGAGTGAATTAGGTTGAGGAACTGCTTCTCCATGTGGGGATTATACTCCCGCGTTATAGCAACACCATTCATCACGATCTTCCACTTATTCATGGTGTTGAAAGGCGAGTTCATCGATACGGAAATTATCAGGTACGCTCGCTTAAGGGGGAACTCGGGTATGTGTGCGCGAGCTCTAATCACCTTACCATAGTCTATCCCTATATACGAATCCTCTATCATACTCATTACGTAGTGGATAGTATTCAATTCCTCGTTCCTTATCGCTATCGCCAAGAGCTCACCCTCATACGAGGATTGTAGTGGTCAGTTAAAAGACCGTTAATAGCGGTCTAACCTAAGCCCAGCGACTTTATGAATTCGCACACGCGGCATAACCTTCTTCCAGGAGCTGTAGGCTCTCCGCACTTTTCGCATACGGGCAACGCGATGTTGCTGCGATTAACTTTTTCTACCAAGGGCTTTAGCGCATCGTCGAGTAAGTCTAGGAACTTCATTAGGGATCCAGGGCTCGTTTGCTCGTACTCGAGCATCATGGGCTTAAGGCGGGCTCTAACCGTAGGCCTTGATAGGAGGTATGGGCATTGCTCGCTTTGAAGCGGTATTCCTTTGAGGTACGCGTACGCAGCAATCTCGTACTCGTATATCCTGCGCAAGGGCTTCACTCTCTTAATCAATAGGGGGCTATGGGGTATGCTCCTCGGATGCCACTGAATTAGTCTCATAGTGTCTCCGCGAAGGATGTTTAGCAAAGCGGTTTGGACTTCGTCATTTAGTGTATGAGCAGTAGCGACCTTGGTAAAACCGCGGCTTCTAGCGTAGACGTTGATTACGCGCCTTCTAATGACTCCGCAAAACGTGCATGGAGAAACATCGATGCTCTTCCTCGAGGACGCCTCAACGAGATCCTTAACGCTAAACCCTATAACGTCCTTAGCCTTAACCACTTCATACTCGATACCTACTTCGCTAGCTATCTTCGCACTAACTTTGATTTCGTGGCTCCGCTCGTACCCCTCAACTCCTTCAACTACGGTTATTGCAAACATTCTGTCTAGCGGGTGTACTTTGGATAGGAGGTAGATCATCGCTAGGCTATCTTTGCCTCCCGAGACGGCGAGGAGAATCCTATCGCTACTTCGAACTCCGAACTGCTCGAGGGACTCCCTTACCCTCTTAAGCAAATCCCTTTCGAAGCACTCGAAGCACAGCGCCCTACCCGTATGGTATTGAAACACTGCAGCGCTCCTAGCTCGGCACGAGCTACACAGCATTTTAAGCTGCTCCCCTCTGCGCAGAAACCTCGTCGACGCTGTGTATGACCGCGCCCATCTCCTCTATTAGCTGCTTTACGGATTCAAAGTCTATGTCCTCGCCCTCGATTATGACCGTTAGCGTCAGCGTCTCGACGTCAACCTCGTTAACCTTTATGTTCACCCTATCGACGCCGGGTAGCTCTACTAGCTTCCTCGCTAAGTCTATTATCGTTGGGCCCTTGAGCGCCTTGAGCACGTCTAGCACTAAGCGCGTAACCCCCATTCCAGAGCCCCGCGTGGGTAGGGACTAGCGAGAAACCCTAATCAAGCTAACCCCCGTGGATGGAACCTTGGTAACACGCCGATTTTACTAGAACCAAGTAGCTTCTCGCGCACTCGCAAGGAAGCGGGGATATCTACGTAGGGCGAGATAATGATGCGGTGGGTAGCGTGGAGAGGGTACAGGAACTGCTACTTAGAGAGGCGCTTAGCAAGTACGGCATTAAGCTCAGGATTGTGCTTGAGACGGCGGTAGAGCTAGCTAAAACCAATAGGCTTAGGGGAACGAACGAGAAAGGGGATTTCGACTACAAGAGCTTAGTGGAGGCCCTCAAGGTAAAGGGCTTTAACTACAATCCATCGCAGTTACTTAGGATTCTCGAAAGGGACTATGGAATCATAGTCACTAGCTACCATACTAGTGGGCAGCACTGGTACAAGTTTAAGGATCTAGAGCTAGTCGAGGCCATCCTTAAAAGAGATGCCGTGAAAAGCGAGTACCAGTTCGAGGACCCGGAAATAGCGTTGATAAAGATACAGGTTAGGAGCCTTCGACCAAGGGAAATAATATCGTTCCTAAAGAGGCTAGCCATGAAGCCTCGCCTAAGCCTTAGAGATGTTGAGAAGTTCGAGGCGTTTGCCTTTAGCAAGCTACCTAAGGTAGTTAAGCTACTAAAAATCGTTGAGGAGTATGAGGATGAGCTCATTGCGGAAGCGAGGATCCTTAGGGAAATCGTTGAGCTAGCTTACGATGTTGCGGAGAGGATAGGTGGCGTGGGCATCGAGTTGGATGCAGAGCTAAGCTCGTTGCACGAGGAGTCGCCCATCAAAGAACTCCTGTCACAACGATAATTGGTAGCCGCTGTACTTACGCATCGTGTATTTGTACTCGACAAAGATATTGTTGCGCTAGGCACCCACTTTATAGCGGATCCTTAGGTGAACGCGTTGAAGAAGGTTAGCGTATCCGATTTCCGCAAGAAGAAGGAGAGGGGAGAGAAGATAGTGATGGTTACTGCGTACGACTATCCATTCGCTAAGATCGTGGATCAAGCAGGTGTAGACGCCATTCTAGTAGGGGACTCGCTCTCTATGGTTGTTCTAGGCTTCGATACTACGCATCGAATAGGCATGCGCGAAATAGAGCACCACCTAAGAGCCGTCGTGAACGCTAAACCTAGGGCGCTGGTAGTCGCGGACATGCCCTTCGGGAGCTACGAGATTTCCCCAGAGCAAGCCCTCAAGAACGCAATTCGATTGATAAAGATCGGGGCTGACGCCGTGAAGATAGAGGGTGGAGCAGAGGTAGTTCCAGTAATAGAGAAATTGGTTAAGGCAGGCATACCGGTGATGGCACACATAGGTCTGAATCCTCAAAGGTACCTAGTCCTAGGCGGCTACAAGCTCATGGGCAAGAAGCTGAGTGCCGCCAAGAAAATCATTGAGGACGCTATAGCGGTCGCGAAGGCAGGAGCCTTCGCGATAGTCATAGAGCATACAGCAGCAGAGGTCGCGAAGGCAATTACACAAATCGTTGACGTGCCAACAATATGCATAGGTAGCGGACCGTGGTGCGATGGACAAGTGCTCGTACTCCACGATATCCTTGGACTTAGCGATCAAGTACCTTACTTCGCTAAGGTCTACGCTGACATAAAGAGAATCGCCTTAGAGGCTCTTAGGAAGTTTGTGGAGGACGTAAAGCGGGGATCCTTTCCCGAGGAGGGCATGTATAGGCATGCAGACGAAGAAGTTATTCGCGAATTAGAGAACTTAGTGAAGCAACGAGCAGGCTAATTCCTTGAGCCTAGTGGATATGAACTCTATTGCTTCCCGAAGAATCTCCTTATTGTTGTAACTAGCTAGCACTTTCCTCAATTCGCTAGTGTTTAAACGTAGCATCCGCTTACACTCCTCAACTAGCCTAGGCATTGCCCGAACAATGTTATCCACGATCGTTATGGTTGCGGTTAAAGAGGTTCTAGAAAGGGGGTTTAGGTCTATCGCAATGACTGTCTTACCCATTTTCACGAGCGCCTCAGTTCTATCCCCATCCTCCAATGGAACTAGAACAACATCGGCTCTTAGTATGCCCCGCGACGAGACTCTCCTTCTCTCGCTATGTAGTTCAGGAATTACTGCATCGGCGTCCTCGCCTATTCCAAGAATTCGAACAGCTCCATACTTGCGCAGTAATCTCGCTATCGCTAGCTCCCTTCGCCTAGTCCTGTAGAACAAGTTGACTTCTATTTCGGCATCGACTAGCTTAGCGAGCTCCACAATGTGTTCGGGAACGAGCGCCGCTGTATTGCCGTTCACTGATATGACTGGGTGCTTTGCTAAGAGGAGTGCGGCAGCTGCAGCTTTAATTGCCTTAATTGCGAACTCGCGAGTTTCCTCGCCTATCAAGTAATCAAAGCACTCGCCTCTTCCATGAGCTATTAACCCTTGCAGGGTTACTACGCCACTAGCTACTTCACTAACTATGCGTTCTCGAATCTCTAACGACTTCCTCCTAGGGTGGTCACGAGGTATTCTAACTAATGGAATTTCTATAAAAGCCTTCTTTATTTCGGTCGTGGGCAATCCCCGTGTAGAGGGCTAGATCTTTATGACTATAGCCCTCGGTATGCCGTCTATCATTATGACCTTTAGCGTAGCTGAGATATCTACGCCGCTCAGAGCTTCGAGATCCTTCCTAATGGCCTGTAATGCCATCATCTTGTTGTTTATTGCTTCAGCAGCTTGTTCGAGTAACGAGATCTCGCTCTCAGCACTCGGGTTTATGTATAGCTTTATGTTCTTCAACTCTACGACAGAGGGGGTCTCTGGAACAGAACCCCCAGCTAGCTTTGCCAACAACGTTTTGAGCTTGCGCTCTTGCTCGGCCCTAATCCTTGATTCCTCGATAGCTCTCAGGAGTTCACCTAACTGCTTCCTCAAGGTATCAATTTGTTGATCTAGGTACCTACAAAGCTCGTCGATTGAAGTGAACTCCTTTATCTCAACCATGCTCAAGACTCCACACCACGCTTGCTATGCGTAGAGTGGGGGTGTATGATAAAAAGCTTTCTTATACTTTAGATAATCTCTTCGACCGTTGACTCGAGCTTTGCCTCAATACGCCTCTTTAGGTAGAGCATTATGCCCAAGACCGCTCCCACGACCACGGCAGCGGTAATCACGTTCATGTAGCTCAATATTAGCGTTATGGGCTTGGCCCTAAGCACTATCGTTTCGTAAACGTTTGTAGCACCTACGAAGATTGTCTTAGAGACCTCGTGGTAACCCTCCTTAACGACCTTGATTACGCAATTCGATAGCGCTGGCACATAGAAGGAAGCTCTTCCATCGTTATCGGTAATGGTCGGAGATGGCGATACCGTATCGCACGTAGGTATCACGAGGGCCCCAGAAATTCTCGATCCTAAGTTGCTCACGGCTATTATTGTAACCTTAAAGCTCTGCCTAGGTATGTACACGGTTACTGTAGTTCCATTCCTTAAATGCTGCTTTTCGGGCTCTAAGATCTTCGTAACCTTCTTGTACACTTGCGATGTTGGTATAAATACTATTATCGTCTTCGAATCTACGGGTATGAACCCCTCTACAATGTGGTTCTTGCTAGTTAATACCGCGACATTAATTCCGTTAACCTGCATCCTCACGGGCTGTAAAGGCCCACTCTTCTTATTTATCGCATCTCGAACGTCTATTTTCACGAGTATGTACTTAGGCCTTAGCTCTACCCGAATCGTCGTATTGGAGGTTAACACTATCTGTTTGCGTACCTCGTAGTAGTAGGGTATGGAGATCTTTCCATTGAATGTCTTAAGCATTGGCACCGGCTTTATCACGAGAGTGTAGGTCCCCGGATAAAGCCCCCTTATCGTAATGCTTCGAGTCCCATTTTCGACTTTAATGTGCTTACCTCCCAGATAGACGTCCAGAGGGACTATAGGAGGTTGCGAGAATAGTATCGTTACGCTTAGTGGCTTGTATAGAAGCGTTTGCCTAGAGATAACCGTTGGTTGCGCCACAACGATCCTCGTAAGCCTAGGCCTCTCCAAATTGCTTGGTATCGATATGAACACCACTTTGTAGAGATCATAGGGTACGGCCGTAGCCTCGAAGCAGTTAGTCCGCGGATTGAGTGTAAGCTCCGTCGAGTACCTAGTGATAGTTCCTATAATTGCGATGCTTGCATTCGTAACAGATGTGCCCTTAGGCGTGTACAAGCATAGCTCTACCCTCGAGGCTCTAGCCCAATCAGGTAGTTTAACGTTTACAAAGATCTCGTCCTTCGACGCCGCTATGGTTATCGATGCGTTAGCGTACGCAGGTATCTCGTAGGAGCCTACTGTTATCGGCGCAAATGATAGCTCGTAACTAACGCTCTCTCCGTATGGCACGGATACGTTTAGAGCTTTAGCTTGAGCTACAATAACCTTAGTCTTATTGCCTACCCTCTGCAAGACCGTGATTGCTAGGCTCTGATTAGTGAATGGGTTTACGAAAGTTACGCTCACATCGGCTTTGCTAACGCTCATGTTGAGCAGTATGCGTACGCGAGGTGCGTAGGGATTTGATGGAAGTATCGCTATTTCGTGGAGGCCAGGAGGCACGTTCTTGAAGATAGCATATGTTCCGTTAATAATCTCAACATGTCTTGATGAGAGCATTATCGTTGCGTAACTAATGCCACTTACGCTAATCACCACGTTCCTAGTAACGAACTTTGCTAAGCTGTAGCCTAGGATATTGAGGGCGTTGGGACCTAAACCGTAAACGTAGTAAACGCCTCCGAAGGTCGCTATCGCTATCAAGGATGCGTCGGGACTTGCCGAGATGTATGTTGGTGGCTCGAGCTGTAAGTACAAGGTCTTGCCTCTGTTAATAGGTATGAGCATTCCCTTGGTGTAAGCTATGGCTATGAACGCGCCATCGCTACATCCCACGAGTATTAAGTAGCCGTAAGGCTCTTTGGTAATGAGTATGGATGTTGGTTGGGCTGGGAGCTTATAGCTATCGACGACCTCATACTTCCAGCCTTGTGAAGACCAAAGCACGTATAGCACGTTACTACTCGTTGCAATCGCTACGAGCCTACCATCGTTGCTGAAGGCTGCTTGAGTTGCTTGGAAGGAAGTGTAGTAAACACCCTTCCATACAACCTTACCGCTTGTTAGGTCTATGACTAGTATTGATATCGTCCACAAGCTGCCCATATATGTTGGAGCTAGGTAGCTGTAAACAACGATTATGGAGCTCCCGCTTCGGTATGCCGCAAGTAGATGCACTTGGTTTGGGCTAGTAACGTTGAGGGGAATGGTTATGAGAGGCTTTGAGAAGAACGCGCTACAGCGAGCGCTAGGCACTACGGTGACTGCTAGGAAGATTCTAGAGGGTGCGTAAGGCACCGCTATTACAGTAGGCTTTAAGTGAAGTACTATCGTGTAACTTACGCCAGTCGATAACGGGCCTTCGACCTCCTTTTCATCGTAGTACGTCGTCCCCGTAGTCCTATTCACATAGAATGCGCGTATATATAGCTTAGTAATGTTGACCGGTATGTATAGCTGGACCATTCCATGTCTATCGGTGTATAGGTACTGAGTATTCGTCCCGTACTTGACCTCCACTATGGCGTTAGGAATGGTTGTGTTTCCGACCATAACCACTATCGTTACCAACGTCGAGTTTGGCACAACGTGCGGAAGCTCAGAGTAGGTGTATACTAGCGTATGCGTAGCCTTCAAGCCCTTGCTAGAACCTTCGTAAGCAAGGACAGCGTCGATAATGTTGATGTACCTCCCTGACGTGGGCACCATGTTGCTCGGCGGCACGCCTACTTCGCACCAGGAAGGCGTTGATAAGTTCATCACTACGAGCTTCCTGAGAATCCCCTCGCTAACTAGTGCATAAGCTACGTCACTAGAAGTGAATAGCCGGAGGATATCTACAGTTCCATGGAATCGAAATTCCGTAGCGCGGAACGTCAAGCCGCTTCTCCTGAGAATCACTATTTCGCCATTGCTAGTTGCGATAGCGAATACCGTAGCTCCGTAGCCATAGTTAGTCGCTAGAATTCGTGGAGTCCCATAGATAGCATAAGTGAATTGCGTAAGTCCCGTTACGGGATCTATCAACTGTATAAAGTCCTTGGATAGTACTAGGGCATGCCTTGAGTCTACGAGCGATACCGCTAGGGTCGAGCTTAAGTACGAATGGTATATAGCGATGCTATAGCCTTGGGCTAAGAGGACTGGCGTAAAGATTGTGGACAGCGCTGCTAGCAACATCGTGAAGGCAATACAAGTTCTCATGGTTACACACCCAGACCGCTCCTAGACGTTCAGATACACCGTCTCTTCCCCTAGTCTAGTTAAACTTTGTTGGTTTGATCGATGGTAGCTCCATCGCAATGGACGGGATCAGTAAATATATCCCGAAGCCACAAGCCTTAATGGGAGATCGTACTAGGGAATTGCGTTAGGTGATGACCTTTGTTCAAATTGAGAAGGAAGCGAACCGAAAGCTCCGAGATTGCTGATGTGAGGAAGGGTAAGGCGTCGAAAAGGGATAGTCTATCCATTGAGGAGTTCGATCGTGAGCTAGATATGGAGAGAATGGAATATAGAAGGAAATTCCTTAGTTACTACTCAGAGCCCGTTGCCGCGCTACTAAGGAGGAGGAACATTCGGGTCATAAAGACCTACCCGCTTTACGATCCGTGGGCAAAAGCCGTTATAGTCGAGAACACGGATACTAAGAGGATCACGTACTATGTAGACGAAATAATGTTGACACCGGAGGAGTACAACTTGTACAAGAAGATCTTGGACATTATTTACTGGACTCTCGAGCCTCCTCCTCCGGGCAAAGACCCCTACAACTACTTCATAGAGTTCGCTAAGAAGGTCATATATCAGTACAGGATAAGCTTGGGCAAGACACCCGGAGTTTCGTGGGCCAAGATCCTGTATTACGTGGAGAAGGACACCGTTGGCTTTGGGCCAATCGATCCGTTGATGAGGGACCCCTACATAGAGGACATTTCGTGTGATGGTGTTGGCAAGCCGATATATGTATGGCACCGAGAGTTCGAGTATATACCCACGAACATAGTGTTCAAGGACGAAGAAGAGCTTGATTCCTTTGTGGTCAAGCTCACGCACAAGGCTGGTAAGCACATTTCGGTAGCGTTCCCGGTAGTAGATGCGGTTCTTCCGGGAGGGCATAGGTTAGCGGCTACCTACAAGAAGGAGGTTTCGACGGGGGGCTCGACGTTTACGATTAGAAAGTTTAGAGAGGATCCGATAACGATTGTCGACATGATTATATGGAACACGGTATCGGCATCGCTGGCAGCCTACCTATGGATGGCCATAGAGGACAAGATGACGGGACTTATACTGGGCGTTACGGGTGCGGGCAAGACCTCGATGCTCAATGCCTTGGCCACGCTTCTCAGGCCTACGGTCAAGGTGGTCACGATCGAGGATACTCCTGAGCTTAAGCTTCCTCTCGAGAACTGGGTTCAGCTAGTCTCTCGACCAAGCTACGGAGTTGGACCCGAGAAGATAGGCGAAATAACGCTGTTCGACCTCGTCAAGATCGCGCTTAGGTACAGGCCGGACGTGATAATCGTTGGCGAGATTCGTGGCGAGGAAGCCTACGTCTTGTTCCAGGCTATGGCTACGGGGCACGGCGGTATGACGACTATGCACGCCGAGAACATAGACGCGGCGGTAAAGAGGTTAACCAGCCCCCCGATGAACATTCCGCCGAGCTACATACCCCTCGTGAACTTCGCCTTAGTCATAAAGAGGGTGATTATAGGTCAGCGGGTAAGGAGAAGGGTCACGAATGTGTGGGAGATCGTGGACGTAAATAAATATGTTGAGATTTCGCGGTGGAACCCGCGTACGGATACGCACGAGGTTAGGATTGAAAATAGTAAAACGCTTAGAGACTACGCCGAGAATCGTGGATGGGATTTCGAGCGAGTTCTAGAAGAGCATAAGCGGCGTGAGGTAGTGCTGAAGTGGATGGCGGTAAAGGGACTTAGAATGTATAGAGAGGTCGCGGATGTTGTCCATAGATACTACGCAAACCCCGAAGAAGTGTATAGGAAATGCGTTGAGGATCTAAGGAGGATGGGCATCGAGATTGGGTGAGCTTCGTTGGCTAGATCCGTAGCGGAAAAGCGCAAAACTAAGTTTCTGGACACTATCGCGTGGATAGCCTTTGGGGATGTAGCTGCTAGGATAGCTAGGGTCTTCAACTTAGAGCAGAACATTAGGGCTGCTGGAATGTATACGCATCCATACGCATACGTAGCTAAGGTACTCTTCGTAACCTTCATTATTGGGCTAAGCCTAGGTCTCGGAACTTACATTACCTGGCTCGTCTATCCATCGATTAAGCTCGTGGCAGCGCTCGGCATGATGGCCGTGATCGTCCCACTAATGATATTTGCGTACATGCTGGCATACCCATCTATGTTGGCGAGTGCGCGTGCTGAAGCCGTAGAGTACGAATTGCCGTTCTTTGCGGCTTACCTAACCACTATGGCGAGGAGCGGAGTATCTCCGGAGAAAGTTGTCGAGACCATTGCTAGGATAAAGCTCTTCAAAGCGATTAGTGAGGAGTGCAAGCGAATCCTCAGGAACATGAAGATCTTCGGTCAGGATCCTCTGGAAGCTATAGACGCCGTAGCCTCCACGCACCCTTCACGCTCGTTTAGAGAATTCATGCTCGGGTACACGACGACCTTAAGGACAGGTGGAGACGTAATTCACTACCTAGAGATTAGGACGAGCGAGCTATTTAGGAAGAAAATCGAGGAAGTTAGATCCGTAGCTGATAGAGTAGGTCTATTCATGGAGATGTTCGCGGCGCTAAACGTCATTGCAGCGCTATCGCTGTACATATTCTTCATTGTCAGCTCGATTGCTCCCGTAGGCATGTTCACGCCATCATTATTCACGCTGTTCGCGCTCATCATCCAGCCCTCGCTAACAGGGCTAATGCTACTCCTAGCGCACAAGATGGTTCCATCGGATCCCCTATACAACAAGAAGTACTACATGTACCTCATGATCTCCATACCCGTGGGCATGGTAGTGGGAGTAATCCTCTACATGCTCAGCCCCTTCATCGCCGGCAGTAGCATGGCAATGAGAGTCGCCTCAGTATACATATCGGTGTGCGTTGCACTAGTCGTAGCAGCGCTTGGTGGAGTCAAGGGGTACCTGGAGAAGCGAAGGCTAGAGGGAGGGCTGGAATTAGCCTTATCTAACTTCCTTAGAGACCTTACCGAGACTAGGAAGACTGGGTTGAGCATCGAGAGGTGCATTACCTACCTAGCGCAACGAAACTACGGAACACTCACAAACGTCGTTAAGAGGATGGCCGCGGCACTAATGGCGGGGATAAGCGTTGTCGATGCTATCAGGAACGCAGTGCGACGGCTCTATAGCTGGTTCGGGCTCCTAGTCTTTAAGTTCCTCGTGGATGCAATCGAGTATGGAGGTGCAGCGCCGCAGATCCTAGACATGGTATCGCACTTCACATCGGAAATGGCTGCTCTTAGGGACGAACTGAAGAGAAGGCTTAGAGCCTACGTAATGATACCCTACCTAGCGGCGATAATACTGGCGATAACGTCGATACTGATCCTAGGCATGATAGCGAAGTCTATGCATGTGACGATGGGTATACTGGGTGGTGGCGGTGGGACCGCTGCCTACGCACCGATGTCTTCGAGAATTAAGGTTACGCCAGAAACCTTAGCGTCCATATCACTAATTGCTGGAGTTGGGAACGCGATAAATTCGTGGGTAATGGGCTTAGTGTGTGGCAAGCTCAGGGAAATGACCGTTCTAGCGGGCTTTATCCACTCGATAATACTCGTCGTCATAGCAACTGCTTCAGCGCTCTTCGCGTTCATGATCGGCATCGCCCCATTACTACACTAATACCCTTTACGGCAATAAGTGGGAAGAAGGTGATTCTACTGTGGTTGGCGAAGAAGAGAAGAAGTGCATGGAGATTTGCGAAGAGATAGTTGACTGTAGTAAGTGTGAGGATGAGCTTTGTGAAGACGTATGTGAGGAACTCGAAGATAGGTGCGTATCTATATGCTTAGAGCGCATTGGTTAGAAACTCAGTTTTTTCAAGGCTTCGTTTGCTTGAACGTAAAGGTCATTAATGCTGGCTTCGCGCCACGTTCCTAACCGACCTACGCACAGTATGTCATAGCCTTCGAGCTCCTCTAAGCACTCCCGTATGCAATCCGTTTTCGAGAGCGCTGCATACATGTAGGCGGCATGGCGTTCATCAACGATCCTCTCTTCGTTGACTATGCGGAACCTCTTCATCTCGGAAATAATTTTCTCCGTTATCCCTGGTAACAAGGGGTAACTGTGAGTAAAGCTTGTGTAGGCATAGGTAATAGCGTAGCGACCAAGGAATAACTTTATTGCTGTATGGAATCTCGATGCCTTAGTCGAGTGTATATACATGATAGCGTGCCCTGAGCTCTCTTTAGTTAGCTCTTCAACGAATAGCGAAATGTGTACGGCTATACTACGAAGCTGGTTCACTATGTTGCTACAAGAATTAGGTAAGGGCGTGACCTTCCTAAGTAGCACATCTAGGGGCCAAGCTGTAACCAAGTAGCGAAACCTATACGTAGCTCCCGTGGATAGTGCGGCAATCCTTCTCTCTATAAAGATTTTGCGTATGTTTGATACTATTCGCGATCTCGATAGCCTTGGTACGATAGGCTCCGTATCCACGGTTATGTACATTGATTTAGAGGAAGCAAACGCTTTTCGCCACCTAATAAACCATGGCTCTTGAAAGTGTGTATGGTTCTCGAAGGCGTGAACTTTAGATACGTAGTCACCATCCTTAACAATCACGGTTTCCACATTGAACTTAAGTGATTTAGCGCTGTCAACCCCCAGAAGAGGCACTAAGGACACTCTTCCGATAATTGTCGATATCGGGGCTATAATCCCTCCCGGCCTAGGGCTGCAGTCTACCGCAATGATTTTTACATCTCGATACTCGTTCATTAACTGCATAAGCTTTAAGGTGGTGATGGAGGTCCCTAGGGCTAGAACGTCCACGTTCATAGCGCTGAGGTAATCCATCTAAACGCTCCCGGTATGCACTTAGAATGCGAGTTTATTATGCGGATTTCGGACTAAAAGTTC
Organism: uncultured Desulfurococcaceae archaeon; assembly: GCA_964598805.1. Taxonomy (GTDB): domain Archaea; phylum Thermoproteota; class Thermoprotei_A; order Sulfolobales; family Ignisphaeraceae; genus JAADCV01. The sequence continues at coordinate 801 of CAZRDH010000010.1, read as the reverse complement.
TCGGCTGCAGCAAGGAGAGTATCATCGTCTAGCACGGCCGCCGGAACTTCGATGAATGCATGTATGCTCTTCCTCGCTCTAGGGGGATTGAGTAGCGCTTCTAGAACTTCATCCTCGCTAGGTACGCGCCCGCAAGCAATTACCCTTCCATTTACTAGCACTATGGGGCTCCGCGTATGTAGAGAGCTTGAGCTCCAGGAAATTAGTGGTACGACCACTACCTTCATTCCATACTCCCTAAGGGCTCTAGAGCAAGCGCGCTTGGCTACTTCTATAGCCTTTTCGCCATCAGCATCGCCGAAACGTGCTATGACGATAATTTCGCTGACCAAGTTTGTGCACCCGCGATTAACGCTAAGCCTTAGAGTATGGATATTAAGGTAGAGGCGCTTAACGAACTTAAGGTGGTCGCTTAGTGATATACGCGCTGGGCAAGAGCCCCTTAGGCCCTGTAGTCAGGTTCACGAAGAAGGCTCCGCTAGCCATAGCGAAATCTAGTAGCGAAGCTGATTGTATGGTGAAGGAGCTTGGAGAACGCGTTGGGTGCAAGCTTAGAGTTGTGGAGCTAAGCACCGTGAATGGCTTATACGAAGTGGGGTACCTAGATCCAGATCTCGTAGACGCTACTAAACACGGGTTTAGGTACGTAATCCTCGCTGAGTGGATATAAGCCTCTCTTAGAAATTAGTTGTCTGTAAAGGGTGGCTAGAATGCCCGAGAGGAAGCGTAGGAAAACGATTTTCGACTTGATAGACGAGCTCTTCGAGGAGATTTGGGAGGAGTTCGAGGAGTTTGAACGTA
>CAZRDH010000009.1:0-2923 GCA_964598805.1 uncultured Desulfurococcaceae archaeon | reverse complement strand
CGACGTCTGCTCGAAGACTTTTGCCTCGAGGAACTCTATGAGCCTCTAGAAACGCTTCGAGTTCGTCTATGAACACTATGACGGCTTTACAGCCATTCTTTCTTGCTTCCTCTAAAGACTCATTGAGCATTTTCTGAATGTATTCCCTTGCTTCCGAAGTTACGTTTTTAGACCCTGCTTCCACTTTTCGACGTACGTCTTCCACGATCTGCTCGAACGTTATGTACTTGAGCCAAACGCCGTATTTAGAAGCTATGTTCTTGAGGACGACACTCCCATAGTAAGTCTTTCCGTATCCCCAGGGAGCCCTAAGTATAAGGACTCTAGACCTCGGCCTCTCTGCCGTAATCTCCTTAACTACTTCATTTACAAACTGCTCAAGCTTAAGCGTTATTTCAGCTTCGCTTTCTAGCCCTAAGCTAGTCAAAACCTTTTTCTCAAGCTCAGATAGGTTTTCAGCCTCTTCCCTAATGATTGTAAGTGACTGCCCTATCCGTATGGGTCTACATGCACTCGGATCCATCGAGCTTTAACCCCCTTAAGAAACGCTTCCAGCTTCGTGACTAATTCTGCGACGAACCTTGACCATTATTGGTGATGGGAATGCATTCATTTGGCCAACGACAATTGCTAGCCCCGTCTCTAAGGTAGTTAACCTCGATCCTACGTGCTTTGGCAGGCCGCCGGTTACTTGTTGAACGAACTTGAGGTCCCCGGGAGCGATGCGGTGTATTATGAACGTGTTCATCATGCTCATTATTATGGGGTCTACAAAGCTAGGTCTCTGCGTTATTAGTGCTAGGCAAAGTCCGAATTTCCTTCCTTGGGTAGCTACGTTAGCTAGGATGTTTCGTGCAACACTGTATCCGATCGGGTAAACGAGTTGGTTTGGCGCGTAATTCTGTGCTTCCTCTATAGCAATTAGCATAACCCTATTCTGCCTATCAATTTTGTACTTAACGAATTTCTCGAACGCAAGGCTAAGGAAGTACCCAACGATGAACTGCTTTATTCTAGTCTCGACGCCGGGAGCGCCATCTGGCGAGAAGTCGAATATCACTAACTTGGGGTTGTTAGGGTCGGATATTTCATCTATGAAATCGCTATTTATCGTCGCTTCCTCAGCATACTCAGGTACTATTCCATACCTCTTAATCTTCTCGTGAAACGTATTGAGAGTCCTAATAACGGCCTGAATCGTTTGTGCATGACTATCTTTCTCTCTCTTGACTAACTCTATGAGGTGCTCAAATCCTTCACCGGCTAACACGCAGTTCATGTCTACGCCGCTATGGGTCGCATATCCTGTTCTGCATACCCTAATCTCATCTAAAGCCTTTCTCAATACTCTCGTTAGCAAATCTAGTTGAAGCTCTAGCCCCTCTAACGATCCTCCACGAGCTAATGCGTAAATGAGTTCCGCTAGGTGAGATAGATTATCGGTTTCGACATAGAAGTTCAGATCTATCTTCAGTTCTTCGCATTGAGCGTTACCAAGCGCAAGCTCTACGCTTCTGCTCGCTCTCGGAAACACGATGCGTATCACTTCGTACGAAGGAACTATTGATGGATTGCGATAGTAGTCTAAGTAATCGCCGTTAGCGTCGAATACCACCATGGGGATAGTCTTCATTCGCAACGATCCTACGAGCACACCATTCTTCTTCCCTAACTCCTCTATCAAAACCCCCATTGTATTAGACTTACCGCTTCCAGTAACCCCTAGTATCGCTAAATGCATCGTGATATTATCCAGCCTTAAGATCGCTGGAAGCAGCTCGGGCCCCTCATGATACCCATACAGATTCCCTAGCACCACAACGTTTTCAGGAACGTTATTGCTATTTCGGGGGTCGAAGCCGTAGATAGCACTTAGAATAGAGCTATCGGCTTCTAGAACCTCGGCTCCGGGTCTCGGAGGCCTACTAACAGTCGAGATAGTTCCATTCCTAATAGTGCCATGTAAGTGTACATACGCTACAACGTATTTACGGGCAACGCTCTCGGGGAGTCTTCGCCCTCGTCTTATGGCTTCCGACCATACTTCCCCAACTTCGTAGAATTCGTGGTAGGCCTCAATCCTAGTTATGGTTCCTAAAATGTTTCGATTAGGTTCGTCGCGTATTACGACTAAGAGCCCCTCTCTAATTACGTTTTCCGCTGATTCTAGCGGCTGAAATCGGGCTAAGGTTGTTGAGGAACCCGATAATACACGTCCCAATATCCTCGGGATAGACAAGATCCTTTCACCTATTCACCTATTAACCGTAGTATGCGGTAAGCCGATTCCTCGTCAAGCGACTTCGATGCTTCGTAAAGCGCCCTAGTAGCGAATTCCTTGAGGAGTTTCTTTGCTTCGCGCTTCCTAATACTACAGCGGTAATGCGCTACAAGCACGGGTTCAGGGACGTTGAGACCGGGGATGAGCCATGCGTGAATGGCTCCAACTGCTTTCCTCACATACTCGAGGACATCACTCGAACTCGCATTGCTTTTAACGGCTATTTCCACTCTAATAGGCGCAGATTCTCGCCCCATACCGTATAGCCTTGGAACCAGGTAGAAACTGTAAACATCTATCCCGTAACTTCGATATAGTTCAACATCGGTAACACCCTTCGGTAAAGGAAATGGCTTAAAGACAATAGTAAAATCCTTACCGTCTTTATGGAGATTCTCCCTCAGTACCTCAGATACGTACATAACGAAATGCTTATCGCCTAGATTAGCTCGCTTTATTGAATTCAACAATTCTGTACTTGAAGAATCGATAATAGAGTTGACTGAAATAAAGTCTAGGAACATTGATCCACGTATCCTCTTCACAATACCAACTACTATTCCACCAGCATCCATAACCCTCTTTATGCCATTGACACGAGCCTTTACGTACTCCATGTACTTACTGCTAAAGCTTTCTCCA
>CAZRDH010000008.1:0-3521 GCA_964598805.1 uncultured Desulfurococcaceae archaeon | reverse complement strand
GACTCCCAACCCAAGCAGCTTCCCTAGAGCTTTCTAGTGCAGCTCTAAGCAACGAAGCTCACGCGCTCGCTAAATACCCCTCACTCGCTATTCACGAGGCAACGCCAACCCAAAGCTTGTGAACGAAGGTTGCGAACGCCCATAAGCTCAGTCTCGAACAACCCCTCAACTCTAGCGGGGCTCAGCACGATGTCGCTAACGCCGGGATCTAGGCCTGTCGACAGCCTTAAGCAAGCGAAAGAAGTTCGAGCCCCTTCCGCGCACATCAAACCTTCAGCCATGGAGAGGGAGCCAAGGAATTCGCAACGAGAAGGAGGATTGGGGTTACCACGTTAGGAGGAGCGCTATGATGCTAGCTATCGCTGCGAGTATTCCGAATACAGCTATCGGGGGTATCCTCTCGTAGATGGGGTCTCTAGCCATGAGCTCTTCCCATAGATACCTAACTTCTCTCTGAATCCTAAATAGGTTGTAGGCAGCGTAGATCGTGAAGGCGCTCATTATCAACGTAATGACTAGGAATACCTCGACACGTTTAACGAAGATGTTGATTATGGGGCTAGCGATGGCGATCGCTATAGCTTCCTTAATAGCTCCCTCAAGACTCTTCTGAACATCCCTAAGATACTCGATCCTCTCCAACAGAACCCTCTCTCGATGGGCATAGGCCTCAACCCTCCCTAGGTATGTAAACGCGCAACCCCTCTCCCTCAGTTAGCCTCCGAGCATTAGCACGCACGCGTTTACCGACTCATCTACGTGAATCCACTTCCACTCAATGAACTAATAGTGTGCGAGAACGCGAAGCACCCTAGGGCGCTACTTTGGTTGAGAGCATGCCGTGCTTAATTGTGGACGAGTGCCTCTCCAAAGCGTGTAGGCAGCTCAAGTGGCGCTTGAAGCACCTAAGGTGGGAAGCGGTGTGCGTAGGCATCGACGCCTCCAAGGGGATTCGCGTCGCTGCTATCCTCGAAGCTACAGAGTGAGTGGTTTCTGAATCGCGAATCCTCGGCGTTGCGCGGAGAGGGGCTAGCATTTCTAGTGCGCCTAGCGATCGGGGGTGGTTCATGCAACGCGCTCTCTTCGTGAATCAGCGGCCTAGAGGCTTGCGATGAGGGCTAGCAGGCATTTTAGGCACACCTCCTAGATCTAGGCGGTGCACTCACTTGGGTACGGGTACGCTCCGTGCGCTAAGCTTGGTGATTCTCTTAATCATGTCAACGGCATTACCGTGCTTAATGCGGGTGCATGCCGAAGCGCCGAAGATTCTTCAATTCACTCTAAGTCTAGGTAAAGAGCTTCTTAAGGATGTTGAGAAGAGCGTGGGTACCGGTATGAACGTCCTCGTGCTAAGTAACGCTAAGTATGTGATCGTCGAGCACCAGACTATGTACGGCATCCTCATACCGTTCATAGAGGCCGGCTTCTATCCATACCACAACTTGATACCCGTACACACTCCGTACTATGCAGATTTATGGGTATTCGCATACAATAGAGAGGCTCATAGAGCGCTATACGTAGAGCTCAATAGGTCGATCCTCGAGAAGGGCGTGGCTATGGTGCTAAGCGGGCAGTCGGTAAGCAAGGCCGTTAGCTACGTGCTTAGGGAGGGGTTGATCAAGATGAGGGTGTTCAGCTACGACCCCAGGAAAATAATCGAGTTAGGTATGAGGGATCCAAAGAGGGTGTGGCTCGCTCTCTCCTCCAATACCTCGAGCTACGCGGCGTTCTCCATAGTAACGATGTCTCTGGCATGGAGCTTAGGCGCACCCTCAGATCTATTCCTCGCAGCCGAGTTCCATAACCACGTATGTCCGGGCCTCTTATCGGGCTACATGATCTACGAGTACCTCGATAAGCACTCGCTAATCAATCCCAGGGCCGAGATCTACATAATAGCCGAGCCCGTGTGGTGCAAGGACGATCTGTACGCAGTGCTATACGATGCTACTCCAGGTAAGAGGAGGATCGTAGTGAAGCTCATACCTAGAGCGGAGGTAGAGAAGCTCATGAAGATGCTGGGGGCAGACCCAGCGGGAGCCATAATCGTGTCCATGCACCACAAGACCGTTAACAAAGTCATCGTCGTAGCCTTCAACTTTACGCTACTTCGCAAACTCGCTCACATACCCTCATCGCTATACCATGGCTGGGGGTGGTGGGTAAGGAAGTTGCTAGAGGACGAAGCCATGTTGAAAGCCTTGAAGCACCCCGAAGAATTCGTTAAGGTAGTTAAGGTAGTGGTGTTTAAGGGGAGGCACGGTAGGTACCCAGGGATATTCTATAGAGTAGCGGAGGTAGGGGGAGATCTCTACAAAGTCCTAGGACTGATAAAGCCTACAAGTACTGTTAGTAGACCCTATAGGGTCGTAACGACGACGAAGTACGTTACGCGCACAGTCGTCTATGTACCTACAGCGTATAGATACGGTATGTGGATATTCCTAGGCCTCGCCGTAGGGCTAGCAATCGCCCTAGGTATCGCAATCGCTAGGAGAAGATAACCGTCTGCAAACGGTTTTTTCACGCACATAAACTAGGTGAGGTAGAGCGCAACTAAGATACATCCACACACCTTCAGCGACAATACCCTGCGCAGTACTGATCACAAAGCTTAACGCTACCCCTCAAACGACACGTTCGCGACTACTTCCTTCCGTGCAATCCCTCCAAAACACTCCTATTCGTAGGGCTCGTTGTAGCTAGCGAATACCGTGGCTTTACCCTCCGTTTCTACTTGATACTGCTCTTGACTGCGAGCACCGCGAAGTAGTGCGTCGTGATCGGCACCTCCGACGCCTATGCTTCCCACCACGATGTTGAGTAGGACCTTGCTGACGATAATATGAGCGCTGCCAAGCGGCACTAGCTCGCCTAGCGCTTCCCCGGGCTTCACCGCGGCGATCTCTAGGTTCGACGCTTGGTTCCCCAACGGCTTCCGCTCCACGGCCATCGTGGCGGGGGCCGGGGACGCTATCACGCTCGTGGTTAGCTACGCGCTTATCGCTACGCTCGGGGCGGGGGCGACCACGACGCTCTGGGTCAACGTATCGGTTTGGGGAACCCCCGTCTACGCGTGGAGCGCGAGCACCAGGGGCTTGACTAGCGTAACGGTCTCGAGCTCCGCAACGCTAAGCACCACCGCGCCGAGCACGGCAACGACTACCACCATCTACGTCCCCGCGGTAGCGAGCGTAGTAGCGGGCACCGAAACCGCTTCCAGCGCCATCACCCTAACCCTAACCCTCTACGTAACCACGACAACCTCCTCCACCACTTCGACCAGCACGACCACCACGACTAGCACCACCACGACCAGCACCACACCGACTACCACCACCTCCACTACCACTACCGCGACATCGTCTAGCTCGAGTGTAGCTAGGGTGCTTGGGCTAACAATCGTAGCTAACTGGTACGGGAGCGGCGACTCGGTTACCACAGTAACCGCGAGCCCCGGAGAAGCCCTGCTCCTCAAGTACTACGCCGTCGGCTACGCAACCCTCTACGCAAACAAC
>CAZRDH010000007.1:0-2706 GCA_964598805.1 uncultured Desulfurococcaceae archaeon | reverse complement strand
AGCGAGTACACGGGAAGCGAAGGTGGCGCCCCTACCCCCGAACATACGCGAGATGATAGCCGAGTACTTCTCTAGGCTACGCAGCATGGTCGAGGGCTTCATTAAGGCTCTCGACTCGCTGAACATGATGGACGTAAACAGCGCTTACAAGCACCTCGAGGAAAGCATTAGGATGGATACCGAGGCCGACGAGTATAGGAGGAAGATACTCGAGGAGCTTAGTAGGAACAGCGTCGATCCGAAGGTTAAGGACGATATAGCTAGGCTCCTGCGAATGATGGATAGGATGTCGGAGTGGGTTAAGGAGGCCCTTAGGTACCTAGACATAGTGCCCTACCTAGAGATCCCGAAGGCCTTGAGAGATAGCATTGAGCGCTTAGCGAAGCTAAACCTAGAGGCGGTCGAGACTCTAGGCAGGGCGGTTAAGATGCTTCTCGAGGAGAAGTACGATGATGCCTACAGGCTGTGCGCTGAGGTAGAGAAGTACGAGGAGGAAGCTGACGAGGTTATGCATCGCGCTAGAAAGGACCTCCTTAAGTACGGCCCAAAGCTGGGTAACCCAGCCCTGGTAATAATGCTTAGGGACTTCCTAAAGTCACTCGAGAACTCCATGGACTACTCCGAGGACATTGCCGACGCGCTCCGAGTCATAGTTGTTGGGGAGAAGAGCCGCTCGAAAGCAAGATGATTGTTTCTACCCCGCCCCTCTCCATCTCTATGCTAACCCTCCTCCCAACGAGCTCCACGCAATCAAACGCTTTTTCTAGCGCTGTAGACCTACACACGCTCCTTACCCACGGAGCGAGGCCGAGCCTAGCCTCTCCATCCCTAAACGGGTTTACTAGCCTCAGCACTACGCCACGCCCATACCTCCACGGCTTTATCGACGCTAGCTCGATTCGCGGCTCGGTGGATACGAACTCCGTTACGTGTTCGCGCCCAGCTCCCGGCAGAGCCTTGCCGCGAGCTTCGAGGGCTATGCCCAAGGGGCTAGCTGCGTGAGCCCACGCTAACGCAACGCATTTACTCAATTCGCGACAGTGCGAAATCCTAAACGAGTTCATCCCCTCGCTAAGCTCTATCCTAACCTCTACACCCCCCTCTACCCGCTTAACGCTCACTACGTGGGAACCCCTCATGGATATCGACGCTACGCGCTTGGAGCCCTCTAGCGCTACGAATGCTTGGGTGGCTACCCTAATCTCGTCCTTAACCCTGTGCTCGGTGACTAGCCATGGAGTGTAGGAATAGAGCTTCTTCGGCTCGAGGCCTAGGCTTAGGCTCAGCGTTGCCGCGCGCTCCATCCACACATCCACCTCGATAACGTTTCGCAACCCCGCGTAGACGTACCTACGCACCACGACCTTACCACCTCCACCACCCCCTACCTTAAGCGAGCTCCACTCGACTACCGCCCCCTCGAACCTTCTAGCGGGTTGGAGCGGTAGCACACTGTTCCCCACGCTTATCGACGCCGATACCTCGAGGCCTTCGAGCGCAACGTCAACGCTCTTAAGCTCCTCGACGGAGCTAGCGCTCCTTACTCGCGTAGGGCAAGCCCTTCGCTGAGCTAATGCGGAGTGAAGCGAAGCTACTTCACCCTCGATAACGAGCCCCATCCTCACGGCATCGCTCGAAACGTCGTCGAGGGGCTCGAGGACCCCCCGGGGCGTGATAATGGTTTCTGAAGCGATGCTCCGAGGTATTAAAACCTCGACGACGCGAGTAACCGCATAGGGAATGGGGTCGGTGTACACGACGCTAAGCCCGGGGAGTGCGTGCTTGGAGAGAGCGTAGGTTAGCGTCGCGTATACGGCCGCTTCGCATTGCGGAGCTCCGCTCAGTACGGCTCTCCACAGCCTATCGATAATCGCCGAGCCTCTCGAGTCTCGCCCCTCGATGCTTAGCGCTGCGAGGGAGAGCCCTACGTGTAGCGAGAGGATTCTCTCTATCCACACACGCTTGCTTAAACGAGCCGCGCTCACGGTAGTCGAAGCACTCCTCCTAGGTATCGAGAGCCCCAGCCTACCGCTAACCACGTCAACGAACTCGCTTAGGGATAGGGTGCGGCACTCGATCCCGATCTCCCTACACGTGCTCGCTACGAGGTCCGCGAGCACGTTGAAGGGTAGGATCGCTGGGTACAGCATGCTCTTGACGACGCCCCTCGACTGAGCCACTACGCTCTCCAGCACCTCCCTCACTACCTCGGGTCCGCTCCCCTCGATGGGTAGGGACACGACGGTTCCCAGAGGCGTTGGAGCTAAGTGCGCGAAACGATCTAGCGCATTGCATGAGCTGGGCACTAGTATCGACACTACGCAAGCGCTCCCAACGCACCACAGTGCTTCGCCTTTAGCATCGATCGAAGCGGTCGCGATAATCCCCCTGACCCCGAGGAGCCTAGCGATCCTAGGCATGGCTGGGGGCAAGCCCATTGCCGTGGACACGAATATCGCGTCCGAAGTCCCTAGCCCTAGATCCCTTAGGAAGAGCATCGCTTGGATACCGTTCTGCAGAACCGCTTCGCCAACGTGTTCGAGGGGCTCTATCTCGGCGTACCACGGACATACCTCGAGAACCCCCTTCTCGCAAGCGCTACGAATAATACCCTTCGACTCCTCGTCGACTTCCACCAACCTCTCTAGCGCATCGAGATCGCCGCACATAAATACCTTGACGCCGCTAAGCAGATCGGAAGAGCAC
>CAZRDH010000006.1:0-13745 GCA_964598805.1 uncultured Desulfurococcaceae archaeon | reverse complement strand
CCGACGAAGCTCGTCGTGCTACCCCTATCGAGGAGTGCCGTCGAGGAGCTGTGTAGGGGTGGGTGCGTAGCTAAGTGCATTCTAGCCTCCTTTACCTCGCCTCCCCCGAGTTCCCTCGCTAGCATCTGCACGATCGTTAGGTACGCGAATGGCTACGCCTACGTATCCAGCGGGTTCCGAGCCCCGACCCCAAGGAGCTTAGCCTACTTAGCCCTATCGATAGCGCTATCGGTACTAGTAGCGCTATCCGCTTGCGGGGGCATCGCCGAGAAGATGAGGGGCTTCTGCGGCGCGCTCGTCGTGCAGGGAGTCTCTAGGGACATGGTTCTAGTCGCGACCTCGGTGGGGAGCTTAGCGATATCCATGCTGCTAACCCCCTTAACGGCAGCGGTTTCCTACATCCTCTTCGGCGCGGTGCCTAGCTCTATAGCGTTCGCAACCCACGTCATGTCATCGATAGCCCTCTCCGTAGCGATATCGAGAAGGGTTTCGAGGGCTATGCGCGTCGGCGGGGCTAGGAGGCCCGCGACTCCATCGATAGAGCTTCGCGGCGCTAAGAACCTGGAGGAGGTCGTTAAGTGCGTTAAGGAGTCCCTACGCAACGACGATAACTTCGTTCTTAGCGAGGTAGAGCTCCTGCAACTCGATGGCCGAGCCGTGGTTAGGCTCGAGCTAGCGTATAGGAGGGCCATGGCGATACTGGTCTCGGTCGAGGTCGAGGTAGAGGTTTCTAGGGGGGCTCTAAGGATCCTGTATCCCTCAGCTGACGTGTGGAGCTTCGAGGAGGTTGGGGAGAAGGCTAAGAGCATTGCTAGCCTAGCCATAGCCCGAGCTGTTGGCACGCTGTGGCTATGCGCCGAGGGCTAGCGCTAGAGCCGTAATCGCGATGGATAGGGCTAGCCCTAGCCCCGCTAGCATGGCTATGGATAGGAACACCTTCCTGACCGCGAGCACCATCGCCACGGCATCGCTTAGCTCCTCGACCCCACTGCTTAGCGCTTCCCTAGGGTTCTCGAAGCACTTAACGCCCTCGATACCGACCCTACCGATAGCCACGAACGCAACGCGGCTCTCAGCGCTTTCAGGAACGCAGAGGCGTAGCGGTAGCTTCCTAAGCAGGAGGATCGATATGAAGAGGCATCCCCCGAATAGAGCCGCTACAGCCATGCCTAAGGGAGCTATGGTCGAGCCCAAGGCTCGCTCCTCCGAATCGCTATGCGGAGCCTAGCAAATTAAATCCCTCCCTCAACGCTACGCTAGCACTGGGCGAAGCCTTGGACCCCGTGCTGGAGGATGTAGCGGTTTCGCTAGCTAGGCTAGGGATGGTAAAGGTCGGTAGGTTCAGGTTGACCTCGGGCTTGGAGAGCCCTTACTACATAGACCTTAGGAAGCTCTATAGCTACCCCCACCTAGCTAGGGTCGTAGCCGAGGAGATGATCCATAGATTCAACTTGCGTAGGTTCGAAGCGGTCGTCGGCGTGGCTACGGCGGGCATAGCCCTAGCGAGCTACGTAGCTGCGCTAAGCGGGCTCCCGATGGGGTACGTTAGGAGCGAGAGGAAGCAACACGGAACTGAGTCCGTGGTCGAGGGCGTAGTGGAGGGGGTTAGGGTCGTTATAGTAGATGACGTCGCTACTACCGGGGGCTCGATCCTAAGGGCTTTCGAAGCCCTTAAGAGCGCGGGCGCTAAGCCCGTGGCCGCCGCCGTGGTGGTGGATAGGGAGCAGGGGGCTAGGGAGAGGATTCGCTCGGTGGGCATGGAGTTCCTATCGCTGATGAGGGCTAGGGAGCTATTCGAGGTTCTTCGAAGGAGGGGGATCGTTAGCGAAGAGGATTACGAGAGGGTTGTGAAGTACATCGAGAGCGGGGGTAGAGCATAAACCCTATTATAATCCCCATACCCACACCTCTAACCGCGGATGGTACTCCATGAGGTTCCGCGGCAAGGCGGTTTTCGAGCTCAGCAAGGAGCTTCCACCTGAGGCTAAGCGCGTTCTAGAGGAGGTGGTTAGGTACCTCAACGAGGACTACTTGAAGAGGGGGTGCGGCAAGGATCCTTCTCAAGGAGCTGAAGTTAAGGAGTGGGGCTTGGATGGGCGCGAGCTGTGGATGGTTTTCGAGTGCGGTAGGAGGGTTAGGATAGACGAGGCGATTCTGAGGACTAGGAAGGTTCTCGGCGAGAGGCTTGGGCGCGAGTTTAGGGTTGGGGTAAGGGGGGTTAGGCTAGAGAACTGCGTTATCGAGCTGGATACGGAGGTTAGGGTTAGCCTAAGGCTCCCGTTCGTTAAGGGTGTTGAGAGCTCTAGTGGTAGAACCGTAATCGAGTTGAGTGGGCTAGAGCTAGGGGACTTGAAGAAGCCCGTGTTCGTTAGGTTGCTTAGGCTAATCGAGGAGAAGGAGGCTAGGGCTAGGTGGGGCGGAAAGGCTGAGCACTGGCAGCTAATTAAGGAGAGCGCTAGGAAGAGGCTCACCCCACCGCCCGAGGACCCGAACAAGATTCTGGAGGAGGCTGGGTGGATAAGGAGGCTCTCGATAGGTCAATACCTATACACCCCGCCCTTCACCCGGATCCTAAACGCCTTGAGGAAGGCGTTTATCGAGGAGGTGGTTAAGCCCCTAGGCTTCGTCGAGGCAGTGTTCCCGAAGATGTACCCGCTTAGGGTTGGGCTCAAGACGGGCCACCTAAAGGGAGTGATAAACTCGATGCTCTTTGCCTCCCTACCCAAGAGCTACAACATCGAGGAGTTCGAGGAGCTGATAGACTACATGTACGTAATGGACGACCTGCCCCCGGAGGAGCTCCAGAAGTACGTTAGGCCCCCGAGCTACTTCCTGTGCTTCGCTCAGTGCGAACCGTTCTACTGGTTCTTCGAGAACGAAGTTCTAGACGACGACTCGCTACCGATTAAGTGGTACGACGCTAGCGGCCCCTCGTTTAGGTGGGAAGCAGGTGGGCTCCACGGCGTGGAGAGGGTAATCGAGTTCCATAGAATCGAAGTCGTTTGGCTCGGCAAGCCCCAGCAGGTTATCGAGATTAGGAACCAGCTGCTGGAGAGGTACGAGTACTTCATGGATAAGGTCCTCGACCTGGAGTGGAGGTGGGCTTGGGTAACCCCGTGGTTCTACGAGCAGAGCGGCGTTGCTGAAGAGAAGCTCGAGCTAGACATAGATAGGCCTGGAACCATAGACTTCGAGGCGTACCTACCGCATAGAGGCCCTAGAGAGGATAGGAAGAGCTGGCTAGAGATAGGCAACATCTCGATACACGGAACGAAGTTTACCGAGCCCTTCAAGATCAAGCACAATAAGGGAGAGACGCTGTGGACGGGGTGCTCGGGCTTCGGCTCCGAGAGATGGGCGATAGCGTTCTTAGCGCAGCACGGATTCGACCCGCGGGACTGGCCTAAGCCGTTCCTAAAGTACTTCGAGGAGGAGCCCATGCCGAAGCCCGTTAAGGGCGTTACCTACCCGAAGACCCAGCGCGGTAAGGAGTTGCTCGAGTGGCTAGAGAAGCTCTTCTCTAAGTAGCTCCTTTCCACATAAGCTCGGTAACGGCTTTTGCTTTGGGTGCTTCGATGAGCTCTAAGGATGAGCACATAGTTCGGGGCACGGTCATCGGGGGCGTTAGGAAGTGGTTCGATAGGAACGAGGTTGCGCTCAAGATAGTTAGCGCTAGCGTTAGGCATGGAAGGGCCTCGGTGTCGATAGTCTACTTCGGCAAGGCTACGAAGGCCGAGGTGGCGGCGGCCGCCGCCTACGCCATAGCGAGCTCGATTCCTAGGAGCTATAGGCTTAGGAAGCTCAGCTACGTTAGGATAAGCGTATCGAAGACGGGGTCCTCGAAAGCGGCTAGGTTCTTAATGAACTTGAGGATCCCTAGGTCTAGCTACGTAGCCCTAGCCAACCTAGTTAAGTGCCTGAGGAAGCTCGGGGTATCGGTTAGGAAGTGGATGGTTAGGAACCCGGGTGGAGAGGCTAGGGTAGTTATCGAGGCTAGCTACGGCCTTCCAGAGCTAGATCGAAAGGCGGTGGCTAGCTGCTTAGAGAGCGCGTTGAATAGGATAAGCCCGTCGAAGAGGGTCTGCATGGAGCTATCGATAAGGACACGCATAGATACCCACACCTTCGAGAAGTGCGTTGAGGGGGCACTCACCTAGCCCTCGGCGCGGCCCTCCGTTAAGAACCCAGCCTTCAGCCTGATCCTCACCCTCCCTGGAAACACGTTCTTCACGATCCTAACGCACTCCATAGCCAACCTGCTCAGCATAGAGGATGAGAGCGCTATGTCGCGCCTCTTAGGCCTAACGCTGTAAATCACCTCGACGAACTTGGAGTCCGGGTCGACCCTAACCCTACTCGGCGTGGGGATTACGCTGTGGCTAAACAGTACCTGCGCTACGACCCCGTGGATAAAGCTAGAGACCTTGTCGACGAACGTTATGTAGTGGTACCTAGAGGAGCCGTGGTGCGGAGTCTCGACCTCGATAACGGCGTCGTAGTCGTCTACGGATAGCCCCATTATCGTGAAGGCCTTGCTCATAGCGACCCACGAAATTACCTCGGGAGTTACCTCGGGGGGAGGAACGTTAACGACCTTTATGTACATCTCGAGTGTTTCGCCTTCGGTAATCCTCGCTTCAGTCCTAGCGACCCTAACGCCTAGGGGGTCGAGAGCGCGAGGAACTTCGGATTCGACTAGGGCTAGTACCTCCTTGAGCCCGGCAGCTCTAGCAGGCCTCGCTGGAGCTCGCGCCTCGACTACCGAGGCGACGGTGTTCGCTCTAGGTGCGGGAGGAGGCGGAGTTGGAGGCGTGGGGGGTGCAGCGGGCTTAACAGTCTCTACGGGTGGAGGCGAGGGAGTTGCCTCAGTCTTAGCTTCAGCGCTAGGCGTTTTCGCGGGTAGGGGCTCTCCCGATAGCACCTTCTCCAGCACTTGCTTCGCCGTGGGTACGAAGTTGAGCACCTCCTCGGTAATCTCGAAAGTGTTTAGCGTTGCCTCTCCCTCTAGACCCTTATCGATAGCCTCGTCCCCCTCGAACTTCTCCGAACCTAGCTCTAGTACTGCTCCAACGACTCTGCCGTTAGCTACGAGGATCCTTAGCGAGCGACCCTCGCTACGGGTAGTGAGTAGGTAGAGGCCCTTGGGTATGGACCTCCTTATGAAGGCCTCGAGCCCGGGCCTCCCGCTAACCCTAGCGCTCGTGACGTACCTACCCTTCATTAGGACTGCGGACAAGAACACGACGTCCTTGAGTAGCGCGTTTACATCGTCCACAGTCTCTTCACCGGCCCCTACCAAGGTTAGGGATAACGTAGCTTTTAAACTGTATTGTATCGGTACGAACAGCGTACTAAACCTAGGCGCTCACTACACCATTAAGTAGTACGGGAGCTTAGTGAGCGTGCGCTAAGAGCTTGACTCGAGTAGCGATATGAGTTTCTTCATCCTCTCCACTACCTCCTCTTTCTGCTCCTTGGTGAGAGAGGATGAGTACTGCGTTAGGACCCCATCTAGCCAGTCTAGGGCTGCTAGAGCAGCGTCGTACGGGCATAAGGGGTCGCCAGCAGCGTCGGTGAGAACCTCTTCGTCTACGCAGCCTCTATGCATAGGAGCTCCGCAAACCGAGCACCTAACGGCTTCGCCCTCGATAGGCTTTCTGCAAACAACGCAGGTGGGCTTACCCTCGCTACTCAAGGTGGGTCACCCGGTCCGTGAACTCATCACTCGCTCAGTCTACCCAGCGCTGATCATCCCGCAAAGGCTATATCTCCCCTCGTTAAATAGGCTTAGGTGCCTAGCCTTGAAAGCGGTTATTCTCGCTGGGGGCTTGGGGAAGAGGCTTAGGCCCCTAACCGAGGATAGGCCCAAGCCCCTCGTCGAGGTCTGCGGAAGGCCCATCCTCGAGTGGCAGATTAGGTGGTTGAAGAGGTTCGGGATAAACGACTTCGTGTTGCTGCTCGGCTACGCTAAGGAGAGGGTGCTGGAGTTCCTCGGTAGCGGGAGGAAGCTCGATATAAACGTTGCGTACGTTGTCGAGGACGAGCCCTTGGGAACGGCCGGCGCGATCAAGAATGCGGAGAGCGTCCTAAAGAACGAGGACGTGTTCATCGTGGTGAACGGGGACATAATCACCGACCTCGACCCTAGGCCCATGATCGAGGCCTTGATGAAGAGCGAGAGCGCCGTCGCTGCGATAGCCCTCGTCCCGATGAGGAGCCCCTACGGCGTAGTGAAGATCGAGAACGGGTACGTCGTGGAGTTCGTGGAGAAGCCCATCCTCGAGCACTTGATTAACGCAGGGGTCTACGCTATGAAGCCCAGCATCTTCCAGTACCTCCCGGAGAAGGGCGATATAGAGAGAACTACCTTCCCAAAGCTAGCCTCCGAGAGGAAGCTCCTAGCCCACGTGTATAGGGAGGCGTACTGGAAGTCCATAGACACGGTGAAGGATCTAGAGGAAGCGGCAGGCATGCTCCACGAGCTCTACCCGGATCTATGCAAGCTCTAGGGGTCTAGCACGCTAGCAACCCAGTTCATTAAGGCGTCTTCGGCTACCCTAGGGTCGCTAGCGTACGAAACCACGACCACATCGCCTTCCTCAACCCCCAGCATTTTTCTGAGCTCGGATAGCTCTGGGTACTCTTCCTCGCCAACGCAGTCAGGAGGTATTACGAGCTTACCCCCTCTACAGACCAGTATTAGCGCTGCCGAAGCCCCGTTCCTAATCACCTCGTCTCGAATCCTAAGAACGTTCACCTCTCCGCGGTACTTAATCCTCGCAGCGAAGGCGTATCTATCCAGCAGGAGCTTGCTTAGAACGCTACTCGCGTCAGCAACCCTAGGCACGAGCTTTAGCAACTCCTTAGCGACCTCCCTACCTAAATCCGTTAGTACGCAGCCGCCCACGGGATCCACATCTACAACCCCGAGCTCGCGAAGCCTCTTAACGAGGGTCCTAGCGGGAGCCTCGCCAATACCTAGGAGCCTAGATATAGCGTGCCTACCGAGGGGCTCCTTCTCGAGCAACAGCATTAGTAGCTTAACTACCTTCCCCGCGCCGTACCCAGGCTTTACGCCTCGCTTAGCTCCGCACGTCGAGGCGATGACCCTAGCTACCTCGGGGTTTAGCGAGGATCACCACCCGCTCCCCGAAGGGAGGAAGCGGGTTATGTGCTGCGCGCTTAGGTAGTAACCCTCCTCTTCCTGCACCTAACTGGGAGCTTGAGCATGTCTCGAACCATCGAGCATATGGTCGTCACGGACCTCTCGTCTAGCGTGGGAACCTCGATTACGAGCGTAGTCCTTCCGTAGGAACTCCTTAGAAAGGCTCTGGATCCTGGAAACGCCTTCTCTATCTCCTTGACTATCCTCGAAACCGAGGTTATTAGGGCGTTGGGATCTCTACAGCGTATGAATACTCTGAGCCTAGACACGGAAGATGCACCCGTACTCAAAGAAAAGGGGGTTAGCGAATTAATATGTGTTGCGAATTAAGTAGGGAGGCTCCTAACTAGAGTGCCTAGGGCCATGGATAGGTACCTCTTGGGCCTCTCGATGAGCTCGCGAATCTCTCCCTCTAGCTCCGACCTACTGATCTTCCTTCTAGCAACCCCTTGCTCAATAGCCTTCTCCGCAACTGCGATAGCCTCCCTTACGTAAGCCTCGGTCTCCTCCATAGTCGGGATTATGTAGTCTTCGCTAAGCTTCCCAGAGTCCTCAACGTACTTAGCTAGGGCGTAAGCCGCCGCTATGCACATCTCGTCAGTTATCTTCTTAGCCCTAACGGTTAGCGCGCCCCTAAACACGGCTGGGAAGCCGAGGCTGTTATTGATTTGGTTCGGGAAGTCGCTCCTACCCGTAGCGACTACCCTAGCCCCGGCCTCCTTAGCCTCCCAGGGCCATATCTCGGGGACGGGGTTAGCCTCAGCGAACACGACGGGGTTATCGTTCATGAGCTTAATCCACTCCTTCTTAATCACCCCGGGACCCGGTCTAGAGACCCCTATAACCACGTCGACGCCCTTCATCGCCTCGGGGATCCCGCCCGTCCTACCCTCCTCGTTAGTCCTCTCCGCGACCCACCTCTTCCACTTGAGCTTCGGGTCGCCGCTCTTCAAATCGGTTCGATCCCTATGCAGAATCCCCTTAGAGTCGACGACGAATATGTTCCCGGGCTTAACCCCCGCAACGATTAGGTACTTAACGATCGCTATGCCGGCTGCGCCAGCGCCAATAACCGCAACCCTAATATCGCTAAGCTTCTTCCCAACCAACTTCAGCGCGTTTATCAACCCAGCGATGGTCACGAGCGCCGTACCCTGCTGATCATCGTGCCAAACAGGTATGTCGAGTTCGTTCCTAAGCCTCTCGAGCAAGTCGAAGCACTTAGGGCTCTCGATATCCTCTAGATTCACGCCCCCAAAGCTAGGCTCCAAAGCCTTGATTATGTACACTAGCTTATCGAGATCCCGCTCCCGAACAACTAGAGGAATAGCGTCTACACCACCAAGGTACTTAAAGAGAAGCGCCTTACCCTCCATAACCGGCAGAGCTCCCTCGGGTCCTAGCTTACCTAAACCAAGAACCCTAGTGCCATCAGATACGATCGCAACAGTATTCCACCTATTAGTAAGCTCAAAGCTCTTCTCAGGATCGGCCCCACAAACCCTCGCGGGCTCAGCAACACCCGGGGTATACCAAAGGGCGAAGAGCTCAAAGGATATGGGGACCTTGGGAACCGTCTCGATCTTACCCCTATAGAACTCGTGTAGCTTAAGTGACTTTTCGTAAAGCTCCTTAGTGCGATCCTCAGAGCTCAAGGGCAAGCCCCAACTAGTTAACGAGGCAAACCCTAATATCTACAGCCGTTAATTACGATCAAGACGTAGAATGCACGACGATTGTTAGGCGTATGCAAGGAGCTTAACAGTGTAAAAAGGTATATAGAGTTTCACCCGAGGTTTTGGCCTACCAAGCTCACTTTACAGCGCTTATGACCACAGTGAAGCTCTGAGCACCGCTAGTGCTGAAGTACAACTTCATTAAGCCCTTGTCTCCAGGAGACGGGCTTACACCAGTAGCCGGACACTTAAATAGTACCCAATCCTCACTGTTAGCATTGACTGTGTACGGATAGCTACTGCCGGATAGCACCTTACCCGTGCTTACAACGCTACAGGAGTACGCAGTGCCGTTGTATATGAACTCAGCTTTAACTAGCTTGTCGCTACCGCTACCAGTGTTCTTGAGGTATACGTTTATGTAGAAGGCGTTAACGGTACCACCCGTGTAGTTACCCGTAGCAGCCGTTACGGAGATCGCCGGAGTTCCGCCGGCTAGGCTACTCCATAGGCCGGTTAGCCAGCCTATTACGGCAACAGCGATCGCGATGGTGATAGCTACTATGATTACCGTCGCTATTACTGGCGAGATACCTTTTCTGAGGCTGGGCGCCATGCCTATGCACCCGGTCGAAGTCTAGTCCGGCGGAGGTGGGTTATAAACGTTGTTTTGTGTTTCATGACAAATTTTCATATTGTGTTCTATATATTGTTGCAAGTTAGTAATAGTTGTGGAAACCTATGTAAATTACGATAGCGCTGTACATAGTCGGGCTACCCTTGTCGCGCGGTAACGTCGTAGAGTAGTATTGCTCCGTTGTTTAGATAGACCTTCACCCTATACATGAAGCCGGGCTCTATGGGCGATGGGCTCCCTACTATAGTCCAGTTCTGCCCTGAAGGAGGTATCACGACTACGGTCTGCCCATTGGGCTTAATCACTATGCTACCGTTTGGAGGAACGTATACATACATGCCGTTACCTGCTAGAACCTCGACTCTAATGATCCTGCCGGCTACGGGACCATTATTTTGCACATACAGTATGAGTTCGGGAGTTCCTCCTTTAGTTCTTGCGCGGGGTACGAAAATCGATGGTTGGACGAGGAAGTCGTGTTGAATCGCTCTATTTACGCCGTGTAACCACGTAATTAACGCTAGTATCAACGCTATGGATACGACTAGCATTATCAAGAACACTATTATCGGGGCAATACCCTTCTTCATTCCGCTTCCTACCCCTATTGCTACTATTGCTACGCGTCTCAATTAATGATGTGAGCCTTAGGTAAAAATCGTTTTAGGGTTGTTCTTGAAGGTTAAGAAGCTCTAGGTATTAACACTACGCCTATGGTCTCGAACCCTATGGTGAAATCGACATCGTTTTGAATCGCGCCCGTATAGATATTCACGGTAACATTGTAGAGGTCTAGGAACTCTATCGATATCCAGTACGTCTTGGTCGGATCGGGTAGCGGTATTGGTACGACGACGCTCACCTTCGTGAAGTACCTTTGGTTAGACGATAGGTTCTGTATGAGCGTCCTATGGTAGTTAGCTATCGTCTGGTAATCGATTGAGTACACGACCCTCGAGTTGCCGCTCGAATCGTTTAGGATTACCTGGAATACGGGTAGGGTAAGGTCGTTGTCCTCGAACTGGAGGTAGTCGGGCCACGAATCGTCGTGGAAGAACAGCGTTAGGTATAGGTAGACCAACGAGTATCTCGACCCCGGTATCCCACCGTTCTTTAGCCCAGTCAACTTGCTTAGGTTGAGGGTTAGTATTAGCGGGGTTGCTGTGTAGTCTAGGTACTCCACGGTCCTACCGTTAATCGTCGCGTTATCGTCGAAGCCGTACAGGCTTGCGTACCCAACGTCCTCATCTATGAACACTACGTCGGGTATGTGATCCCCGTCTATGTCCGCTATCGCTAGGAACGGGTCGTAGGTGGTTTGGAGGCTCTGCGGAGGGCCTCCTCCGTGGGCTGGGTAGTAGTACATTACCTTCGATGCCCTGCCCTCTAAGAATATCTCGGCGCCTATCCTGTACCCATAGTACCAAATTCCGAGTACGCTCCTATTCGATAGCAGTGGGTTCGTCGATGCTACGGGAATGCCGTTCTGGTAGATGGTTATGGTTCCACTAAAGTTCCATATCTTTACCCTCCACCTACCCCAATTGCCTGGCGAATAGTATCCGCTTGTGAATGGTAAGTACGCACTACTCGTGCCGTTAGTTAGGTATAGAATGGGGGTTCGACCAGCCCCTATAATCATGATGAAGTACCTAGGCTTCGTCTGGATACCCTTAGCAAGGTCCTCTAGGTACGAAGGGTCGTAGCCTATCAGCACTATGCCGAAGGGTGCTGGGCCTAGGCTGAGCGTCGAGTCGACGGTGTTTATAGAGACGTTGTAGTACCAAACGTTAGGGGAAGTAACTAAAGGTCTCTTAGCTCGGCCGGGGGCGTAATACCCCTTTACGAAGACGGTCGATACTCCTCGCAAGTACGGTAGCTGGGAAGCGTTCGGAATTGCTAGGAGCTGCGGGTTGCTAACTATGAACGCCTTAGTTAGCTGCTGCGGCGATGCGATTCCGTATAGCGAGTAAGCCGAGATCTGTAGCGATCCAGCGATGTTCTTAACTACCGTCACGTTCAGTATCCTCTTAAACACCCTACCGCTAGCCGTAACCACCGAGACGTCAATTGGTTTGCACCCTAGGTATATGCTAGCACTCTTACCGGGCTCAATGGTATAGTTAGCCTCGAGCACGAGGTAGGGGCTCGAGGTGCTACACCTATACGCAACGTACTTGATCGCGGCTACGGAGGCGCCGCAGTTAACCACTACTATGCCGTTGGTTACGGGTAGGATGCTCAGCCTCTGAATGGAGTACCCAGTTTCGAACCTAGCGAAAGTAGATGCAGCGCTAGACACGCCGTAGGCCATGGATAGGCTCTCCATGATTAGCGCGAACCCGATTATCACCACGACGCTCATGACTATGGTCGCGAATATCACTATCGATATCCCGCGCCTCACGACCTCACCCCACGAGGGACATACCCACGTAACCCACATCAACAACGACGTTGGAGTCCGAAGCTAGCTCGCTCCCGCTAGCGCTCAATCCGAAGGGATCCTCGATTGCTATCGCTGGGTAGAGAACCGCTCCTTGCGATCGGTACTGCGGCGGTATGACGAAGTACGCTTCCCGAACTAGCGGCGTGTAGCCAAAGACGTACTCGGGCGGGTTCGATGAGATCTGGGTGATCGCTCGGTACCTAACTAGCTCGTTGTAGGAGAAGTCCTTCCACGTAACCCACTGCAGCCCGCTAGGCGTTAACTCGACGAGGCCTAACCTCACGATCACGCTATTCGGATTCTCGATGGTTCCGTTAAGCGAGTCGTCCCAGAACCACAGCTTTACGGCTAGTACCACTCCCTGGTACTTACTCGCGTTTATCGGAGCGTTCCTAAACACTATGGCTATGGGCTCGAGGCTCTCGACGAGTAGATCCGCCTCGCCGCTATAGGCATCGTCTAGCGAGTAGAGGTCGCCTACGGTTAGGCTCCACGTATCTAGAACTATGTCGCTATAGCCATCCCCATCGACGTCCCCAACCATTACGAAGGGTGCGTACCCAGTGTAGTGGCTAGCTATCGCATCGGAGGTATAGACGTATACCTGAACCCTATCAGCATATCCCTGCAGTTGCAGAGGTGCACCCACTCCGGGAATGGATAGTAGGTAGTCGCTAGTAGTTAGCGGCGTTACGTATACCCCGGGCTTTAGCGAGCTTACGAAGCCGCTTATCTGACCCGTGAACCCCTCGAGGATGATCCTATAGGCGTAGACGTCGTACACCTTGGGGTACACCGTTACGTGGCTAAGGTCGTATCCCTTCCCATTAATGCTTATCTGGTTGCCGAAGGGAGCCCCTATCCCCACGATCATGATGTTGTAGCTACCGGGCTTAGCGAGGTCGCTACCTATGAACACGGCTACGGCGCTCGTCAAGCTAATCGATACCTGGGCGTTGGTAGCGCTAGTGTAGTTGTATATCCCTACGCTACTCACGTAATCCCCGCTCGAGATCCCTACGAGCACCGCCCTAGAGCTCGACTCTAGTACCGAGGGGTTGTAGAGGAAGGTAGATAGGTTCGATACGCTGGTTATGTTGACGGTTAGCGGCGTTAAGTTTATCCTAGTCGCTATCGGTGGGACCACTAGCTGGGGGTTGACTAGGAACACGTTTCCCAGCCTAGTGACGACGCCTATCGGGTTACCAGCGCTACACTCGACGAACGTTGATTGCCCGGGCTCTAGCTTGATCGAGCCGACTACGCACGTCGATTGAGGCGCCAACTCGATTCCGCTACTCGTGTTAAGCACTATCCAGGTTATGGAGCTCTCGACGCTCCCAACGTTAATAACCTTAATCACGTTGCTAAAGTTAGAGGATATCAATAGGTTCTCACACCCCTTGCTCATCAAGTAGCTCGCTCTAGTAACGAGGTAGCTGCCGCCCATAGTCGATGCGCGGCTCCCGAAGACCCATAGGTACGTAAGGATCAGTATCACGACAGCTATGACCAGTAGCGATGCGAGTACCTCCGCTTGCCCCCTCCTAATCAACCTACCTGCCATAGAGGAGCACCCCGAGGTAGAGCAGCCCAACAATGGAATCGACGTCGTTTAGGTAATCGCTTCGATCCTTGTAGTACGGGTCCTTGATAGCGACGAACACGAGGTACTCCCTATTGCCGACGCTAGATGGTGGGGGCACGGGTATGAATACGGATGCAGAGTACACGCCTATGTGGGGCGGGTAGGTATCCTCGACCCTAGTCAGTACGCTGAAGGGTATCGACACGTTGGCTACGACCTCGCCGGTCTCG
>CAZRDH010000005.1:0-3419 GCA_964598805.1 uncultured Desulfurococcaceae archaeon | reverse complement strand
CAAGAGAGTCACACGGTTTCCAATCCATTTACGGCTGGCGAAAGGATAGAGATGATACTTGCAGCGCTTGACGATGCAGGAATTGATAGGAGAAGGGTTCTGATAGTGCCGCTATCCGATATATACATGAATGCTCTTTGGGTACGGTACCTAGCTATGAATGTGCCTAGATTTAGGTACGCTATAGCTCGTAATCCGCTAGTCGTGAGGCTGTTTAAGGAAGCTGGCTACGACGTACTAGTTCCCCCGGCATTTGAGCGCGAGAAATACAGCTCGACAAACATAAGGAAGATGATGTTGATGGGCAGCGATGAGTGGAAGAAGATGGTGCCTCCCTCGGTCGCTAGGATAATAGAGGAGATTAAGGGGGTTGAGAGAATTCGCGAGATTGCGGGTAGGGATTAGCCTTGATGATCATAGACGGGAGTTTTGGTGAGGGTGGCGGGCAGATACTTAGGACAACAATAGGGCTGGCAACGGTTTTGGGAAAGCCCGTCAAGATCGTAAACATAAGAGCTAAGAGAAAGAATCCCGGATTGCAGCGACAGCACTTAACGGCGGTACGCGTATTAGCGGAGATCTCGAACGCGAGGGTT
Organism: uncultured Desulfurococcaceae archaeon; assembly: GCA_964598805.1. Classification (GTDB taxonomy): domain Archaea; phylum Thermoproteota; class Thermoprotei_A; order Sulfolobales; family Ignisphaeraceae; genus JAADCV01. The sequence continues at coordinate 2,823 of CAZRDH010000005.1, read as the reverse complement.
GAGGGTCTTAAGCTAGGGTCTACAGAGCTTGTGTACGAGCCTAGGGATTTGAGGGGCGGAAGATACAAGTTCGATATTGGTACAGCTGGTAGTACTATGCTAGTTCTCCAAGCGTTGCTACCAGTGCTACCCTTCCTACCTGAACCCATAGAGATAGAGCTTAGGGGTGGAACAGACGTCCCCTGGAGCCCTCCAGTGGATTACATGAGGCTCGTGGCATTGCCGATACTAAGCAAAATGGGTTATCAAGTCGAGATAGAGGTGCGTAGGAGAGGCCACTATCCGCGTGGCGGTGGGGTAGTCATAATAAGGTCTAAGCCCGTAGGATCGCTAAACGCTATAGAGGCCCTTGATAGGGGAGATGTAGATAGGATAGAGGGAATTTCGCATGCCGTTAAGCTTCCTAAGCATGTTGCAGAGCGTCAAGCAGTTGCAGCTAAGAAGGTGCTTAGCGTGCTAGGAGTGCCCATAGATATATACATAGAGTGGTACCCGCCAGAGCGCGATCCACACCTAGGTCCTGGAAGTGGTATAGTTGTGGTAGCCAAATGCAGGAATAGCTTGTTGGGAGGGGATTCTCTAGGAGCTAAGGGCAAGCCTGCAGAGCAGGTTGGCGAAGAAGCTGCACGAAAGCTATTAGAGGACTTGCACACGGGAGCAGCTCTAGATAAGCACATGGGAGACATGATCGTTGCCCCAGCTGCTTTAGCGTGCGGTACGACGCGAGTTAGGGCTGCTCAAATGACTATGCATGCTTATACGGTCATAGAGCTCGTGAAGAAGATCGCGGGAATTGATATAGAGGTTAAGGGGGATCTAGGGAAGCCTTTTGAGATGATAGTGAAGGGGTTATGCCTAAAGAGGTGAATTCTCTAGGCGCTACTTTATCCTAACGCGATTATACTTCTTGTTCTGCCACTTATACCTACGCATTCTCTTAGACCTACCGAATCCGCACGCAGCGCAATACCCCTTAGCAACGTTAAAGGCTACTCTGCCACATCTCCTGCACTTAATGTGCGTTACCTTCTTATTCATCTTACCGAATGAGGGCGTGCCCTTACCCACGAATTACCACCCCGCGAACGCTCTGTATGCAACCCTTAACTCTCTTAATGCTACTGAATGGGTGAAAGCATTACTACATTCTCGCCTCGTATTAGTACTGTTCCCAGCCTTCTCCACGAGCCGTCCTCCATTTCTTCCTCAGCATCGTCGAGAACGATGTTTAGATGCATGTCGAAGCTCTTCAACTTGCCTCTCAGTGTCTTTCCCTGCCTGAGCTTAACCAATACTAGCCTACCAAGGGATTCCGCAAGCACTTTATGGGCTGTTTCCGTTGGAGGCGAGCTCAAGAGGCGCACCCCCTAAGCCGTGGATAGCACTATAGGGTCCAATAAATAGGTATGCGCTGGCGCTAAGACGATCAAAGCCTATAAGCGCGGCTGCTCTCCACGTAGAGCGGGGCCGTAAGATAGCGGGGTAGGGCAGCCTGGTAGCCCGCGGGGCTCATAACCCCGAGGTCGGTGGTTCAAATCCACCCCCCGCTACCAACGGCCCCACCAATCGCCCATAACTTCTCCATGGGGGCAAAAGGTTTAGAGCCCTAAGGCACGCTAATTCACTGGCCCCGCTACCTCACGTCCCCCCGAGACCCCGTGTGGGAGATGGAGATGAGGGGGGATCGGTTATGCGGGGCACACCACGTTGAGAAACGCTACATCGAATCACTGGATAGAACTCAAAACATTACTTGACCTTGCCTAGCGCGCTCTTAACGTACCTCTCAAATTCTTCTAAACTCATTTCCTCTCGATGCTTGGGCAACTCTATCACGAATACCTTTCCATCGGCTAGCCTCTGCACCCTAAGAACGTCCTTATCGGGGTACCTATACACGTCTAGCTGCCTAAAGCCCATTCTCTCTATGACAGCCTTGTACTTTGTGTACGCAGACCTAGCCATTACTACCACCGCTTCGGAGAAATTAGGCATAGGGGATAAAGGTGTTTTGAGGGCCGCGGCCGGGATTTGAACCCGGGACCTCGGGATCTCTGCGCCGAGGCTCCACAGTCCCGCGCTCTCCCAGGCTGAGCTACCGCGGCCACCGCGCCGTGGTGGTATGGGGTACCGGGGTAAAAAGCGGTGCTGTAAAGAGGCTACTTCTTTATGAATGGAAAGTCAACTAGCTTTCCTCTATACCTTCTACCCCGGATCTCTACCTCAACCTCGAGCCCTAGAACTGCGTGAGTTGAACGTACATAGGCATGCGCTATGGATCTTCCCAGTATCGGCGAGTAAGTTCCGCTAGTTACGAAGCCTACCTCTCTATCCCCTACAAATACTTTGTATCCTTTTCTAGGGACGAACTTGACTCCCTTCTTCATTCTTATCCCGACTCTAACGATCTCTACGCCATTGAGGATCCTTTGCGTTAGAGCGTCCTTGCCTACGAAATCCTTATGCTTATCAAAGTCGAATACCCAGTATCTAGCCTCTACGGGAGTTACGTCCTCGTGTATTTCGGAGCCGTAGAGGCAGAACCCCATTTCTATCCTTAGACTATCTCTAGCTATCAAGCCCGCCGGCTTGTACCCAAGGTTTACGAATGCCTTAAACATCTTGCTTACAATCTCGGGGCTTCCTATAATCTCAAAACCATCCTCTCCCGTCCAGCCACTTCGGCTAACTAGGTATAGACGCCCTCCACTCCAAGGTACTCCTGAGGAGAATTGAAGCGGTTTTAGGCTCTGTAAGGAGCTCAAGCCCAGATCCGTCATCGCCTTGACGGCCTTAGGGCCTTGAACGGCTATCATAGCAGTT
>CAZRDH010000004.1:0-8121 GCA_964598805.1 uncultured Desulfurococcaceae archaeon | reverse complement strand
TAGGTACCCCCTCTCCGCCGGCGGGGTGGGCTCTACGGCGAGGGCGTTTATCACGACGTCTACGTCTATCGAGAACCTAGACGACTCTATGACCTCCCTAGTCCTGGGGTTAAGCTTGACTAGCTCGATTCCCCTAACCCTACCATCCTCAACGATTATCTCCACGGGCTTCACGAGCTCGACGAGCTTAACGCCTCGAGTCTCGAGAGCCCTAATAGCGTATAGCCCGGCTGGGCACTCCCTAGCCGTGCCGTCGTAGAGGATGTAGACCTCCCTAGCCCCCTCGTACACCGCCTCCATCGCTACGTCGAGCGCCATTACGTCGCCGCCGATGACAGCAACCCTCCTCCCGGCCAGTATGACGGGCGGGGCCTCGAGCTCCTCTCCCAGCCTAAACCTCTTCATCTTGTAGAGGAAGCTAAGCGCCGTGAACACGCCCTCGGCGTTCTCGCCGCTAACCCCGAGCCTCCTCGTCCTCCACGTGCCGGTGGCTATGACCACCGCGTCGAACTCCTTAACGAGATCCCCGAGGTCTACGCATCGAGAACCGCCTTCACCAACCTCTAGCTCGGGCTTGGATCCCCCGAAGACGAGGACATTCCTCTCGATCTCGACCCCCATAACCTTCTCGAGCTCCTCGATTCCAGCTAGAACCCTCGCGTGGGAAACCCTTAGCTCGGGGATTATGTGTAGGAGCATGCCGCCCGCTTCTCCGAGCCTCTCGAATACAACTACCTTAAACCCGCGGCACGCTAGGTAGCCAGCTACCGTAAGCCCCGCAACGCCTCCGCCAACGACCGCAACCCTCTTCCCAACGGGTGGAGGGGGCGCGCGGCACAGGAAGGAGAACCTCATTGCGTCGATCATCGGCATGGCGAGGAGCACCTCGCTACGCTACGCCACGGTCAGTATTTAAGGGAGCGCTACCCGTAGGCAACGCGTTAAGCGCCTAGCTTAGCGAGGTCCTCGAGGGTATTCACGTTCGTTAGCTCCCTACGGGGATCCCTAAACACGGCCTCGACCGGTATGGCTAGGTGCCTACACCCCTTAACGATGCGCTGAACGGATAGCGTTCCCTCGACGAAGCCCCTCTCGAGCGCCTTGAGGAACCCCCTTCTATACACTGCGCATAGGGGCTCTAGGTAGCCCTCGCTCCACCTCGGTAAGCAGGCGTCGAAGCCGCTCGGGCACGCGGAGACGAGCCTCTCTATAGCGCTGCTCGTCACGAAGGGCATGTCGCCGGCCACCACGATGATCTCGCTAAACATCCTTAGGGCTACGTATATCCCGCTAGCGGGGCCCAGGAGGAGCTCGTCTATGAGGATCTCCAGCCCCAGCTCCTCGAGGGAGCTAGCGTTCCACGGGGAGGACACGGCCACGACCTTCTCAACGCCCTCGACCCGCGCGAGGGTCGAGGCTACGCGGAGGATCATAGGGGTGCCGCGGAGCGGGTACAGCAGCTTGTCGATGCTGAGCCTCTTGGAGGAGCCGCCCGCGAGCACGATGCCAATCAATTCGCTGGGCACCTAAAGCCCTTCGCTAAGCCTCTTAACGATCTCTAGGGCGCACCTAGCTAGGGTTACGAAGGTTTCCTCCACCTTCTTACTGAGCTCCGTTCCGAAGCCGCAGTCCTTCTCCAGCACGACGTTATCGCTAACCGCCAGCATGGTGAGGGTCGGGATCCGCGTTAGGTACCCAAGGGTGTAGAGAGTCGAAGATTCGCAGTCTACGCATAGAGCGCCCCACTCCCTCCAAGCGCCGACCCTCTCCCTCGATTCAGCGAGCATCGCCGAGGTGGATACCGTTACCCCTACCCACATCCTGGAGCCGAGGGCCTCGACCCGGGGCCTAGCCGTGGATAGGGCGAGGCTTAGGAGCTGCGGGTCGGCGACGGCGGGAAACGATGGGTCTACGTAGTGCCTAGTCGTATCCTCGTCCCTAACCACAGCCGTTGGCACCACGGCGTCGCCTATGGACACCTCCTCCTGCAGGGCGCCGCACCAACCAACGCCTATAAGCGCCTTGGCCCCCCTCATGCACGCTAGCGCAGAAACCCACTCGGCATAGCTACTACCCCCGCCCATCGCTATAACCGATACCCTAACCCCCTTGTAGAGCCCCGTGAAGGTCTTGATAGTCCTAGCGAAGCCCGATACGTCCCTAGGCTCCTCGAGGAGCTCGGGAAGAACGTCGAAGCCCCCTCCGAGCCCCACGATGATGTAGTCCCCGAGGAGATCCAGCCTACCGTCTCTAACCATGAGCATCCTAACGGAGTCGAGGAGGTACCTAGGGCACTTAAACACCCTTAGGCATTCCAAGCCCGGCACCCGTAGATGCGTGGGGGCGCGGGGTATAGTGCTCGGGGCGCTACGTGATGAAGTTCCCATTCGCTGAAGAGTGATGAAATCCGGTACTCGCTGACTAAAAACAGAAACCGTATTCTGCCTAATCCACGCGTGTAGCGAGGGGATTCCGTTGATAGGGGTTTTCGGGGACGTTGATAGGGTTAGGAGCTTAGGGGTAGAGGTAGGCGAGGTATTTCGAGGCGCTTCGACGCTCGGCGAGTTCGTGAAGGGGGTAACGCCGCTGATATGGGTTCCAAAGGCTTCTTCGCTAAGCGAGGGTGTTGAGGATGCCTACGGTAGGCGCTACCTATTCGCTTTCGGTAACAGCGGGTGCATCGCCAACCCGGGGGTCGTGGATAGGCTTCTAAGCGTTATCGAGAGGCTGGGGTCCCTAGGGTTCAAGAAGGTTCTACTGGATGCCGCTAGGCTTCCATCGCCTATCGACGGGCTCTTCTTCGTATCCACGTGCTTTTGTAGCCATAGCCTAGGGCTGTGCCCGAGCCTAGCCTCGGTTAGGAGCGTCGTCAAGAGGTTGCTTCACGGTGCTTCGCTAAGCGAGTTGCTAGAGCTCTTGGAGGAGCTAGCCGAGGCTCGGGCTACTCACGTCGACTACATCCTCGCTCGGGCTAGGGATAAGGCTAGGGAGCTAGGCGTAGAGCTGGTAGCAGCGGTATTCCCCTACCCCCTATCGAAGCTCGTTGGCCAGGACCCAAAGGTTTTGAGGAGGTACCTAAGGGAGGTACACGTAATGCTCTACCACAGGTGCCCAACCGCTGCGTGCCTAAACGCGGAGCTTCGTAGCCTAGTCGAGGTAGCTAAGCTCCTAGGGATCCCGCTCGATCAAGCGCGCGAGCTAGTTAAGCGCGTTGCTGGGCTCGAGCTGAGCGTTAGCGAGATCGAGAACCTGGATAAGGGGATCGACTTGAAGCACGTTGAGCGCTTAGCGAACCTGAATAGGGAGGTATACGGAAGCGCGTTCGTACCGATACTGTGGCTAGATAGCGATACCGAGGGCAGGATTCGCGAGTTCGCCGAGAAGTTCGGGAGAATCGACGTGTTCGCGCCCCGAAAGGGGTAGCGGAGCCGAGGCTTTACAGCGCCACTAAGTGCTCTCCCCTAACCCTCCTAGCGATTAGCGATACCGCGATCGCTAAGGCTGCGCACGCCGCTCCCAACCCTCCCTCGAACGCGTATAGCGCTTGCTGACTCAACGCGTTTATCGATAGCGCGCTCCTCACGAAGACTACGGCTAGGAACACCGCCATGGAGGGCAGTACGGATAGCCTAGAGGGGTCTATCGATACCCTAGGCGCTAAGAAGCTTATGGCTACGCTGATTAGCGACGTGAGGATCGCTACTAGCAACGCTATTACGTACGTACTCGCGCTGAGCAGGATGCTCCTAGCGATCGGCGTGGGCGCAAAGAGCGAGACGCACGTGTAGACCGCGGCCATTACCGCGAACCCCGCTAACCCGCTTATCGTAGAGGCTGCGGCTATGGACGCCGCGTAGCCCCTAGGTGTTAGCGGTGTCGAGAGCACTACCTCGATGAACCTAGAGACCCTATCCACCCTAACCACGGTGGCTATGTGGGAAGCTAGGATCGATGCTAGGAACCCCATGGTGCACCCAAAGGTTATGGCATAGGCGTTGCCCACTAGCCCCGCTATCGAGGGCGGGACCCTGGATAGGGTCTTGAAGAACGCCGATACGGTCATGGGTAGCAGGACTACGGCTAGGCTAGTGGTTATCAGGGTAGCCCTCTTGTCCTCGCCTAGAGCCCTCTTAACGTAGACGGCTACGCACCTAGCTACGTACTTAGCGCTAACCACCTTCACGCACCCCCGTAGAGCGCTGAAATCACCTCGTCTAGATCCTCCCTAACCTCGAGTATCGGCGCAGTCAACGCTATCCTCGTTAGGAGCTCGGGTAGCTCGCTTAGCCTAGGCAGCTTAACGAGGTACGTAGCGAAGCCCTTCTTCTCGAACTCGAGGCCCCTATCCCTAAGCAGGTCGTCGATAGGGTACGCGGTCTTGACGAACACGGTTACGGGCTTCGTTGATAGGGCTGCGCTAAACTCGCTTACGCTCCCGCTAAACACGATCTTGCCTCCCTTCATCACCGCGACCCAGTCGCTTAGCTCGAGAACCTCGTGGATTAAGTGCGTAGTGAACACGATTAGCTTGCTCCTCGAAAGCTCTCTAAGTAGGGCCCTTACGCGCTTAGCGTGCACAGCGTCGAGCCCCCTAGTAGGCTCGTCGAGTATCACCACCTCTGGATCGTGTATGAGCGCTCGAGCGATTCCCGCCCTCACCCTCTGGCCCGTACTTAGCGAGCCGCACTTAGCGTAGAGAATGTCCTCGAGCTCAATTAGCTTCCCTAGCTCCTCGAGCCTACGCTTTAGGAAGTCCCTTCCGTACCCTAGGAGCTGTAGGAATAGGAGGAGGTTCTCGAAGAGGGTGAGCCTAGGTAGCAACCCGATGTCGGCGGGCATGTACCCAATCACCTTCTTAACCTCGCTATCGCGAAACACGGAGCGGTCATCGATTAGCACGTCGCCTCGATAAGGCTCGAGAACCCCCGCTACGACCCTTAGCAGCGTCGTTTTGCCGCTTCCGTTAGGCCCTATAACGGCGTAGACACCTCGCGAACCCGTCGAGAAGTTAACGCCCTTCACTACGCTCTTACCCCTATACCCAGCCCAAACGCTTACAGCGCTAACCGTAGGCACGGCAACCCCCTCGTAAATTCGCGAAAGCTCTAGAAATTCGGTGTCGGTGCACCGGGTTGAAGCTCTACCTACCCCCGTACTTAAGCCCCTTCCACTAGCTAAGAGTATGCGCGGGACCCTCTATGAACTTCGTGCACGCGTTCCTAGGCATAGGGATGGTTGCGAGCGGCTTGACGCTAGTTAGGAGCGGGTTGAAGAGCACTAGCATGGCTAGGGGCCTCGCTCAGATAGCCGCGGGCATAGTGCTTCTCGTAGCGGGTGGGTACACGATCTACTCGTCGGTAGCCTAGGGCTAGGCTCTCGGCTTAGGGATAGAGAGCTCGACGACTATTTTCAATCCTCTAACCCGCCTCTCGGCTACGAGCTTCCCCAACCCCTCTACCTCAACCTCGCTACACTTCGGATTGAGCGCGCACTCGATAGACTTCCTAAGTAGGTCGAGGGCTATCGCTACGCGTCTATCCACGGCGGAAGCCATTAACACGCTCCTCCACTTAGCCTCGTCGACTCCGCTCGGCGCCTTAAGCGCCTTCTCTAGGAGCTTGTAGATGGGGGCTACGGACCATATCAGCGCTATTAGCACCCATAGAAAGCCTATCTCAACGTACGTAGCTATCGTGGCTATAATCGCCGTAGCCACGCCCCCCGCCACGGCTCCGAGCGCCGTGCCTAAGCTAAGCCTTAGGACTCGCCCCACCAACCCCTTGGCTAGGCAATCGCATGCGCACGCCTCTACGACCCTATCAATGCTCGGTACGCTCCTTAGCGGGGTCTCGATGTGTATGCGCAGCCCCTTCCAGAGGTAGCAGTAGGTAAGGGTTTCGAGACCCTCGTGCCTACCCCTAGACTCCTTGATGACTACGCGAATCCCGTAGTCAGCAACCGCGCTTAGCAACCTAGTCGCGTTGCTAACTACCTGCTCGAAGCTCAAGCTCTTTAACCACCTAGCTAAACGTGGCTAGGAAGGCTATAACGATGTCGCTGAACGCGCTGCTCCTCTACCTCGCGCTTCGAAAACCATGGCTTTCCCATCCCTATAGCGGGCACGTTGCTAGCCTATGGCTGTAGGGGCAGTGGCTACAGGTTGGTGAGTTGCCCCAGCAATCCTTTTCGTTTGATAGCGTTGGCTCGCAGTACTTAGCTAGGTGGCAGTCTAGGCAGCTCGGCATTAGGGATAGGGCTGCCCTAAGCCTGAACTCCGCGTAGCTCCTCCTCTTCCACACCCTGTCCAGCCCCTCCTCGACGCGGCCGAAGTAGATGGGGTTTATCGTCCTCTTCACCTCGTCGAAGCTGTGGGTGGATGGATGGGCGTAGAAGATGCATGGCGCTACGTAGCCGTCGACCGTTACGAAGGTTGCTAGCTCCCTTGCGTAGGGGCACCTCCTCTCAACGCTAGGCCTATTCCTAGGTAGCTGAACCTCGAAGTAGTGGCTAAACATGTACTTGCTTATCTCCCGCCCGATCCTCTCGAGCTCCTCAACGCACTTGTGGTCGGAGAAGCACGCCATTTCCCTCTCCATCGATGGGTCTAAGGGTATGAGGTGGCTAACCTCTAGCCTAGACACGGCGTATCTACGGGCGAACTCGGGGAACTGCGCTAAATCCCGAACGTTCTGCCTCGTAGCGACGAAGTGTATGACTAGCCTAGGCCTCCTAGCGCTCCTAGAGCTCCTCTCGCTCGCTAGAACCTCGAGCCCCTCCAGAACCCTCTCGATGGGGTAGCCCCTCATCGCGGCGTAGCTCTCTTCGCTAAACCCGTCTAGGCTAACCATTATCTCCGAGACCCCCGCCTCGACTAGCTCCCTCGCGTACTTAGCTAGGGTAGTCCCGTTCGTGTTCACGGCTACCTCGATCCCCCTTTCCCTAAGTGCCCACACGATGTCTAGGAACCTCGGGTGGGTAGTAGGCTCGCCCCACCCACTGAGCATGACCCTCTCGATCCCGATTCTCGAGCACTGCTCCGCAACGCTCTCGACGAGGCTCATCGGTGCGTGCCTCGGCTCGATCCCGAACGCATTCCTAAAGCAGTGCCTACACCTAAGGTTGCAACTCGTCGAGATCTCTAGGACTAGCTTCTTGGGGAGGGCCCCGCTATGGCTAAGAACCCACTCGCCGAACTTCATTAACACCCTCGGCACCTACTACCTACTGTATGTGCGGAGGTCTATGAGGTAAGGGTTCGTAAAGACTGTTTAGAGTACGTAAAAACGCGTTTCTAGGGGATTAGCCTTGGGCACCGCGCTAGATTTAAGCGAGGTATTTTCGCGCCACCTACCCGTGCTGGGAAGCGAATGCATTGAGAGGCTCCGCAGCGCTACAGTGCTCGTCGTGGGCGTCGGTGGGCTGGGCACAGCGGCATCGCTATACCTAGCCCTCACGGGCGTTAAGCGCTTGCTGCTGGTAGACGATGGTGTTGTCGAGCTCAGCAACCTGAATAGGCAAGTGCTCTACACGCCTCGGGACGTGGGTAAGCCCAAGGTTTACGTAGCTCGAGAGAGGCTCGGGGAGGTAGCTCCGTGGGTAGAAGTCGAGGCGATTAGGGCTAGGTTTAGCTCTAGGGACCTAGGGCACTTGGTTAAGGAGGTTGACGTAGTTATCGACGCCTTGGATAACTGGAGCTCTAGGAGGGAGCTGAATAGGGCTTGCTTAGAGCACGGAAAGCCCCTAGTTCACGGAGGGGTCGAGAAGTGGTTTGGTCAGGTAACGACCGTAGTGCCGTGCGAAAGCCCTTGCCTAGAGTGCTTCGCTCCCAGGAAGGAGGTTAGCGGAGGAGTGCCCGTATTGCCGCAGCTACCCGGGGTAGTTGGGTTGCTGCAAGCCGTAGAGGCGATCAAGCTCCTATGTGGCTGGGGAAAGCCGTTGGTCGGGCGAATGCTCTTAGTGGACTTGATGAGGGGCGAATTCGAGGAGGTTAAGATCGTTAGGAACCCTAGGTGCCCAGCATGCTCATCGACGTGCCGCTCCTAGCCACCGCCTCCAGGTGGGAAAACGTCTACCTCGGCGCCATCTCTAACCTCTGCGTCTAGACCCCCTAGGTGCTGAGCG
>CAZRDH010000003.1:0-14249 GCA_964598805.1 uncultured Desulfurococcaceae archaeon | reverse complement strand
AGGGAAAAGGTTCTAAACGAGATGACTCGGATTAGGTTATTCGTCGTTGATTACAGAAAGGTTAGTCAGTTCATAGGAACTAAATTTGCGTTGCCCGTTGAGGTCATTCCAGTTGCGTATCCGCTACTGAAAAAGAGACTTGAATCCCTTGGGCTTCCCTACGAGCTTCGCATGGGTGGGCGGAAGAAAGGCCCCGTAATTACCGATAATGGTAATTACATTGTAGATGTCGTTACAGGGCCCATGAAGAATCCTGAGGAAATGGATAGAATTATTAAGAGCGTGCCGGGTGTTGCCGAAACAGGGATTTTCTATCCCACACACGTAACTAAAATCCTGGTAGGGCATCCGAACGGATCGCTCGATATTTACGAACCTTAACTACCTAAAGCTCTTGACGGTCTTGACTATCTCTATGCATAGTTCCGGATTTTCCTCGAATATCGTGCCAGTCACGACCCCGTCGGCTCCACCCCGCAACACGTCCTTAACAGCGTCAATGCTCCTTATTCCACCCCCAACAAGCACTATCATATCATCACCAACGGCACTCTTAACAACCTTAACAAAGCTCCCCGGTATGTGTGTAGGAGCCCCCGAACCCGCTTCTAAGTAAACAACCTTCATACCCATGTACTTAGCGGCGAGTGCGTAAGCTGCAGCTATCTCAGGCTTGTTCAAGGGCACGGGTCTAGCAAGCCCTACATAACCCGCTGCCCCTCCATACCCAACGATTATGTAGGCCGTAGGTATGGGTTCTAAACCAAACTTCTTTATTATAGGCGCGGCACTCATCTGCGCCCCGATTATATAGTAAGGATCTATCGAATTAAGTAGCGACATAAAGAGAACTGCATCTGCATTCCTAGATATTCCAGCAACACTACCTGGGAATAGTATTTTGGGTACTGAAACACCTTGCAACGCATTCAAGATGGAATCTACGTCATAAGCTGTAACCGCTAAACTACCCCCGATCAGAATCGCATCGCATCCACTTTCAACAACCTCCTTCACGCTCTTCGCTAACTTCTCAACGCTACTAACTTTATCTGGATCGATGAGCAGGAAATGAAGTCTTTCACCACGCTCGACCTTCGATGTTAAGTAGCTAAGCACTTTACCCCTGAACACCTCCACGTTTTCACCCTCATCACTGCGCATCATGCGTAGCTAAACTATAGATACCTTCTTAGCTTTATTGAAAAACCATCAAGGGCTATCTCGATTAGTATGTCTCTAATAACGCTACAATCAACGTTCATTACACGAACCCTACCCTCTCTTTCAGCTATGACGAACCCCACCATGTGATAACACGCAACTCTCCGCCTCCTACTCAACACATTTATCACAAATTCATAGCAACTACAGAAACGACAAGGATCCACGATGTAATCCCGCGATTGACCCTTAAACACCCTAACTTCATACTTACCACACCTCAATATGATGAACCTGCCATTCCTAATCCCCTCGACAACCTTGGGGTGTCCCTCGAACTCCCTCACTACCTCTTCACTACATGCAGTGACGGTATCCGTTAACACCACCCCAGCTAAACTGATTTTACCCCGAAGCGCGCTATAGTCGCTGGTGGGTTTAGTGTCGTCAAGGAGGAGGAGAGTAGGGCCCTCAATATCGAGTTACGTAGGGCTTATCAGATTCTATGAGGAGGTAGAAGAGCAGGTTAAGATTAACCCCTACGTAATGCTGATAATAGCCCTCATAACCCCCGTACTAGTACTGATATTCGATTTACTCTATCCTTTTAAACCCTAAAACGAGACTTTCTACTAGCCCCCGGCCCGCCGGCCGCTACGGGGGTTTAACCCCCTGAGGAAGCACCGCCCTCCGCGCGGCACCGGGGCTCCGCAAGGAGCCGGGGTAATACCCCGGGCAACGGCACAGAAACGACACGGCCGCCTACCGATGAGAATGACGCGGCGAGAGCCCTCGGGCAACCGAGGGCTAGGCAACCCGCCGACGAGGTAGGCGGATGCGGTGAAACGGCCGTCCCCCGGGGAGTAAGGCCCCACTCGAATCCCGATGAGCGCCGCGCGATGGGGCGTGGGGCCGCTTAGCCAAATGCGGCCGCAGTACAGAAGGCGGGCTATGGCGGGCCGGGGGCTCTCCACAGGAAGGCGAGGGGTCGGTAACACTTCCTTCGCTAGGTCCGTGTAAAACGATCTGTAGCACAAGATCGAGTACTAAGAATCCTCGCCCCCCGCCTTTTCAGGTGGATACTATGCTCGATACCTTATTCGAGTGCTAATCATCAGCAGTAAGTGTTTGTATAAAGATGTTGCCATGTTGCCGTTGCTAATTCCCGTACAGGATGATGAGCTTCATCGACTTAGACTCGGTTAAGCGCGGTAGTAAGGATGCCACTAGCTCCAGTTGAAGCAGAGGGGTCTGCGGGTATGTGGGTACATAGTGGGATGCACTAGAAGCAGATGGGTTCGTAACACTCTATGACAGCTTCACACTTAGGTAAGGGGTGCCTCACGTACCTATCAATTGGCTTAACGAGATGCTTCTGTCTATTCGGTGGCGGTACGTAAATTCGTGCGTCGTAAATACTCGAGATCTCGTATCTAGGAGGTAAGTGCATTATCAATCCGCAGTTTGTGCATCGAAATCCCCTACCCAGTCCTAGGTACTTCATCTTGCGTCCGCATCGAGGGCATCTATAGGCTTTGAAGCTTCTTAGCGTTGGGTGGTGGAGAACCTGGAGTTTCTCAACATGGAGGTAAAGATCATTTTCGTAGGGTTTAAAGCAGCCTTGCACGAGGATTACGGCGCCTACGCTTAGCCGTGAGGCAACGTTGCTGAACTCTGTCTCCCTAAATACGATGGCTTTAAATTTACCTTGCTCGTCTAGGAGCTCGATAACTACGTGACCTCCCTGAATAATCCTAGGTTTGCTCACGACTGAGCCTACGAGCCACCCGCATCTATATGCCCTAGCGCTTGCAGATGTCAACCTGTACCTCACGTGATCATCAGTACCCTGATTAGTGATGAACAACGCGTACGCGGATATGGGTTCGCAAACGCGTATAAGCTTGAGAGCCTCGAGAAGCTCGATCGGATCGTCGCCTCTAACACCGTATAGTACGGGATCAGGGCCGTGCGGTGAAATTAAGGGCTTTCCCCCGTATACATTGTTGAACGTGCTACGGCATCTACTCTCGAAGATGGTAACGGAATCCGCATCTACGCATCTATAGCGCTCGCCAAGGTGATCCCGGCTTCTGTAAGCGAGTAGCTCATAGCTATAATCTCGTCTACTCAAAATCCATCCTATCGCGGCTAGCGCTCCAATCGAGCCCTTACCTTCGAGAATTACGCGAACATTATGGTTCTTCGCTATAGACAAGGCGATGTCCATGGTCACGGCATCTCTCACTGCGAGATCATAGAAACGTGCTAGGACGCGAGGCACGGATCCTATTACCAGCGCTACCCCAGGATCCTGTAAAGAGCCTCTATACGTAGATACGTATGCTAAAACAACTTCCTTAATGCATTTAACTACGTCCTCAACAAGGGCTTCGGGTATGAGGAGGCGTATAGCTACAGCGCCATTGCCCCTCGTTTTCCACGGTATTGAGGGGTTTAACCTGACGAGGTTTAAGGGCTCGATAAGCCTTGCTCCATAATCCCTTACTAATTTGCACGCTAGTAAGGTTGCTAAATGGGTCGTGCAGCCCCCCGATAAAGAATCTATATCGTCTAAACCTATGTGTATCTCCACGGCCCTACTTCCGCAAGACCTTGGACTCGACTATCAACATGGTTAGCGTTGACCTAACCTTGGGTATCTTCCTTATCTTCGAGGACACTATCTCCTTGAGCTTCTCGGTGGAGTCTACGGAGATTTTCGCAACTATATCGTACACTCCGTAGACCATGTACGCCTCCTTAACCCCCTCGATACCCATTAACTGGTTCAGCACTTCCTCTTCTGCACCTATATCCGTGTTGATTAATACTATGGCTTCAGGCACGGCACCCCCTTGCGGGAGCACTTTCGAGTGATGTATAAAAGCTTTCGTTATCTGTAGAGGTATCTATAGGCATGATGCTGGGCGGGCGAGAGGGTGGTGAGGATATACGTTATTAGCTTTGGCGATGACGATCCTCGCAAGTGTACTGCTGAAAAAATGGTTCGAGCCGGCATAGCCCTGAGAGTCAGGAAGCCGCCTAAGTGGTCACTAGTGTTGAACCCCCTATCGGCTAACGTGCTTCTTCCTAAGGATAGAGAGATCGTGGAGAGATTCGGTGTGACGGTGATAGACGTATCGTGGAAGCAAGGAGTGTATAGATTGCGTAGCAGGCATATGCTTCGCGAACCCTCCCGAGTACTACCACCTCTACTAGCCGCGAACCCCGTCAACTACGGAAAGCCTTTCAGGTTGAGTAGCGTTGAGGCTGTTGCGGCAGCACTCTACATTACGGGCTTTAAGGAGGAAGCGATGGAAGTCTTAAGCGTGTTTAAGTGGGGCCCCCAATTCATAGAGCTCAACAAGCATCTCCTTGAGGGATATTCGCGAGCCTCTAGCGTTGAGGATATCGAGAACGTTTTGTGTGAATACCTTGGGGAGGAAAGCGCGACGTGTAGGGGGGTTATGGATAGGTTTAGGGAGTTGGTCATGGATACAGGGGAATCAAGCTTTTAATCCGGTTACGTGAGTCTCGAAAACGGAATTAGGGCCCGTCGTCTAGCCCGGTAGGACGCCGCCCTTACGAGGCGGAGGTCCGGGGTTCAAATCCCCGCGGGCCCACCAATCCTTATATACAGCACTCAAGGTGCTATACCATGAAGCGTTTACCTACATGGTGTTCTGAAGAAGCGGTTTCGTGGTTCATAGCATCGATCCTCAAGTCCGAGGGTTTCTGGCCCCTACTCGGTGTTGGTAGCGAGAAGTTCATTGTTTTATCGAAGAGCGAGCTCTCTACGCTAATTAGCGATTTGGGAGCGAATTTTATTCAGGGAAGGCATAGGGTCGATGTTGTTTGCTATAGCGATTCGAAGTTCGTACTTGGCTTAGTTGTGTCTAGAATGCTGCCCCTCACGATTAGGGTTAGCGATGAGTGTTGCAAGCTTGCTTTAGAAATGGTTTTAGCTGATCCTAAATCAGCTGTTCGCTCTTACTGGGAGTTGCGGCAGAGGGGATTCGATTTCACCTCTATGAACGTTGCTAAGATGTGTAAAATTGTCGTAGGGTGCTTGAGTTCTGGTAGGCTAAGGCGATTCGTTGAGGGTAGGGAGATCGTTGCGATGGGCGTAATCCTCGGCTTAAAGCCCTGTATAGACTACGCGCGTAGCGCGCTAGAGAGCCTCCGAGAGTACCTAAGCGCGAAGGGTATAGACGTTCGCCTCTCGCTATACGTGTTTAAGCCCCTAGACGTATCGTCGGGTCCACCCGTATCGGTTCTCGTTAGGCATGTTTGGGGGTCCAAAGTGATTGAGGATGTTAGGAAAAGCTTTTCGGAGGTCATGGGTAGTGAATGGATTGGATGTAGGAAGTGTAGGTATATAGGTGTTTGCCTACCTAACTTCGGTAGGTGATGAGCTACGCAGGCCTAGAAGAGGTTTCGAACCCGATGACTGACCCCCTTTGGCTGACCTAGCTACGCCCTAGGATCTTCGGGATGTTCTCCTCGTATGGTGGGCGCACAACTCCCTTCTCGGTTATTATCGCTGTAACTAAGTCGGGTGGCGTTATATCGAATGCCGGGTTTAGCACCTCTACGTCCCTTAGGGTTATTAGCTTTCCCATGACGTAGCGAACCTCGTCGGGTGGCCTGTTCTCGATAACTACTTGGTCGACAGATGTCGAGATGTCTATCGTGCTTGTGGGTGCGGCGACATAGAAGGGTATGTTGTGCCTCTTTGCGCATAGGGCTATCATGTAGGTCCCTATCTTGTTTATGACGTGTCCATCTCTAAGGATCCTATCAGCGCCGACGATAACCTTAGTCACCATGCCCTTACTCATTACATACCCAACCATGTTATCGGTTATCAACGTTACGGGTATCCCCTCGCGCTTTAACTCCCACACAGTTAGCCTAGCCCCCTGCAGGACGGGGCGAGTTTCGGTAGCTATCACCTTAATCCTCTTGCCGCTATACCAAGCAGCCCGAATTACCCCGAGGGCCGTTCCGAATCCAGCTGTAGCCAAGGCTCCTGCATTGCAGTGCGTGAGGATAGTATCCCCGTCCTCGATGAGCTCCGCCCCGTACCTGCCTATAGCCATATTCGACTCTATGTCGCTCCTCATGATCTCGAGCGCTTTAGAGATCACGCACTTCCTCAATTCCTCGAGGGTAGCGATCCCGGGGTTCTCTATGCATGAGCTTCGAATCGTCGAGAGAGCCCAAAACAGGTTGTATGCCGTGGGCCTAGTCCTAGCGAGCCTCTCTACCGCCTTCATTAACAGGCTTCTAAGATCGTTCACCGAAGTTCCTCGGAAGTTGTATGCCGTTGCAGCTAGAGCTAGTGCTGCGGCAACTCCGATCGCTGGCGCCCCTCGAATCTCCATGTCCTCTATGGCCCTAGCTATGCGTTCGTAATCGCTACTCTCTCGGTAGACCTCCTCGTGGGGTAGCAACCTCGTGTCGAGCCACCTAACCCTACCATCCACCCACTCAATGGGCCTAATCTTTAGGGGGTATGGAAAGCTCTCTCCCGGTATCTTAATCACCCTACGCGTTTGGTATGCAGAGATATTTCACTCTTCCTAGCTCTACCCTCGTGAAATTAGCGAGGTGGGTGCGCATCGTGAACGCGAAGGCGAGGTTCGTACTGGGTAAGGATGGAGTAATTAAGGTAATCGAATGCCCTTCGGGAATAAGAGAGTGCGAAGTCATTAAGCGCATAGGGTGCCACCCCGTAATAGTTGCGTACCTCCTCTACGTGGGGAAGGCTGAGGTCGTAAATGAGGAAGGAAAGAGCGTGAACATGGAGGAGCTCATCGAGCGGGTCGGCAACCGGAACCTGTGGATACTGTTCTCAACGTATTTAGACTTGAGGAAGCGAGGCAAAATTCCAGAGTTCGGTGCTGAACCCAATGAGCTGGTGATAGATAGGGAACGAACGTGCATCTACGTATACGAGGAGAACGCTATGGTGACGCCCAGCGAGCTTCTAAGCATTGTTGAGAAGAGCATTAGGAAGGAGTGTAGGGCGATCATGGCGGTCGTGGATATGTATGGCGACGTTACGTACTACGAGGTTTCTAAAATGAGTTTCCCGAAGATAGAGCGCAGGTGAGGCACTATGGCGAAGATACAGCTAGAGCCACTAAGGGGAATGAGGGACGTCGTACCCCCCGAGAGCGAGGATATGGAGTTCGTAATAGAGAGCTTCTGCGAAATCGCCAAGAGGTACGGGTATAGAAGGATATTCACGCCAACCCTAGAGAGGTTCGAGCTCTTCGCGTTGAAGAGCGGAGAGGAAATTAGGAAGACGATGTACGTCTTCGTAGATAAAGGCGGTAGGGAGGTCGCGTTAAGGCCCGAGTTCACCCCGAGCGTTGTAAGAGCGTACCTAAGGCTCATGAAGGCCGAGCCCAAGCCAATAAGGCTCTACTACGTAGGCCCCGTGTTTAGGTATGACGAGCCTCAGAGGGGTAGGTACAGAGAGTTCTATCAAGCAGGGGTAGAGGTTCTGGGAGCAGACTCGCTGTACTACGATGTCGAGCTATTCGAGATCCTAGCGGATTTCTATAGAGAGATAGGGCTTAGGGGATACAGGTTCAAGGTCAATAACATCGCGATCGTTAGGAGCTTAGCTAAGGTTGCGGGGCTAAGCGAGTCCGAAGAAGAAACGCTACTCCACCTCCTAGACAAGGGGCTAGTAGACGACGCCATCAACATGCTTAAGGGTAGGAACCCCAGCATTGCGTCGGCTCTGAGAGCCCTAAACGAGTATAGGCGAGTCGAAATCTCGTCGCTAAACCAAGTAGTGTCGAGGGTTAGGGAGTGCCTCGGTAACGTTGTTAGCGCTGTTGATAGCCAGTTGCGTGAGTTGGAGCAATTGATAGAAGCCCTTAAGGGCGTCGGTATTACGAACGTGTACGTGGACTTAGCGTTCGCTAGGGGAATAGCGTACTATACGGGCACGATATTCGAGGTAGAGGTTCCCAAGCTAGGCCTTAGCATTGCTGGTGGCGGTAGGTACGATGACCTTACGGTAGTGTACGGAGGGCCATCGCTGAAGATGACGGGTTTCGCGATAGGGGTTGAGAGAACAGTACTGGCGCTGAAATGTGAAGGTATGGAGGGTGCAACTTCCTCGCGTGTGCGCACGCTGTTAATGTGCGTTGGGAGCTTGCAAGAGCTTGCCGTTTGTAATGAAGTTGCCGAGAGCCTTAGGGGGAAGGGGGTTATCGTGCAGCTCGAGCTAATTGATAACCCTAAGAGAATCTCTAGATTCTTCGAGTACGCATCGAAGCGAGGATTCAGGTTTGCCATTGTAATCGGTAAGAGGGAGGTAGAGCAAGGTGTTGTTACGGTAAAGGATTTAGCTACTTGGGTTCAGAAAAGCGTTGATCCTAAGGAGCTTCCCGAGGTGATAGAGCGTGGACTTAGCACTTGAAAGAGTTGAGGATGCGGTTCTTCGTAAGGATATGAAGCTAGACGATTTAATAGAGCTTTATAGAAGGATCCACGGCTTCATGGCGTCCCACGTAATTGAAGCGATTGAGGTTCTCAAGAAGGTTAAGAGTGAGTGCGACGTTAGGGTGCTATCGTTTACCGCCAACATAGTGTCTACGGGGCTTAGGGGAATCTTAGCCCAGTTAATTAGGGAGGGCGTGTTCAACGTAGTCATAACGACGTGCGGAACCATAGACCACGACATAGCTAGGAGCTTCGGCGCTAGGTACCTAAAGGGCCGATTCGATGTCGATGACGCTGAGCTGTACAGAAAGGGCATGCATAGGCTCGGCAACATATTCATACCACTCAATGACTACGGGCCCCTAATCGAGAAGGTCGTGTACAGAGTACTCGACTCGATACCTGCGAAGGAGGGGAGAGCGTGGGGCGTTAGAGAGCTTCTCCACGAGATAGGCAAGGCGATAAGCGATGATAACTCTATTCTAAAGGCTTGCGCAGAAAAAGGCGTTCCCATATACGTACCGGGCTTCGTCGATGGAGCTTTCGGCACGGCGCTCTTTACGTACTCAAAGCTTCGAGGTCTAAGAATAGACGCTTTAAAGGACCAAGAAGAGCTGGCGGAAATATTCTTCAAGGCTAAGAAGGTCGGGGGCTTGCTGATAGGCGGAGGCATTAGCAAGCACCACGCTCTCTGGTGGTCGCAGTTCGCGGGAGGCATGGAGTACGCCGTGTACATAACGACCGCCGTTGAATGGGATGGATCGCTTAGCGGGGCTAGGCCCCGCGAGGCAATTACGTGGGGTAAGGTTAAGGAGGGTGCTAGGAAAGTCGTTGTTTACGCTGATGCGACGCTCGTATTACCGATAATAGCGTACGGTATTCTATACACGTAATCGCGTGACTCACGATACGGCGTAGGAAACATTGATACATATTTCTGCTTATTAGACGAGTGCGGGGTAGCTTAGAGCTCTGGGCACCGGAGCTAGCCCCTGCCACGTGAGGCAGCCATCGAGAGCCGGGTGGCGTGGATATGCCGAGCGCGGAGAAGTTCAAGGCTATTAGCCCAGCCGAGTTTTTCTACCGAAACAAGGAGATAGCAGGGTTCTCGAACCCAGCTAGAGCTCTTTACCAATCCGTTAGGGAGCTCGTAGAAAACGCGCTTGACGCAACGGATGCCCATGGAATACTACCCGATATCGAGGTTAAGATAGAGCGCGATCCCGTCAAAACGTACGTGTATAGGATAAGCGTTAAGGATAATGGCATAGGCATACCGCCTCAATACGTACCCGAAGCCTTTGGTCGAGTCCTATTCAGCTCCAAGTACGTTTTGCGACAAACGCGAGGAATGTTCGGTCTAGGCGCTAAGATGGTCGTACTATATGGACAGATGACAGTCGGTGAACCAGTAGAGGTAGTAACGTCGCCCATAGGCTCTCGAAGAGTTTACGCATTCAAGATAATGATAGACATTAAGGAAAACAAGCCCATAATTCTCTACAAAGCCTCGTGGCCTAAGAATAGCGATTGGCACGGCACGCTCGTTAAGGTCGCTATCGAAGGTGATTGGGGTCGCGCTAAGTCTAGGATCTTAGAGTACATAAGGAGAACCGCCATAGTGACCCCCTACGCTAACATAGTCTTTGAGACGCCCGAGGGGGACATCTACATCTATAGGAGAGTCACGAAGACGATGCCTCCACCACCCCGTGAAACAAAGCCCCACCCTCACGGAATAGACCTAGAGACGCTCAGAATGATGATAAAGTCCACTAACGCTAAGACGCTGCTAGAGTTCCTAGTATTGGAGTTCCAGGGGGTTGGTAAGGTCACTGCAGAGAGGTTCCTAAAGAGCTACGGCATGGATCCCGAGAAAGATCCTAAATCGCTAACTCAGCAGGAACTAGAGGCGTTGCTAAAGGCTTTGAGGTCGTATAATGAGTTTAGAGCTCCTAGATCCGATCACCTCTCCCCAATTGGTGCCGAACTAATCAAGTTAGGTCTTCAAGCAATTCTAAAGCCTGAATTCGTTGAGGCAGTTACTAGAAAGCCCGTGGTTTACGAAGGGCACTCGATGATAGTTGAGGTAGGCATAGCTTATGGAGGCGCCATCCAGCCTTCTGAAACACCGATATTGCTTAGATACGCGAATAAAATACCCTTGCTATACGATGAGAAGACGGATGTTGCGTGGAAGGTCATTACCGAGAACATAGATTGGAGCTACTACGGAGTTCAGTTCCCAGCGCCTCTAGCGATACTAGTTCACATATGCGGAACGAAGATACCGTATAAAGGCGTTGGAAAGGAGAGCATAGCTGACGTGCCGGTTCTGGAAAGCGAGATCGAGAACGGTGTTAGGCAAGTCGCGAGGGCTCTCAAGTCCTACTTGATAAAGAAGAGGAAGGAAGAAGAGCTTCAGCGAAAGGCGATAACGATAATAAAGTACATTCCCGAAGTGGCTAGAAGTCTCGCAGTATTCATAACTAAGCCTGCACCAGCAGTAGATCCCGTAAATGAGGAAGTTCTTGAGAACAAGCTCTTCGAGCTCGTTAAGAGTAAGCTGGGCGAATTGCCAAAGGGTATTAGGTCTGTTAAGGATGTTGTCTTATCAGTGGAGTGAAGGAGGTGATTCGCATTGAGCAAGCCAGGACTTGTTTCGTCAGTTGATTTAAAGGCGCGCCAGAAGGCTATGGAGAAAGTTAGGCAGAAGTTCCTTGAGCTAGTGCAAATGATTTTGCGTGGTGAAGAGCCTAAGATGATAATACCAAAGAGGACCCTTAGCAACACGATATATGATAAGGAGAGAAAGCTACTGCTGTTGGGACCCGATGTATTTGAGCGTAGCTTCCTCGATATGAGGGAGGCTAGGAAGTTCATGCAGACGGTGTTGATGGCCTCGATAATATACGATGCGCTAGTAAACAACGAGTACCCCACGATACGAGATCTCTACTACCGAGGCAAGCACACGATTAGGTATAGGGACCATAGGGGTAAGACAGTAGAGGAAAATACGTGGGATGAGCAGAAGGAAAGCGATGCAGTACTGAGGGACATAGAGGTTTTCGTGGGTCTACTCAGAGAGGAAATGTTGATCTTGAGCAAGGAGAAGGGGAAGGTCGTTGGCAACATGAGGATTAGGAGCGGGGACGACGTGATAGACCTTAGCAAGATGGGTCACGGAGCTTACGCTATAGAGCCTACGCCCGACCTAATAGAGTTCATAGATGTTGACGCGGAATTCGTTCTCGTAGTGGAGAAGGATGCAGTGTTTCAGCAACTCCATAGAGCTGGGTTCTGGAAGAAGTATAGGGCTATCCTAATCACTAGCGCAGGGCAACCCGATAGAGCTACTCGAAGATTCGTTAGGAGGCTCAACGAGGAGCTCGGGCTACCCATATACATACTCACCGATGCCGATCCCTATGGATGGTACATATATAGTGTGTTCAAGATAGGATCCATAACGCTATCCTATGAGTCCGAGAGGCTCGCAACACCCAACGCTAAGTTCCTGGGGGTTAGCATGACCGACATATTCGGCGATCCCGAGACGGGGAAGAAGCCCTATCTAACTGAGGCGGAGAGAAGGAACTTCATAATCAAGGCTAAGAAAACGGACATAAAGAGAGCTCAGGAGTTGATGAACTACGAGTGGTTTAAGACCCCGAAGTGGATCAAGGAGATAAACATATTCCTCAAGAAGCAGAGCAAGCTAGAGATAGAGGCGTTAGCGGGGAAGGGGCTTAGGTTCCTAATGGACGTCTACATACCCAACAAGATCCAAACGAAGGACTTCATAGACTAAGGCAAGTCTATCAAGACTTATTTTCCCTTAGCGAACCCCTACTTATGGAGCCGCCGTAGCTCAGCTGGGAGAGCGCCCGGCTGAAGGTGGGGCTAAGCATCAGGCACCGGGCGGTCGGGGGTTCAAGTCCCCCCGGCGGCACCACTAATACCCTCCTCATTCCAACTTCAACAAGCGCTGATCCACAACGACAATTGAGCGTGCATGGGGTTCTCAGCGCTTTGGCCCATCATCACAACTCAGCGTTTAGCGTGCTCAGCATCTACCAATCTGAACGTTATCAAGTATATAAATTTCCCTTTCGTACCCTAGAGCGAACATTGTGGGGCTGGCAACATGGAGATGCCTTACGTACTTGGGTTCGCTATTGTGCAGGGAGTGGGCAAGAGGTCGATAATGATTGTTCAGGCTAGGAAGGTTTACGTCGTCAAGAGGACTAAATACCAAGAGGTAATCATAGCGGATCTCGAGGATTTCGGGAAGAGCCTCGTGCTAGATGGGTACATACAGAGCTCGACCATCGACGAGTACATATATCATGAATCCCTCGTTCACCCAGCAATGGTTATACACCCTAACCCCAGGAAGGTGCTTATCGTTGGCGGTGGTGAGGGGGCAACTCTTAGGGAAGTGCTTAAGCATTCGTGCGTAGAAGAAGCTGTTATGGTTGACATAGATGGCGAGGTCGTAGAGCTATCAAAGCAATACCTCGAGGAAATGCATAGGGGTGCCTTTAACGATGCGCGAGCGCGCGTAGTTATAGAGGATGGAAGGAAGTTCCTTTCCGAAACGAAGGAGAAGTACGATGTTATAATACTCGACTTAACGGATCCCTACAGTAGCGAAATAGCTAAAGAGCTATACACAGAGGAATTCTATCGATTAGTCGCTTCGAAGCTCAATAAGCCGGGCGTCATGGTCACGCAGGCTGGAAACAGCTTCTTCTTCGAGGACGTGTATAACGAAATCGTTAAGGCTATTAGGAACGTGTTTGAGCACGTATTGGAGTACGGGTCGTGGGTACCATCGTTTGGATACGTATGTAACTTCGTACTGGGTACAATAGGCGTTAATCCCTATGAAGTTACTAAGGATCGCGTCGATAAGGTGCTATCTGAAAGAGGCGTTAGCACTAGGTACTTCAATGGAAGTACGTACCTATCGCTAATTCACGCACCCATCATAAAGCGTAGCGGTGTTAGCTTTAACGATGGTGCGAGGCACGCAAGATGCTGAAATGGATTAGCATCGCTATACTAACTTCCTTACTTCTCGCACAGATGCCGATAGTCATTGCGCAAAGCGAGGGAAATAACTGCGTCATAATGTTAACGGTTGGCGGAGAGTATAGATTGCTTTGCCTCGGGAAGACGACGTTTAAAGGCGTTTATAGGGAGATAGTGATCCCATCTAAAGTAATTGAATTAATTTATCGGAGCTACGGCACATCGATTACTGGAATCACGGCTCTCCTTCTAAACGCTTCCTTTGCTAGTGGAACAGCAGTAATTTCGTTATCATCTACGTTAGCAAGTGGTAGGGGAGCGGTATCGGAGTCTGTTAAAAGCGTACTGCGATGTAATGGGCGGTACCTCGATATCGAGGTTCTCAACTACACGCTGACGATGCCAGTATCAGGGATCAATATCAACCGCAGTATTTCGGTGGACATAACCAGCGCGTTGAGGAGCTTGATGTCCAGCTCTAAGTACTTCAACGGTGTTAGCAAAGCGATACTGAGTATCGTGCCTAAGGGCCTCGCAATTACGATCTCTATCTATGCGATGGACATTAAGATTGA
>CAZRDH010000002.1:0-16418 GCA_964598805.1 uncultured Desulfurococcaceae archaeon | reverse complement strand
GGTTCGCTATAGCGTCTGGAGACGATTTGGCTTGGGAAATAGCGTTCCTCCTCAGAGCTAGTAGGCTCGTGTTCGTGACCTCGGTCCCTGGCGTGTTCGTAGGGGGGAGGGTCGCGCGTTCGATCTCGTTGTCTAGAGATATAGATAGAATGGATTCGATTGCTGGAAGCGCGCTCGATGTAACGGGGGGTATGAGGGCTAAGCTCGTAAAGGGGCGCGGTAAGGTGGGTCTAATCGGTGCGGTATACGTAATTGGTTCGGAGCCTAGCATACTTTGCGAAGCCTTATGTACTGAGCCTAGCGTTGGGACGCGGGTGGTTGAGTGAAGGGCGGTATCTCTAGGCGTAAAGACGAGCACTTAGAGCTGGCGCTTCGAGACGATGTGGAGGGCCCCTTAACAACGTGGTTCGAATATGCTAAGTTTGTACACAACGCGCTACCCGAGGTCTCATTGTCGGAGATCGATACCAGTGTGGAGTTCCTAGGCAAGAAAATGCGTGCGCCGATAATTATCGAGGCGATAACGGGGGGTTCGGAGAGAGCTAAGGAAGTTAATCGGAGGCTAGCCGAGCTAGCTAGTAGGCACGGCATAGCCATTGAGGTTGGTAGCCAAAGGCCTATGATTCTAGACCCTAGCCTTGCTGAAAGCTATAAGGTTGTAAGGAGGATCGCTAGGGACGTACCCGTAATCGCTAACATAGGAGGGGTTCAGTTAACGCGGATGAAGTTAGAGGAGGTAGAGTTCATAGTTAGCGAGCTAGAAGCCGATGCGCTATCGATACACCTAAACCCTGTTCACGAAATCGTTCAGGTAGAGGGTGATAGGGATTTTCGGGGCGTTGAAGAGGCCATACGCGAGGTGTCTAAGAGCCTAGGAATACCCGTGATTGTCAAGGAGGTTGGGTTCGGCATAAGTCGCGAAGTAGCCGAGAGGATGTGTAGGTGCGGCGTATACGCAATAGACGTTGCTGGCGCCGGAGGAACTAACTGGGTTAGGATAGAGATGCTGAGGGGCGTTAAGGGATTCGTCGAGCCGCCAACTCTGTACCTAGAGCTTGTGGACTGGGGGATCCCCACTGCGGCCTCCATTGTCGAGGCTCGATCGGGAGCCCCTAACACGATCATAATAGCTAGTGGGGGAATACGTAGAAGCATTGACATTGCGCTAAGCATAGCGCTCGGAGCAGACCTCGTTGGAATCGCTAGGCCGGCACTGCTAGACGCTGAATGCGGTACAACGAGAATTCGCGACTTAATACAGGGGTTCAGGAAGATAATGGCGTTGCTCGGCACTAGGAACCTAAGAGAGCTAGCAAACGTGCCCATCGTGTTGATGGGCCCGCTAGCCGAGTGGGTTTGCGCTCGGGGGCTAGGCCTCCGCAACTGCAATGCGTATATATGCTGCGCGCGCTGATGGTGGGGGGAGCGGTATGGGGGACACGCACTCCGAGCTCATGGACTACGTAAGGAGCGTTGCTAAGAAGGTTGATAGCGTTATACATCAGTCCGTGCACGGAGCCCCTCGCGAGCTTTACGAAGCAGCGCTTCACTACGTAAAGGCTGGGGGTAAGAGGCTTAGGCCCGCGGTAGTATTCCTCTTTGGGGAGGGTCTCGGATGTAGCAATGCGGATGTACTTGCTTACCTAGGCGCAGCGGTCGAGGTACTGCATACATACACGCTGATACACGATGATATAATGGATAGGGATACCGTTAGGCGCGGCGTGCCAACAGTCCACGTACTATGGGGCTTGAACCTCGCGATACTCGCGGGGGACCTTCTCTACGCATACGTATTCAACTTAATATCGCGTGCAGTTAGTAAAGGGCTAAAGCCCGAGCGGCTACAACCCGTGTTAGACGTAGTTAGCTGGGCTTCTATCCAGCTAGCTGAGGGCCAAGCCATGGACATGGACTTCGAGAAGCGCGATGACGTTAGCGTCGATGAGTACATCGAGATGGTGAAGAGGAAGACTGCGGCACTCTTCGAGGCGTGCGCAGCTATAGGGGCGATCGCTGCGGGGGCGAATAGCGATGTTGTGGAGCTTGCTAGGAAAGTCATGAGGGCTGCAGGCATAGCGTTTCAGATAAAGGACGACATCCTTGGAATCACGGTTGCTACAGAGAAGCTGGGCAAGCCGCGGTACAGCGATATTCGGGAAGGTAAAAAGACGCTCCCAATAATAATAGCGCTTAATAGGGTTGATAACGAGAAGCGGCAATACATGCTGAAGGTGCTCCGAAAGGAGTTAACGAGCGATAGCGATATTGAGCGGGTTGCGAAGATAATCGAGGATAGCGGTGCTATAGAGGATAGCGAGAGAATGGCTAGGCAGTATGCTAGCGAAGCCCTCAAGCACTTAGAGTCCATGGAGTTCAAGCTGCTTGATAGGAAGAGCATGATAAGGGAGCTAATAGAGTTCATAGTTAGTAGAGGATACTGAATCTTGGTGGCGTACTCCTACGTTAAGGCTCGTAAGGAGGACGTGGAGAAGCTGTTTGACCCAACGTTCTTCCCTCCGGGCTTCGTTGTGAACTTAGCTGAGGTACTGAACGAGAAGTGTAGAATCTACGTGAATTCGCGCGAAGGGGTATTCAGCCGGGAGAGAGTCGAGGGCTTTGACGAGTACGTAGAGATTCTGAATAACTACGTGGTTGGCATAGCCGTAAACCCCGTTGAGGCTCGCACTAACCTCGATATCGTCGTCGTCTACGATGATTGGGGCTACTTACTGCCCAAGGGTAGGGAGGTTATGATCGTTGAAGCTCGTGGTAAGGGCGTTTACCCGCTCGTAGAGGAAGGGTCTAGGGTTTCGAAAGGCTCTAGGCTATTCTACGTAGTTACCGGTAAGTACGAGGTTCGCGTAATTAGGTCCCCAGTAGATGGCGTGCTTTTTGTGATATCCGAACTTATACCTAGCGAAATTCAGGTTTATCGGGCTGTGATAGCTAGGGTGGAGGATCTTGTCGAGCTTAAGCGAATTCGATAAGGAGTTAGTCAAGCGCGTAGCAAGGAAGTATGCAGTTGAGAACGCGCTTAGGTATGGTAAGGCGAAGCTCGGTCCGGTGGTAAACAAGGTTCTCGGTGAGCTAAAGGAGTTGAGGAAGTGTGCTAGGGAGGTAGCCAAGATCGTTAGCGAAATCGTTGACGAAGTGAATAGTCTACCTAGCGAGGAGCTGAAGAGGCTGGCCGATGAGCTCGGGATCGCTAAGGAGGAGAGAAAGGAGGAACGTAAGGGCTTACCTCCGCTGCCCAACGTCGATGCGTGGGGCTACGTAAAGACTAGGTTTGCGCCTAACCCCGACTTCGTGATACACCTAGGCAACGCTCGCGCAGCGATCTTGAGCTACGAGTACGCGAGAATGTACGGTGGGAAATTCGTTCTGCGATTCGAGGATACAGACCCTCGAATAAAGCGCCCAATACCCGAAGCCTATAGGGCTATCGAGGAGGATCTCGAGTGGCTCGGCATTAAATGGGATGAGCAGTACATTCAGAGCCTAAGGATGGAGGTATACTACGAAGTAGCGCGCAAGCTGATAGCTGAAGGGAAGGCGTACGTAGACCTCTGTCCCAGCGATAAATTTAGGGAGTTGCGTAATGCCGGCAAGCCTTGTCCCCATCGCGAGGAGGATCCGGAGGTGCATTTAGAGAGATTCGATAAGATGCTCGAGGGGTACTTCGGCGAAGGCGAAGCCGTGGTAAGGATAAAAACCGACTTAACGCACCCAGATCCATCGGTAAGGGATTGGGTAGCCCTGAGAATAGTAGATACGTCGAAAACGCCGCACCCAATCACGGGCGATAGGTACATCGTTTGGCCTACCTACAACTTCGCTGCCGCGATAGACGATCACTTAATGGGCATAACGCACATTCTTAGGGGGCGCGAGCACGCGGTGAACACAGTTAAGCAGATGTTCGTCTACAAGCACATGGGGTGGCGCTACCCCGAGGTAATTAACTTTGGCCGCGTGAGCATCGAGGGGTTCATACTGAGCAAATCGCGTATGAAGGAGCTCCTAAGCAAGTACCCCGGTAAGTTCCTTGGGTATGACGATCCGCGATTCGGTACTATCGCCTCCCTGAGGAGAAGGGGGATTCTGCCCGAAACCATTAGGGAGCTGATCCTAGAGCTAGGCGTTAAGGGTACGGACGCTGTAGTTAGCTGGGAGAACATCGCGTCGTTGAATAGGAAGATCGCGGATAGGAAGTGCCGTAGGGTATTCGTGGTTTCGGACCCGGTGCGGGTACTCATAGAGGGTCTGTCTACGCCGACGAAAATCGAGGTAAGGTTCCACCCATCCGTAGACCTAGGTAGGAGAGCGTACGAAATCCGCAACCCCGTGGTGTACATATCTAAATGCGATGCCGAGCTCCTCAGAAAGAGCGGAGGCATTAGGTTAATGGAGTTCGTGAACGTCGAGTACGTGGGCGAGGAGCGAGACTTCATTAAAGCTAGGGTTGTGGAGGGGAGCGTCGAGGTGGCTAAGTCTAGGGGGTGGCAAATAGTTCAGTGGGTTCCGCTAGACAGCGCCGTACCGGTCGTAGTATACGTTGCGGATGGAATGAGGTTGAGGAAGCTTCGCTGCGCAGGAGAAAGTGTGTTGAGGAAGATGGTGGGGGAGGTAGTTCAGATGGTTAGGCTCGGCTTCGGACGCGTGGATAGAGCTATAGGCAAGCGCGTTGAAATTGTATACGCGCATCCGTAGCTACCATAAGCTTTTAAGCTATGGATTCAGAGCTCTGTGCGACGACGGGAATCGGATGGGGATGACCTATGTCCAAGCCCTTCTATGTAAGGTTCGAAACGCCCCCCGATGTAGCTGAGAAAGCGTATGAAGCCCTTAGGAAGGCTAGGGAGACTGGAGGCAAGATAAAGAAGGGAACGAACGAGACTACGAAGGGTGTTGAGAGAGGGCTATGCAAGCTAGTGCTAATAGCCGAAGACGTAGATCCTCCGGAAGTAGTAGCGCACCTACCATTGCTATGTGAGGAGAAGAAGATTCCATACCTATACGTGCCCAGTAAGAAGAGGCTCGGCGAAGCAGCTGGGATAGAGGTTGCAGCGGCCTCAGCCTGCATAATTGATCCGGGTGGAGCTAAGGACCTAGTCGACGAGCTAATAAGGATTGCAAACGAGTTGAGGGCTAAGGCATCGAAGTAAGTAGCTTTCGCGCCAAAAACGTAGATGAACGATAGATATTCGTTTTTACCTTCTCGCTGTGAGCTTTCTAGCCTCCCTCTCCGTCTCCCTCAAAATGAGTATATCACCTATCCTAACGGGGCCCCTCACGTTCCTAGTAAGTACGCGCCCCCTATCGCGCCCCTCTAGAATCCTAACCCTTACCTGGGTAACCTCGCCCGTAACTCCCGTTCTACCGAGTATTTGCACGACCTCGGCCGGGAAACCTATCTCCTCTATCACGTTAACCTCGTAATCCTTCGTCCTAACTTCCTCTACTACCTTAGGCATACTGCTAGCACCCGGAGATGACGAAGCGATAGGGCTTATATAAGCTGAAGCGCTCAGGCAGTGTAGGGATTAAGCGTGGTTACGAGGAGGAAGTGCAGCTTTTGCGGAGCGCTAATCGAGCCGGGAACGGGGATAATGTACGTAAAGAATAGCGGAGCCATACTATGGTTCTGCTCGAGTAAGTGCTTTAAGTCCTACAAAATGGGTAGGGATCCAAAGAGATTGCCGTGGACTGAGCACTACCTAGGGAAGAGGGGTAGGTAACCGCTTTAGCTATAGGCAAGTCAACGTCGTTTTAACCTCTATAGCTAGACTTCTACCTCTAGGTGCTGAAGGTGACTAGCGCGCCTGGAGACAAGGGCGGTAAGCCCAAGCTTAGACAACCCATAGTTGTGGTTCTGGGGCATGTAGACCACGGAAAGACGACGTTGTTAGACAAGATTAGGGGGACAGCGGTAGCGAAGAAGGAGCCCGGAGAGATAACTCAGCATGTTGGTGCTAGCCTAGTTCCGGCATCGGTTATAGAGAAGATAGCTGAGCCGCTGAAGAAGGTTATCCCGTTTAGACTTGAGATACCCGGGTTGCTCTTCATAGACACTCCGGGTCACGAGCTCTTCGCTAACCTGAGGAGGCGAGGGGGTAGTGTTGCGGACATCGCGATCCTCGTTATAGACATAAACGAGGGTGTAATGCCGCAAACCGTAGAGAGCATAGAGATTCTCAGGGAGAGGAAGGTTCCCTTCGTAGTAGCGGCCAATAAGATCGATAAAATCCCTGGCTGGAAACCCGTACCCGACGCGCCGTTCATGGAGTCCATAGCTAAGCAGAGCCCAGCAGTTGTTCGTAAACTCGAGGACGCTATCTACATGTTGATAGGGCAGCTAGCTTCGCACGGAGTTATAGCCGAGAGGTTCGATAGGGTTAGGGACTTCCTCAAAACCGTTCCAATAGTGCCAGTATCGGCTAAAACAGGAGAGGGCATTCCGGAGCTTCTCGCAGTGCTAGCAGGCATAACCCAGAAGTACATGTCTCAAAGGCTTCGCTACGTAGAGGGGCCCGCTAAGGGCGTTGTTCTAGAGGTTAAGGAGCAGCCAGGGTATGGGACAACGATAGACGTAATCATATACGATGGCATCATAAGGCGCGGGGATACCATAGTTCTAGAGGGTCTCGAGGGCCCCATAGTTACAAAGGTTCGAGCCCTCCTCATGCCCCGCCCGCTAACCGACATAAGGATGGTTAAGACGGGGCTTAGCCCCGTCGAGGAGGTTGCTGCAGCGGCTGGCGTTAGGATCGCCGCGCCGGGCCTCGACAACGCAATTGCGGGGTCCCCTCTATACGTTGTGCCTAGCGAGGACGCGATAGAGGAGTACAAGAAGCGCGTTGCGGAAGAGGTTCAGATGGTTAGGTTCAAGCGCGAAGTTAACGGCGTTGTAGTCAAGGCGGATACCCTAGGCACGTTGGAGGCCCTCGTTACGGCGCTAGAGCGCAAATCCATTCCGATACGGCTCGCGGATGTCGGCCCCTTAACTAAGCGTGAAGCCATCGAGGCTGCAATCGTAGCGCGAGAGAACCGCTACCTAGGCGTAGTCCTGCTGTTCAACGTCAAGCCTCTTCCCGAGGCCGAGGAGGTTCTAGAGCGTGAAGGGGTGAAGGTGTTCTACAACAACGTTATCTACCGCCTCATAGAGGACTACGAGAAGTGGGTCGAGGAGGAAAAGAGGCGTGAGCAAGAAAACCTCTTAGCGAGGCTCGTCCTGCCAGGGAAGATAAGGATACTTCCGGGCTTCGTGTTTAGGCGTAGCGATCCAGCTATCGTAGGGATAGAGGTTTTAGGAGGCGTGATAAAGCCTGGATACCCCTTAATGAGGCAGGATGGTAGGTACGTAGGGGACATAATGCAGATTCAGCACATGGGCAAGCCCATTAAGGAGGCTAAGAAGGGCGATGAGGTAGCGATATCCATTAGGGGCAACGTGATGGTTGGTCGCCACATTAAGGAGGGAGACATACTCTACACCGACATACCTTTGCACCATGCGCGAACGCTCGTAACGCAGTTAAAGCACATGCTCGACGATGATTCCAAGGAGGTGCTACGGGAAATACTCAAGATTAAGGGTAGCAAGAACCCTGATTTCGCGGCGCTCCTAGCCCTGCTACGATGAGAATTTTAAGCTTCGCGTACAGCCCCCTTACTACCGGAGGTGAAGCATAGACTTGGCCGAGTTCAAGGTAGTGGTCGCGGATCCGCATGCTAGGAACCTCATCGCAGTGCCGGTAATGGTTGTTGCAGACGATAGCTTAGAGTACGACGATCGGCATAGAGAGCAACGCGAGCTTCCGAAGGTTAAGGTGCATCCCGTTGTGATAGAAAGGATAAAGCCTGAGATAGGGGTCGTCGTCGTGCGGATATTCAAGGAGGGTGCTGAGGGAGGAAAGGAAAAGGTTAAGTTCGTGGGTAAGGTAGTTGCTGATAGCTCTATCGATAAGCAGGAGGTTAGGATTCCAGCCGGGTTCATGATGGAGAAGGTTGGTAAGGATAGAGCGCTAGGGGAAATACTTAGGGCTCCAGCCTTCCAGCTAAGGATATCGGGCGATAGGGCGGCGAAGCTCATAGGGTTAAAGATAGGGGATAGAATTGATGCATCGATAGTAGGGCTACCCGGGAAAATGCTAGAGATACGTGGGGGCTCGGATCTAGCGGGCTTCCCGATGAGGCCGGATATACCGGGGCCAGTGAAGAAGTACGTATTGCTGTCGTCGGGCCCGGGCTTTAGGCCTCGCGAGAAAGGCGAGCGTAGGAGGAAGCTCGTTAGGGGCAACACGATATCCGAGGACATAGTGCAAGTAAATACCGTGTTAGTGTACTAGCGCGTTCCCGACTTACCGAGACAACGGTATAGAGGGTAGGGATTTTGGAGAGGCTTCCCATACCCGATATGAACATCGGTGTTGTTGGTCACGTAGACCACGGTAAGACAACTCTAGTCCAAGCGCTTACGGGTGTGTGGACTGCTAGGCACTCCGAGGAAATGAGGCGTTCGATGACCATAAAGCTCGGGTATGCAGACGGCAATATAGCTGTGTGCGAAGGTATGGAGCCTCCCGATAGCTACACCACCGAGCTCGTGTGTAGGGATGGCTCTCCCGCTAAGCTCATTAGAAGGGTTTCTTACGTTGATGCTCCTGGCCACGAGATCCTCATGGCCACGATGCTAGCGGGAGCAACGCTTATGGATGCAGCGCTCCTAGTCATAGCGGCCAACGAGCCTTGTCCTCAGCCACAAACTCGAGAGCACCTAATGGCGTTAGAGATCATAGGGGTTAAGCAGCTAATTGTCGTTCAGAACAAGCTCGACGTAGTGGATAAGGATAGGGCTAAGAAGAACTACGAAGAGATCGTGAACTTCCTTAGCAAGACCTCCTATGCTGACGCCCCCATAATACCCGTTAGCGCTCTGCATAAGACGAATATAGATGCCCTAGTCATGGCGATGGCCAAGCTATTCACGCCACCACCTCGAAACCTCTCGGGACCGGCATTAATGTACGTAGCGAGGAGCTTCGACGTTAATAAGCCTGGTACCAAGCCTAGCGAGCTCGTGGGAGGGGTATTAGGAGGCTCCCTTCTCCAGGGAGTAATTAGGGTTGGCGACGAGATCGAAATTAAGCCTGGAGTGCGTAAGGAGGTAGCGCCTCGGAAATACGAGTATGTGCCGCTAACGGCTAGGGTAGAGAGCATTAGGTACGGAAACATCGAGGTCGAGGAGGCTAGGCCTGGAGGCCTCGTTGCTATCGGGACCTCTCTAGATCCGTCCTTAACGAAGGGCGACTTGATGATAGGCAACGTTGTTGGGCATAGGGTTCCGGACCCCGTTGACCACATGCTTATCGAGTACCACCTATTCGAAAGAGTTGTGGGTAGTAGGGCTCAGGAGAGGGTCGAGCCGATAAGGCCCCGCGAGGTATTGATGTTGACGGTAGGGACTGCAGTTACGCTAGGCGTGGTAACGAAGGTGACTAAGGATACCGTAGAGGTCGTCTTGAGAAGGCCCGTAGTCGTTCTACCGGGGAGCAAGGTCGCGATAAGCAGGCAGGTAAAGGATCGATGGAGGTTAGTGGGCTGGGGCGTACCCAAGGTATGAAGCTAGCTGTTTTGGATACCAGCGTTCTACTACTCATAGCTAGAGGCTCGATAAACCTGGATTCCCTACGTGAGGCTCTAGCCGGATATAGGCTCTGCGTAACGAAGCCCGTCGTGGAGGAGTTGGGTAAGCTTTCGCGTGGTAGCGATGAGCGTAGTAGGCTAGCTGCGTGGCTACGAGAGAACGTTGTGGGGAAGTTAATCGACGTAATTAACGAGGATTGCGAGGGTCGAGAGTTCGATGAGCGAATTGTGTGCAGCGCAAAGAAGCTCGATGCGGTGCTAATCACGGCGGATAGGGAGATGTCTAAGCGTGCTAGGAGTGTGGGGGTGAGGGTAGCAATGATTCGATGGTCGAAGAGGGGAATAGAAGAATTTTTTAGCATTTTATAGGTGCTACCCACGTACCAAGAGGTCTAGAGGACTCGGGTGGAAGCGGTGTTCAGGATCTATAGGATTAAGGGCGTTGTTAGGATAGAGCCTTCGGATATGGAGAAGGGTTTGGAGGCAGCGGCTCTAGCTGAGCTCAAGAAGAGGTTCGAGGGTATGTATAGTAGGGAGCTAGGGCTGATAATAGCGATAAGGAGCCTAAAGGTATCACCCGAGGGATACATAATCATGGGCGACGGCGCTACGTATCACGAGGTTGAGCTCGAGCTACTTGCATACGTACCGATGATTAATGAGGTTGTGGAGGCTACGGTAGAGAACGTTGCTAAGCACGGAGCCCACATAAGGATAGGGCCTATAGACGGTCTAATACACATATCGCAAATAGCCGACGAGGAGGCGTTCTTCGACCCCGTGCGAGGGGCCATAGTGCTTAGGCAGAGCAAGAGAATTCTAACCAAGGGTGATAGGGTTAGGGCTAGGGTTACGAGCGTTAGCGGCGCGTCTATGCAGCGACTCCCGAGGATGAGCTTAACCATGAGGCAGCCTTACTTAGGCAAAATTGAGTGGATAAACGAGTACAAGGCTAAGCGGGGTGGTAAGTGATGTCGAAGGGTATGAGGGGGCTAAAGGCTTGCATGAAGTGTAGAGCGCTCGTGCGCGTCGAGGAAGAACGATGCCCGATATGCGGGTCCACGGAGTTTAGCGAGGAATGGAGCGGGATGGTCATAATAATAGACCCGAAGAGATCTCGAATAGCGAAGCTGTTAGGCATAGAAAAACCCGGTAGATACGCTTTAAAGGTCGGCGTATAGCCTTTGTCCTAGGGCTGGCGGGAAATGAGCATATCCTTAGAGATGAAATTGGGTAACCAAGGCAAGACCTTTACGCTGGCTGAGGGCGTACAGGTTACAATAGTTAAGGAATGGTACAACAAGTTACTGGATCGAATAGAGCTCGACCTACACATGGATCACATAACGACCGGCACGCCCTCTAGAGCGCAAGTGAGGGACTTCGTAGCGAAGCTCTATGGCGTGGACCCGAAGCTCGTAGTCGTTAAGAAGATACTCGGTGAATACGGTCGCGGAGCATCTCGAGCTCACGTACATGTCTACCGAAGCTTTGAGCGCTTAAAGCTCATCGAGCCGAAGTACTTATTGAAGAGGTTAGGCATTGAGGCGTAGGTGAGGAGCCATGGCGAAGAAGGAAAAGAGGTTTAGATCCCAGCTATACGAGTACGACTACAATACTGGCACCATCAGGCTCAAGAACAAGGTGTGCCCTAGGTGTGGGTCGGTAATGGCGTTTCACCGATGGCCTAAGCCTAGGTGGCATTGCGGGAAGTGTAACTACACAATGTTTGTCTCCGAGGCACAGCAAAGGTGATAGTCCTAGGAATAGAGTCTACAGCTCACACGTTCGGCGTAGGCATTGTTTCTGACGATGAGAAGTTTGTGTTAGCAGACGTAAGGGTGAAGTACGTACCTAAAACGGGGGGTATCCACCCGAGGGAGGCCTCAAGATTGTTTGCGGAGAAAGGCCCGGAAGCCGTTGCTAAGGCGCTTAAAGACGCTGGCATTAGCATGAAGGACGTGGATGCGATAGCTGTAGCCTTAGGGCCTGGAATGGGTCCGTGCCTAAGGGTAGGCGCTACGATAGCGCGCATGCTAGCGAGCTACTATGGAAAGCCCTTAGTGCCGGTAAATCACGCGGTTGCTCACATAGAGATAGGGTTGAAGGTTACAGGCGCTAGCGACCCCGTTGTGATCTACCTCTCTGGAGGCAATACCGCAGTTCTAGCCTATGTGCAAGGTAGGTACAGGGTTTTCGGAGAAACCCTAGACATAGCGTTAGGTAACCTTCTAGACACCTTTGCTAGGGAAACGGGTTTAGGGCCTCCATACGTAGTTGAAGGCATGCACGTAGTCGATAGATGTGCTGAGGAGGGTAGGGACTTCGTAGACCTTCCATACGTCGTGCGGGGCCAAGATGTTGCGTTCTCGGGGTTGCTAACCGCTGCAATTAGGGAATACAGGAGGCTGTCTAAGCATGGTAGGGGCGGAGACGTATGTTTATCACTTCGCGAGATCGCTTATGGGAGCATACTCGAGATTGCGGCTAGGTGCCTTACGCAAACGGGCAAGAAGGAGGTGCTACTGGTGGGTGGCGTAGCGGCTAGCCCTATCCTCCGCGAGAAGCTAGCTAGGTTCTCCGAATTCTATGGTGTTAAGATGTTCGTCGTCCCACCTGAGTATGCTGTGGACAACGGGGTTATGATCGCGTGGACGGGGTTGCTCGCCTACAAATGCGGGGTAACGATTAGCGTTGAGGATGCGATAGTTAGGCAGAGGTGGCGCGTAGACGAGGTGGAGATAGTTTGGAGGTTGAGGGGCTACTAAAGGTATTGAACTTTCCTATTCGCTCGGTACGCATCTATGGGCGTAACAATGAGATACCAATTATCGCGAATTGCGAGCCCCTTGCGATAGGGGCGGAGGCAAAGCTCTTTAAGTGCCTATTCCTAGGAGTGCCAGCCGTAATCAAGATCAGGAACCCCAAGCCCTTCCTCCATCCGCAAGTCGATGCGAAGCTCAGGTCCCGAAGGACACGCATCGAGGCGAAAGCGCTGGTTAGCGCTGCTTCGCTCGGGATAAGGGTTCCGCGGGTTCTGTGGGTCGACTTAGAGGGCGGCGTTATAATAATGGAGTTCATCGATGGCGAGCCCCTTAGGGACGTATTGAGGAGAGTAGGCGACGAGGAAGCGTGTAGGTACGTGGAGACGCTAGGTGAATACCTATCCCTACTGCACAGCGCGGGAATCGTGCACGGAGATCCCACGACCGCTAACGCCCTCGTTCCAAGCGATGGCAGTATGTACCTGATAGACTTCGGCTTAGCTGAGTTCACCAAGATGATCGATGAGTACGCGATAGACCTTCACATAGCCTTTAGAGCGATAGAGAGTACGCATTTCGATAGGGAGGAGCTTTTAAAGAAGTGCTTGGTCGAGGGCTATTCCAAGCATGCTAAGGACGTTAACCTGGTTCTGAAGAGGGTTAGCGAGATTAGGCTCATGGGTAGGTACGTAGAGAAGCGTAGGAAGAGCGTGTGGGCTGAGCTACGATGATAAGGATAGGCTTTGCGACGAGCAACATGCACAAGGTTGTGGAAGCTAACGAAGTTTTGAAGAAGTTCGGCGTAGAGCTCTACCCAGTTAACGTGGAGAAGCTAGAGATTCAGAGCGAGGATCTTGAGCGCATAGCTGTGACAGCGGCTAGGCACGCGTTTAAAGTACTTGGCAAACCTGTTGTTGTAGAGGACTCTGGGCTCTTCATAGAGGCGCTCAAAGGGTTTCCTGGGCCTTATAGTAGCTACGTGTACAAGACCATAGGTCTCGAGGGAGTGCTAAAGCTTCTAGAAGGCGTTGAGAATAGGAGGGCGTACTTCAAAGCGGTAGTGGCTCTCGCTCTAGATAGCGAGAGGGTGCTGGTCTTTACGGGCATCGTCAGCGGCATTATATCGCACGAAATTCGGGGTGGGTATGGCTTTGGCTTCGATCCAATATTCATTCCCGAGGGGTACGATAAGACCTTTGCTGAGCTCGGGAAGGAGGTAAAGTGCAGGATTAGCCATAGGGCTCGAGCATTCGAAAAGCTTGGGCTTTGGATAGCGAGTAATAAACAGATATTTATCCCTAGACAAGAGAATTGATGCCCTAGGTGGTGATGTAGTGGCGGGTAAGAAGAGGGATAAGGGGCAATCCCATTCAACGAGGCCCGTAAGAGTCGGTATGCCTAAGTGGGTTCACTACACGCCCGAGGAAATTGAGGCGTTGATAGTCGAGCTAGCGAAGATGGGGTACACCCCCTCAATGATAGGGATAATACTTAGGGATCAATACGGCATACCGCTAGTCAAGTCGGTGCTAGGCGTCAAGCTGACTAAGGTGCTTGAGAAATACGGGTTGCTACCACCCATACCCGAGGACTTGCTTAGGCTAATGGCTAGGGCTGTGAACCTTCGAAGACATTTGCAGGAGCATCCAAAGGATTTCGCTAGCAAGAGAGGATTGATAGAGATAGAGTCGAAAATAAAGTCTCTGATAAAGTATTACAAGAGAGTTGGGAAGCTACCCCCGGACTTCGAGTACAATCCCGAGCGGGCAAAGGTTCTCGTATCGCAGTACCTTAGCAAGGCTATAGAGTTCTCCGAGTATATGCAGGAGAGCGGTACTACTGCTAGCTAAAACTAGCATTTTGGAACGCGATTAGCGGGATAAGATGTGTCGCTAGGATCCTTTGAATCCCTCAGCAATGTCTTTAAGGGGGTTTCGAAGGTATCGATAGTCTACTCCATGGATCCAGAATCGATTATCTGTGCATCAATGCTAGCTAACTTCGCTAGCTTTAAGGAACTCGATTTCGAGCTAGCACCTTTTTACATCGCTGAAAAGCCGATTGATGGTTCGACGCTGGTTTTGCTAGTTGGCGTAAGGCAACAGCGCGTCGTGGGGGGCTTGAGGGTTAAGCTTCTATGGGATCTCGTGGAGTCCAAGAAGTTTCTAGCGATTAAGTTGACTAAGGAGCTTAGAGAGATTTGGGTCGTATCGCCCGAACAGATTGCGATGTCTATTGCCGCAACGATGGCGTCGTATCCGGGGCCTAGCTACAGCGATGCGATTTTGAGCGCCTTGAGGAGCGAGCTAAGCGAGCTCGTGTCTGCGGGCATCGTCTCCCTCAGTGAAAAGAGTCTTAGGGTGTTCAGGTATCCTAACGCTAAAATAAGCGAATGCTTATTCCGAACGCTCGAACCATTCATCCCTGGAGTATCTCTTTCGCGCGAAGGGGCTAAGAGGCTCGTAGAGGAGCTCGGGATTCCTGATCGGAAGGGAGTTCTAGAGGAAGAGGAGAAGCGTAAGCTCGTTGAGAGCCTTAGAGGCGCTTTGCGGGACTCCGTGCTAAAGCCTGTTGATGTTGAGGGGTGGAAGGCTGTAGTTAGGGGAGTTGAGAACGTGGATTTAAACGAGCTGTGCTACGCGCTACTCGCTGCAATAGACGCGGATCTCCATGAGCTGTGCTTAGCAAC
Source organism: uncultured Desulfurococcaceae archaeon (assembly GCA_964598805.1). Classification (GTDB taxonomy): domain Archaea; phylum Thermoproteota; class Thermoprotei_A; order Sulfolobales; family Ignisphaeraceae; genus JAADCV01. The sequence goes on along the minus strand of CAZRDH010000002.1, from coordinate 1,316 downwards.
GCTATTCAAATTCGGTTACTGTAGCGCCATAATGGGTTTGCTAGAGAGGAGCTACGATTACATAGCACAGTTCGTGGAGGAGGCCTCTCGTGGTGAAAAGAAAGTCGGTAGGATGTATATTCGCGGCGTTAAGGTTCATCAGGTAGAGGCTGAGGAAGGAGCGCCGCTAAACGTACTATCAAAGATGTTGAAGGCTCATGGACTTGCGGATGGGGTCGTAGTATTTAGAATTGGGGAGCGCTACTGCGTGCCGCTAAGCGATGCATCGCCCTCTTGGCCTATGGAGAAAGTCGAGGGGATAGAGTTTGTTAGGGGATGTGCGTGTAGCACCGTTATGGATAAGCTCATTCGGGTGCTGGTATAGCATGGAAATAACGGTGTATATCGAAATCCCGCTTCAAAGCGAGGATGTGTGCAGGGCTGTCATCAAGGCTGTGGAACCCGATAATAGGGATGCTCCTGCGGGCGTTTCCATACAGATGATGTGCTCGAAATCGATTCTTAGAGCCACCGTAGTTTGCAGGGAAGTAAAGGTGCTTACATGTAGAAATACTGTCGACGATCTAGTCGAGCACGTGTTGATAGCCGCTAGATCTGTCAGATCGATCAATCACGCTTTTAAGTCTGGGCACGAAGCCTAGGCGAGGTGGGCACGTGTCGAAGGCACAGAAGTTTAGGCTAACCGGTAGAGAGCGTTGGCGTTTAAAGAAGTGGTACACGGTATTAGCGCCCCCAGTCTTTGGAGAGGTGCCCGTAGCCACTACACCTGCTGACGAGCCGTGGAAGCTCTTGGGTAGAGTAGTCGAGGTAACGCTCTACGACTTGACTGGCGACATAACGCAGGTTCACGTACACCTATACTTCCAGATATGGAAAGTCGAGCAGGAATACGCTTACACTAGGTTTAAGGGTCATGAGCTAGCTAGGGACTACATAAGGAGCTTGACTAGGAGGAAGAGTAGCAAGATAACCGCGATAGTTAACGTAGAGACTAAGGATGGGTACAAGCTCAGGATAACGGGCATGACGTGGACTACGTATAGGTGCAAGACTTCGCAGAAGAGGGCTATCAGAAAGATCATGATGGACATAATAACGAAGACTGCTTCCGAAAAGACTCTAGATGAACTAATACAAGCAATGATATTTGGCGAGCTAGCGCAGACAATATTCGCTGAAGCTAAGAAGATCTATCCGCTGAGAAAGGTCGAGATATACAAGTCGAAGCTACTATACGTACCGACTCCGGAAGGGCCTAAGAAGGCCGTTATAGTGCCTAGACCGGGTCTCTTAGAAGCTCCTTACGGAACAACACT
>CAZRDH010000001.1:0-21997 GCA_964598805.1 uncultured Desulfurococcaceae archaeon | reverse complement strand
TCACCGCTGTAGACTTCTATTTGCGAATAAGTTCAAGACGTATCAACTTTCAATTCCATTTATGGGATTCTTGCGAACGCTACGGCTAGCGGGCACACAGCGCAACCCTCCTCACTTTCAATTCCATTTATGGGATTCTCGTTTAGCTCACTCTATAACGGATTCGAGCTCGCGAATCTTTCAATTCCATTTATGGGATTCCGCTTGATGGTGGCTTCATCCGAATCCCTTCTTTGTGTCCCAGGTATTTAAGTTGATTGTTTCTCAAAAGCTTTTAAATCCTCGTCGACTCCTTGACCATCTCATTATCATAGCTCCTTCGGGCCCCACGGCTTCGTGAGTCAATTTATTTCCTTGCCAAGTGGATACCATGAGCTATGTAAACACTCCTTAACCGTGGTAAGAGCGATGGTCTCGTAGACCATCAACCGAAAAGTTCTTAAGATACTGAATACCTTGGCAGGGAGCTTCTTGCCATGTAGAACCTAGTTAGGGATGTTGTAAGGATTGATTTGTGTAAAGCAAGTGTTTGAGGAGTTTAGTTTTAGGGTGATGGTTTTTAATTGGAGAACTGTGGTGCGGGGGGTGGGATTTGAACCCACGCAGGCCTACGCCATCGGGTCCTCAGCCCGACCCCTTTGACCTGGCTCGGGCACCCCCGCACCTTCCGTTAGCTAGGGGTTCTTTGTGGAGGCTTATAAGGGTTGTTGGTGATGGTGTTGGGGGTTGGGGTTGAGTGGGGAGAGCGTTGTTATGAGGATTGTTGGTGAGCGTCCTTGGGTGCTCTACGTGTTGCTCGCGGTTCTTGATTTGGGTAGTGGTGAGTTTACTGCTAGGGATATTGCTGAGGCTCTTGGTTTGAGGAGCTACGTTGTGCAGAGGGCTTTGTGGTGGTTGAAGAAGTATGGTTTTGTTGTTGAGGTTCCTGGTACGAATCCCCGTAGGTATAGGGCTAAGAGTGTTGAGGATCCTAGGCTAGGGGATTTGAGGAGCGCTAGGTGGGTATGCGGCAATACGACCGTTGTTAGGGTTGGTGGTCTCTACGTAGCGTTCATTAATCGAGGGGATAACGTCGTTACGAGGGTTGTTAGGGAGGGTGTTGTTGAGTGCGTAAAGAAGCTGTGCGCCGAGGGGCGGGGGCTAGACGCGTCTATCGTTGCTAGGGAGTGTGGGTGCGGCGTTCAGGAAGCTGTGGCGGCGATGAGGGTCGTAAACACGTTGATGTGTAGGGAGCGCTAGTCGATTAACTGGAACTCTATTACGTAGACCTCTGGATCCGACTCAACAGTCTTGCGCCCGTATATCTTCGCTAAGTCCCTAAGTAGCTGCTCCCTCGACGAGAAGCCCTCTTTGCGTAGCTCCTCCTCGGTTAGCTCGCTCAACCTCTTCCTATACACCCTCTTAATCACCGCTCGACCGACCCTAGCGTGCCCAACGTAAACCTCTACGATATCCCCCTCCCTAACGTTAGTGCGCAGCCTAATCGTAGTAACCTTCTCCCCGGAGAGTATCCTACCCGCGTAATCGAGTTTGAAAACGAGCTTCTTCAAAGGCTGGTCCCTAGAACAGCATGACCTTGTCCTCGAGTATTAGCTCCGTTATCCTCGTAACCCTATCGAGCTCCTCCTCAGCTATGCGAATAGCCTCGTTCTTAGCGTCCTGGCTAAGCCTACCGTTCGGAACGATCTTTATGTCCGCTACCAGCGGGTCGTTTATGGGCCTACCGATCTGGCTAAGGAGGCTCACGTAAACCTCCTTAACGTCCTTAACCTGCTCGTGGATCCTCTCGGCTATGATCCTAGCCAGCACGTTGTATATCTTCCCAACGTGGCTAACCGGGTTCTTTCCAGCCGTAGCCTCGAGGCTCATGGGCCTCATGGGCGTTATCAACCCGTTAGCTCGGTTACCCCTACCCGTAGCACCGTCGTCTCCGTGCTCAGCCGACGTGCCGGTAACGGTTAGGTAGTAAATCCCCTTCTCCACGTTGTCAGCGGTATTCACGTAGACCTCCACCTCGTAGTCGGGAGCTATCTTCGAGGCTAGGTCTAGGACCCTCTCCTTGATAGCCTCCTTAACCGCTACGTACTCCCCAGCGTCCTTAACGTGCCTAGAGACTATGGCTGCCGCAACGGTTAGCGTAATCCTCTTCCCGCGCCTAAGACCCATGACCTTAACGTCCTCGCCTACGGCGGGGAGCTCCGACTTTAGCTTGGGGGAGTTGAGTAGCCTCTCCGTCTCCAACACGAGGCGCTCTAACGTGCTTAGCGGGGCGAAGCCAACGCCAAAGCTCGTGTCGTTAGCTAGGGGCACTCCGCTCTTACCCAACTCGAATACGCCAACCAGATCGGCGCTACCCTGCCCAATCCTGTAGTCCACTATAACGTGCTGATCCGGGTCTAGGTACCTAAAGTTCCTCTTGATCCACTCGTGCGTAGCCTTGAGCACTATGGTGCCTATGGGGACGAAGTCGACGCCCTCCTTAGTCTTAACGTAGTAGGTTGCTCTACCCGAGACCACTATGTATATGGGGTGGAGAACCTCTCCACCGCCGAACACGGGCTTAGCCTGGCCCCCAACTACGAGCACCTTATCCACGTTGTGGTGCAGTATAACGCCGTAGCTCTTCATGTAGTACCTACACAGCTCCCTACTAACAGCCTCCGCAATGCCGTCCGCTATGTAGTCTGGGTGCCCAACTCCCTTGCGCTCAACCATCTCTACGGATAGGCTCTCCACCCCGGGCCAAGGGAATTCGGTTACGGAGATATTCCTTCCCACATCTATCCACCGCACACTCTTTGCTTAGGGGAGCCTTATTAGGAAGAGCTATTTAACGCCTACGTACCTCTAGAGGCTATCGCTTGGCTATCCTCCTAGCCATGTTGTAGACCCTTAGGCAAACCTCGAAGTACCTACACGTCTTGCACTCAATCCTATCCACGGAGAAATCGAAGTTTACTGGACAGCTACGGGGTAGCCTAAGCTTACCTACCCTTCCGCGGCCCCTCGAAGCCATTAGCTTCACCTAAGCTTAGCGCTCTCCCTAAGCTTAGCCTCGGTGTAGTCGGTGCAGATGAACAGCACCTGGCTACCCCTTATGAACACCCTGCCGTACTTAGCTATGATCGTCTTCCCGTCGCTAGCGTACTCAACGGCGTCCTCTAGAACCACGTTCATGGTCTGGTCGGTCATTATGAGCCTACCCACGTACTCGTACCCCTCCTTAACCTTGACTAGCACGGTCTTGTTCACGGCTCCCCTCAGCACCTTCATGGGTGAGATCGGCGGCCTCTGAGCCATGGCTGGTACCCTATCGAAAACGCTATGCCTTGCCGTCAGATTAAAAGCTTTCGCACTTAGATCGGGTTGCGGTAGGCAAGGCATGATAGTGGTGGTAGAGCACTTAGAGCCCTGCATAAATAGGTGGATCCTCGCCGAGTACCTATACGTAGCTAGCCTCTTCCCCAACCGAACGTGGTTTACCAACGTTAGGAAGAGGGTCGAGCCCCTCGAGAGGGTCGCTAAGGTGCTTCGAGAGAGCTGCGTAGAGCTACTCAAGGGTAGGAACGTCATCGTTTTGGATCCCCAGGCTGGGGAGAGGCTCGAGCCGAGCGACCTTAGGGAAGCCGAGTTCGTAGTCATAGGCGGGATCATGGGTAGCCACCCCCCGGAGGGTAGGACCAAGAGGTTCCTAACCGATAGAATGCCGTGGGCGAAGCCTAGGAACCTAGGGAGGGACCAGCTAACTATCGCTGGAGCGGCTCGGGTCCTCAAGATGGTCGAGGAGGGGGCTACCCTCGACCAAATCAAGCTGGTTAAGGGGCTTAGGATCGTTAGGGAGCTGGGTAGAGGGGTTCAGCACGTAGTTGAGCTCCCCTACGCCTTCCCCCTTAGGGAGGACGGCTCCGTGGATCTACCCCCTAGGTACATCGATGTAGTTGTGGAGTACGCGGCGGTATACGAGCAGAGGGTTCTAGGGGGTGCAAACGAGTGCGTGGACGATTACGGCGACGGCTAGGTAAACCGTAGAGCCGCGGAGCGCGATGTTGAACCTCTTCCTAACTCCCAGAGCCTTCGCGATGCCTACGCTCGGGACGTAGAGAGCCGCTAGGAGGATCCACCCCATGTACGCGGCAACGCTCTTAGGCATGGGTAGGGCGCTTAGAAGCGAGGCTACGAACCCTAGCGCCGCTAGAATCGATAGCGCTAGCCCTACGCAGAACCCGTAGATAGCCCTAACTATCACCATCCCCAGCTCCTCCCCGTAGACCCTAACCGGGTTCCACAAAGGTGGGAACACCGTGAAGAAGTCTATGAGCTGGGTGGATATAAGGGTGTGGATAGCGGAGCAAGGGAGCTCCCTAGCCAGTAGCTTCGTCGACAACCTCTACCTAGTGGGCGAAGCGATCGTGTTGAGGCTTCGGTGTAGGGATGGCCAGTACAGGGAGCTAGTCATCGAGCCGGGGAAGAGGATTAGCTTCACCAAGAGGAAGCTCAGGGCCGAGCCAACTCCAGCTCAAACCCACTGGAGGAACTTGGTTAGGGGCTGCAGGGTTCTAGGCGTCGAGCAGCTCGGGGAGGAGAGGGTCGTTATCCTAAGGCTTAGGTGCGGCGACAAGCAGAGGGACTTAATCGCCGAGCTCCTCCCGAGGGGCGTCATCGCGGTAGTCGAGGATGGTAGGATAGTCGCGTTAACGAGCTCTAGGAGGATGAGGGATAGGGTTCTCGTTTGCGGAGCTAAGTACGTTCCACCACCCTCGAGAAAACCCCTTGCGGAAGCGAGCGTCGAGGAGCTAGCCGAGCTCCTTAGGGTTGGGAAGGACCTCGTTAGGGGGTTGATCAAGGGCTGGGGCCTACCCCCGGAGGTAGCTGAGACCGTGCTCCACGACCTCGGGATAGACCCGGGGACCAGCGTTGAGTCTATCGATCGCAGCCTAGTCGAGAGGATCCGTAGCCGCGTCATCGAGTTCATCGACGCGGTGTGTAGATCCCCAAGGCCCTGCATAGTCGTTAGGGGTGGGGAGCCCGAGGGCTTCTACCCCTTCGAGCCCCCTACGCGTATACGCGAAGCCGAAGTGCTTAGGTTCGAGAGCTTCGACGAGGCTATCGACGAGTACTTCGCGATGCTGAGCGCTAGGATGGTCGAGGTGCCTCCCGAGGTTAGGAAGGAGATCGAGAGGGTTAGGAGGGCTATCGAGGGGGTGGAGAAGAGCATTGAGGCGAGGGAGCGGGAGCTCGAGGAGCTCCGCCGGGTTCTAGGGGTCGTGGAGTCTAGGTACGCCGACCTCGAGGCTCTCCACGAGGGGGTTAGGAGGGTGGTTAAGGAGCTTGGGTGGAGCCGGGTTCCCGAAGTGGTTAAGGGCTTTGGGATCGCGTTGAGGAGCCTCGACCCCTCCAAGGGGGTGTACGTAGTGGAGGTCGATGGCGTTGGGGTGGAGATGAGCGTTAGGAAGGGGTTTATCGAGGTCTACTCCGAGTTGAGGAAGAGGGTTTCGGAGCTAGAGAAGGACTTGGCTAGGTCTAGGGAGGAGCTAGAGAGGTTGAAGCGCGAGCTCGAGAGGCTAGAGGAGGAGGCTAGGAGCTACGTAGCTAGCAGCGTGGCTAAGCTCGCGAGGAAGGTGGAGTGGTTCGAGAGGTTCCACTGGACCGTAACTAGCCACGGCTTCCTCGTGCTCGGGGGTAGGGACGCTAGCCAGAACATAGCCTTGCTCCGCAGGTACGCCGAGCCTCACGACATAGTGATGCACGCTGACGTCAGGGGGGCTTCGGCAGTGGTGATCAAGACCGGGGGGAAGGAGGTTCCGGAGCAGGATATTAGGGAGGCTGCTACCCTAGCCGCTTGCTACAGCAAGGCGTGGAAAGCGGGGAGGAGGTGCGTAGACGTCTTCTGGGTTAAGAGGGAGCAGGTATCGCTATCCGCACCACCCGGCGAGTACCTACCCAAGGGCTCGTTCATGGTCTACGGCAAGAGGAACTACGTGAGGTGCGTCGAGCTCAGGCTGGGGATAGGCATCGAGGTCGTGGAGGGCGGGTTCTACAGGGTTTTCGTTGGGCCCGAGCACTTGGTTAGGGATAGGTGCGTAGCGTACATGGTTATCGAGCCCGGCGAGCAAGACCCATCGAGCCTAGCCAAGGACTTCCTGAACAGGGTGGCTAGGGCTGGGCACCAAGTGGTTGCTAGGAGCGTCGACGTTAACGAGGTGGCGATGAGGATCCCGGGTAGGTCAAGAATGGTTAAGTTTGTAGCTCGAGAGGAGAGCGAGGTGTAGCCCTTGCTAAGGGCTAGGGACGTAATGGTCCCGAACCCAGTGACCATTAGCCACAGCGCTACGGTTATGGAGGGGATCAAGCTGATGGAGAGCCGCAACGTCGCTTCGCTGATAGTGGTCGACGACGATGGTAGGGTGCTAGGAGTGGTAACGGCGAAGGACATCGTGATGCGGGTCATCGCGAAGAGGCTCGACCCCGAATCCGTTAAGCTACGCGACGTAGTTTCGAAGCCCGTAACCGTAGTCGAGCCGGACGCGCCGCTAAAGCACGTGATAAACATGATGATCGGTACGGGCCACGGACACATACCCGTAGTGGACGAGGCGGGTAGGCCCATAGGCATCGTTACGGTAGACGACGTCTTGAAGTTCGTTCCCGAGCTCCTGGAGAGCATGGAGATTCGGGGGTAACCACGTATATACGCTTCGCTTCCAAGCCTATCCCTGGGGAACGTCATTGAGCTCAACGGAGGTGGTTAAGAGCCCCCTAGCCGTAGTCTGCGCAACGGTTATCAAGGTTGGGTACGAGGACTTCGTCAAGCTAATGGAGGTGTTTAGGCCTAGGGGCGCTACGGTGGTTAGGGGCAAGGTCAGGACGGGGGTGCTGGGCAAGGGTAAGGAGGTGCTGATCCTCATCCACGGCTCGATAGCCTACGTCCACCCCGTGGAGAAGGGGGAAGAGGTAGTTATTACGCCGGACGTAGAGGTCGAGGACCTACGCTTCTGCTCGGAGCTAGGGGCCCTAGGGCTATAGCCATAGGCACTTAACCTCCAGCCCCTCGACGTAGCTAGAAACCAAGCGCTCGAGCTCGCGGTGAGGAACCTTACCGACGTTGAGGTCTATCGATAGCGGGGTTATCGAGATGCAGCCCTCTACGTCTACGGCGTAGGTATCGGACCCGGGCTCCGGGTCGACGGCTCTAAACGCTAGCCAGTAGTAAGGCCTGTTCCTAGGATCCCTCCTCTCGACGTAGGTGGATAGCCACCTAAGCCTAGCGGCTCGAGTTATCCTAACGCAGTTAGCGAACCTACTCATGGGCGGTATGTTCACGTTGAGCACGTCGACTCCCCGAGGAAGGCCCTTCTCGAGCACGGCGGTGGTTAGGGACCTAGCGATCTTCTTAACCACCTCCCTAAGCTTCGGATCCTCGAAATCGCTAAACGACTGTATGCACGCAGAGAACGCTATCGAGGGTATGCCTATTAGAGCCGCCTCGATGGCTGCCGCGACGGTGCCGCTATAGAATATGTGTTGAAGCGTTAGGTTATCCCCTACGTTCACCCCCGATAGCACTACGTTGGGCTCGAACCCGAGTACGTCCCTAGCTAGGTGAACTACGTCCACGGGAGTACCGTCGGTTACGTACACGCGGGTACCCCCAACGTCTACTTCGTAGATCCTCAAGGGCTTGGAGAAGGTTATGGTGTGCCCGATAACGGATCGAGGGTACTCCGTGGAGAAGACCATGACCTCCCCCAAGCCCTCTACAGCCTCCTTGAGGAGGTAGAGCCCGGGGCTCACGTAGCTATCGTCGTTGGTTATCAGTATCCTAGGCAAGTAGCTTCCACCCCTACTCCACCTCTATCCTCTTCCAACCCTTTAGAGCGTCGTCGATAGCCTTAATCAGCTCCTCGAGCCTCTTCCTAAGCTCTAGGAGGGTATCGGGGTCGAGCCCCTCGAGAACCTCCCTATCGACGAGCTCGGACTCGACTAGCTTGAGCGCTAGCGTTAGCTCCCTAACCTTCCTAAGAATCGAGTTTATCGCTAGGGAAAGCGCGTTCCTACCGGCTTCGCTAAGCTCTATCCTATCCCCTCTCCTAACGACGAGCCCCCTCTTCGAGAGCTCGTCTATCGCCGTATAGACGCTGCTCTTAGGGATCGAGAAGCTGTGCAGGAGCTCGACTACCTCCCTAAAGCTGTTGACGCCCCTAGAGATGAGTACGAGCACGTAGCTCTGCACATCGCCAATCCTAGCCACGAGGCTCCCCAGATGCTATGGAGTAGGGAATCCTATAGACTCTCACACGCTCGATCCACCCATCGAATCGGCGAAGCTCTTACGAGGACCGCTACGGCTACTCACTTCCTTAGCTTCCTCAGCTCCTCCTCGAGTACCTCCCCCAGCTTCCTCAAGACCGCCGCTATAGCCTCCCTAGCGCTCTTCCCCCTAACCTCCACCCCAACCGCCTCCCCAACCCTCCTCGCGAGCTCGGCGCTCCTCTCCGCATCGCTCTCTAGCGACTCGATAGCCCTAGCTAGCCAGTTGAGGTAGCGCTTAAGGTCCTCCGGCGTGTAGCTCACGAGCGCCCCACCCTATGCTTCGCAACCGCTCTATTTAGCTATCAACGCCGTGCTTAAGCACGTAAACGATTCGCGGCTCTAGCGAGAAAAAGCGTTTCTCGATGGGTTCACTCTACGGGTATCTCCCTACCCAAGCCCTTCCTAGGTAGCTCCACCACTAAGAGCCCCTCTACGTACCTAGCCCTAGCCCTAGACTCGTCTACGTCCCTAGGTATCTCCACCTTCACTCGATACGTCCTCGGCTCGCCTGGTAGGGATGGGTCTCGCTCAGCCCTTACGTACAGCACCCCCTCCCTAACGAACACCTTGATGCTATCCTTCCTAGCGCCCGGTAGCTCGATCTCCACCAGCACCCTATCGTCTTCCTCCACAACCCTGTACCTACCCCAGTTAGGCTTCGAAACCCCCTTGAGGATCGATAGGGCTACGGCGCCGGGGATCGCTACGGCTAGCTCTACGAGGTCCTTCGTTAGCCTAGCCGCGTCCCGAACTATCCTCCGAATCTCGTCCTTGTCCGAACTCATCTTTCTGCACCGAACGAATCTTTCCGGACAGAGCTATATAAGCTCTGCGCTGAACGAAGTTAACGCAGATTAACCAGCGATAGCCACAGCTCTCCCTAGCGAAGCGCGTTCAAGGAAGGTGCTCGAGATGCCCGTTGTCGGCAAGGTCGAGGGTAGGTACGATCCCAAGGCTGTTGAGGAGTGGGTGAAGAGGTTTTGGGAGGAAAACGGGGTCTATAGGCTAGTTAAGGAGGCTTCGAGGGGTAAGCCCCGGTTTAGGTTCCTAGACGGACCCCCGTACACGTCTAGCGATATGCCCCACGCCGGTACGGCGCTAAACAAGGTGCTTAAGGACTCGGTGCTTAGGTTCTGGAGGCGAAGGGGCTTCGACGTAGTGGATACCCCGGGTTACGACTGCCACGGGCTCCCGATCGAGGTAGCCGTCGAGAAGAAGCTGGGGGTTGGGGTTAAGCGCGAGATAGTGGATAGGGTTGGGATAGATAGGTTCGTCGAGGAGTGCAAGAGGTTCGCTAGGAGCAACATGGAGAGCCTAACGAGGTGGTTCAAGGAGCTAGGCGTGTTCATGGACTGGGAGAGGCCCTACGTAACGATGGAGGATAGGTACATCGAGGCGGAGTGGTGGTTCGTTAAGAGGGCTTGGGAAAGGGGCTTGCTCGAGCAGGAGTATAGGGTAGTGTACTGGTGCCCAAGGTGCTCCACCACGCTGGCGGAGTACGAGGTTGAGTACCGGGACGTTGAGGACCCATCGATATACGTAGCCTTCCCCCTGCAAAACGATCCCTCTACCGCCCTAGTCATCTGGACCACCACCCCCTGGACCCTACCAGCCAACATGTTCGTCATGGCCCACCCCGAGGCGGAGTACGCGATCATCGAGGCTAGGGGGAGGAAGCTGATCATCGCTAAGGCTAGGCTCGAGGCCTTCGCTAGGGACTGCGGCATCGAGGAGTACAAGCTGGTGAAGGTGGTTAAGGGGCGCGAGCTAGAGGGGCTCAAGTACGTTAACCCCCTCGAGGAGTTCGTACCGATCCAGCGAGAGCTTAGGGAAGTCCACAGGGTGGTGATGGCCCCCGAGTTCGTGACGCTAGAGGAGGGTACCGGGCTAGTCCACGCCGCGCCAGGGCACGGGTTCGAGGATTTCGAGGTCGCTAAGAGGATAGGGCTCGAGAAGATCGTGTGCCCAGTCGACGACGAGGGTAAGTTCACGGAGGAAGCGGGTAAGTACAGGGGGATGTACGTAAGGGAGGCTAACCCCATCATCGTCGAGGACCTTAGGAAGATCGGGGCGCTGATAGGCGCCGGCAAGATCGTGCACAGGTACCCAACGTGCTGGAGGTGCAAGACCCCCGTCGTGCTTAGGGCTACGAGGCAGTGGGTAATCAAGGTGACGAAGCTAATAGACGAGCTTAGGAAGGAGGTTAGGTCCGCGAACTGGATACCTAGCTGGGCCCTAGCCAGGATATGGTCCATGCTCGAGAACCCGAAGGACTGGGTGATTAGTAGGCAGAGGTTCTGGGGAACGCCCCTACCGATATGGGTGTGCAGCTCCTGCGGCTACGTCCACGTGGTTGGGAGCGTCGAGGAGCTCGTGAAGATGGGTGGGGAGAAGCCTAGGGAGCTCCACAGGCCGTGGGTAGACAGCGTCGTGCTGAAGTGCCCTAGGTGCGGAGGGGAGATGAAGAGGGTTCCCGACGTTGCGGACGTGTGGATGGATAGCGGGGTAGCGTTCTACGCTATGTACGGCCACCCCGAGAGGGACTCGCTGAGGGTAGACGAAGTCGTTGCGGACTTCATTACCGAGGGCCACGACCAGACCCGCGGATGGTTCTTTAGCTTGCTTAGGGTCGGCGTAATAGCCTTCGATAGGGTTCCGTATAGAAACGTCTTCGTCCACGGGTTCATGCTCGACGAGAAGGGTAGGGAAATGCATAAGAGCCTAGGGAACTACGTCGGCATCGACGAGATCCTCGAGAAGGTCGGTCGAGACGTCTTTAGGCTCTGGGGCCTTAGCTCAACGCTTTGGGAAGACATAAGGTTCTCGTGGAGGGGGCTCGAGGACGTTAAGAGGGCGCTGAGCGTCGCCTGGAACGTATTCGTCTTCGCGTCGACCTACATGAGCCTAGACGGGTTCGACCCGACGAGGGTTAGCCTCAAGGACGTTGAGCAGGGGCTTAGGGTCGAGGATAGGTGGATCCTATCGAGGCTAGACACCCTAGTCGAGAAGGTCACTAAGGCCATGGAGGCGTTCCGGGTTCACGAAGCGGCTCGAGAGGTCTCTAAGTTCATCGTGGAGGACGTTAGCCACTGGTACATCAAGCTCGTTAGGCCTAGGGTTTGGGTAGAGGAGGATACCCTCGATAAGAGGGCTCTCTACGCAGTTCTATACCACGTGCTCCGAACGTGGCTAGCGCTAGCCGAGCCATTCATTCCGTTCCTAGCCGAGTACCTATACCAGAGCTTCGTTAAGCCAGCCGAGCCAGGAGCACCGATATCGATATCCCTAACCGAGTGGCCTAAGCCCCTTGGGTATAGGGACGAGGTTCTGGAGAAGCGCATGGAGGTCGCTAGGAGGGTTGTAGAGGCTTCGGCTGCGGCTAGGATGAGGATCGGGCTAAAGGTTAGGCAGCCCGTTAAGAGGCTCATCGTCTATAGCGATAGGGAGGAGGTTAGGGACGCCGTCGAGCACCTCAAGGAAGTAGTGAAGTTCATGGCCAACGCTAGGGAGGTCGTGGTGAAGCCCCTTAGCGAGGCTAGGGAGGTCCTCAAGCTCGTGGCTAAGCCTAGGTACAGCTCCCTAGGCCCTAAGTTCAGGAAGCTCGTGAAGGAGGTCGCTAGGTACATCGAGGAGAACTCGGAGAGGGTGGCCATGGACATCGCCGAGAAGGGCGTTCACGTCGCTACCGTAGCCGGCACCGAGATACAGCTGACTAGGGACGACGTCGAGGTGGAGGAGGTTGTGGTAGAGGGCTTCTCGGTATCGAGAGAGCCGTGGGGTGTGGTAGCGGTAGACGCTAGGCTTAGCGAAGAGGAGATCGCCGAAGGCCTTGCGCGGGACCTGGTTAGGAGGGTGCAGTTCATGAGGAAGCTCATGGGGTTAGACATAACGGAGTTCGTTAGGACCGTGATCGCGGCGCCTAGGGACGTGATTAAGTTGGTGGAGTCTAGGAGGAGCTACATAGCTAGCGAGACGAGGTCTAGCGAGCTACTCATTCTCGAGGAGGGTAGCGCCGTAGAGTGCAGGGGGCTCTCGAGGGATTGGGAGATCGATGATAGGAGGTTCACTATATGCGTAGAGAGGTTGGGGAGGTAAGGCTCTTCACGCTGAGCAACGCTAGCGAGATCGCTGAGTACCTCCGCGCCTCCCTACCCAAACCCTTTCTCATCGCATGCGTTGGCACGGAGCTTCGTGGGGATGATAGGGCTGGGCTAGAGCTCTGTAGGGAGCTCGAGCGCGCTGGGCTCAGTCAATGGGTTGTCGAGTGCCCCTACGGCTTGGAGAACTGCCTACACGTAATCGAGGAGAAGGGTGTTCGCAGCCTACTGGTCGTCGACGCGGCCGTACTTCCCGAGGGAGCGGACTTCGCGATCGCTAGCCCCGAGGACATCGAGAGCTTCGTCCCGGTATCCACGCACCAAATACCCCTACCCCTCGTGGCTAAGCTCCTTAGGGAGCACCTCGGGGTAGAGAGGATCGTTGTGCTGGGCATAGCCGTAGAGAACCTCGAGTTCTCCCTCGACCTCAGCCCCTCGACGCGGGCTAGGGTCGAGGCCTTGGCTAGGGCTCTAACCCCCTTACTAGAATAGAGCTTTCGCTCCCACCGTAGCTACTTCTATCGGAGCTACCCAGCGTATCTAGGTGAGCGCATGCCCAACGTGATTAGGCTTCCCTACCCCCGGGCTAGGAGGGATTCCATGCCCATAGAGCTAGCGATCGCGTTGAGGAGGAGCATTAGGAGGTATAGGAGGGGGGAGCCCATAACGTTGGAGCAGCTATCCCAATTGCTATGGGCTTGCTACGGGGTTAGCGAGCCTAGTAGGAGGTTCCTCACGACCCCGAGCGCTGGAGCTACCTACCCCCTAGAGATCTACGTAGCTATCTACCCCAGCGGCGTATCCACGGGTAGCGGCTTCCTAGACCCGGGCTCGTATAGGTACGACCCCTATAGCCACAGCCTAGAGCTAGTTAAGGCGGGGGACCTTAGGTACAGCCTCTACAAAGCGTGTCTAGACCAGCCGTGGGTTCTAGACGCCTCCATAGCCATAGTCATAGGGGCGGTGTTCGAGAGAACCACGAGCTACTACGGCTCTAGGGGAGTTAGGTACGTGCACTTCGAGGCCGGGCACGCCGGGCAGAACATATACCTAGAGGCTACGGCACTAGGCCTCGGAACCGTAGCCATAGGCGCCTTCTACGACGAGGAGGTTAGCCACGCCATGGCCATGCCCCCGAGCGTTAAGCCCCTCTACATCTTCGTCGTGGGGGTGCCCGAGACCAAGCCTAAGTTTAGCGAGGAAGAGCTTCGAGAGTTCATCGATAGGAATAGGGGTGGCTAAGCTCAGAGACCGCTATCCTCATCACGACTTCAGGTGGAAGTCGCACTCATCACCTACGCGACTAGGTGTAGCTAGGGCTAATATCCCTGACGAAGATCGTTCCCGTTCGATGTGTATGGAAATGGAACTACCTTGCCCTCTAAAAATGGATGCAGAGCTACTTTATGCCCATGGATTGGCCAACTCATATAATGCTTTATAGATCGTACTACAGAATTACTTGGGGCTGTGGATAGGTGTTCATATGCAACAGTACTACGAGCAGAAAATCCCTTGCTTTCAACGGGGTTTTGGGAGCCTTGAGGTGGAAATGCATAGGTTGTGGCTACGTTGAGGAGGGGGACCCCCTTTTACCTAGGTGCCCGAGGTGCGGCTCTCCCCTCTTCATAGACCTGGAGCTGGGTAGAGATGAGGTTGCTAAAGCTCTCGAGATCGCTAAGCAGTGTCGGGATGCTGGTGTATGTGGTTGGAGTAAGCTCGTGGGCATAGAGTGTAGGGTTTCGCTAGGCGAGGGATGGACCCCCTTGCTAAAGGTGGAGTCCCTTAGCAAGGCGCTTGGGGTTAGGGTATGGGTTAAGAACGAGTGCCTCAACCCGACCCACACCTTCATCGATAGGGGCGCGGCCGTAGACGTGTCTAGGGCTATGTCCAAGGGATTTAGGTCGCTCTTCGTCGGGGGGCTAGGGGACTTCTCGGTCTCGATGGCTAGCTACGCTAAGTACGCTGGGCTAGACGTCGAGGTCGTCATGCCTCGGGAAACCGATATACAGCACCTGATAAGGGTCGTGCTCAGCGGGGCGAGGGCATCCCTAGTCGATAGCTACGAGAGCGCCGTATCCACGGCTCTACGAGCTGGCGGTAGGTACCCAACGCTACCCTCTTCTGGAAGCGTTGCCCAGGGGTTCAAGACCATCGCTTACGAGGTCTACGCCCAGCTGGGTAGGATGCCTCGAGCGATACTCGTTCCCGCTGGCGACGGGGTTTTGACGAGCGCTATCTACGCGGGGTTCAAGGACCTTAGCGACGCTCTAGGGCTCGAGCCGCCGAGGATAATCGCCGTTCAGCACGGGTTCTCCCCCGCCATAGTCGAGGCTCTAGGGGGTCGAGTGGTTAGGGATCGAGAGGATAGGTCCCTTAGGGAGGTATCGATCGAGCAGCCCCAAGCTCTTACCGCAGCTATCGAGGCGATTAGGAGGAGCGGGGGTGGAGCTATATCGGTGAGCTCGAGCGAAGCGATTAGCGCTACCGTAGCCATAGCCAAGAGCCTCGGGGTGTTCATAGACCCGGTCGGGGCCGTAGCCCTAGCCGGAGTCCCTAGGGCGCTAGAGAACGGGTTGATCGACCCTGGGGAGGAGGTCGTGGTTATCCTAAGCGGGTGCCCATCCAAAGACTCCTTCCTACTCTACCGAGTAGCCATGAGCGATAGGGGGATCTCGAGGGTCGTTAGGGAGCTTATAGGGGCTGACGAAGAGGTTAACTCGAGCCAGCTAGACATACTCGCGGCCCTAGCCGAGGAAGGGCCTTTAAACCTATGCTCGCTGTGGAGAGCGCTGAGGAGGAGGGGTAGAAGGATATCGCTATCGACGATACACCATCACCTAAAGGTGCTGATGAGCATGGGCCTCATCGAGGCTCTGCCCGTGGAGGGAACCTCGAGGCAACTATACGCTGTTACCGACAAGGGCCTCTCGGTGCTAAAGAGGTACGCTCCCTCGGCTCAGCTAGAGGATACGTGATGAAGCTCCCCCTCTGAGGAAGTGATGAGCTGTCGAGCGGCTGAGCGTAGCGCTCGAGGTGACGGCTGTGAGCCTTAGGTTCCCTGAGGACTTCCTATTCGGGGTAGCTACATCGGCTTACCAAGTCGAGGGCGATAACAGGAACGCGGATTGGTGGGAGTGGGAAGAGCGTGGAGCGGTTAAGCATAGGTGCGGAAAGGCGTGCAATCACTGGGAGATGTATAGGGAGGACATCGAGTTGATGGCGAGGATAGGGGTCAACGCCTACAGGTTCTCCATCGAGTGGAGCCGCTTGTTCCCATCGCCCAACAAGCTGGATTACGGAGCTCTGCAGAGGTATAGAGAGATCATCGCGCTACTCAGGAAGCATGGAATCGAGCCGATGATAACGCTACACCACTTCACTAACCCTAAGTGGTTTGCCGAGCGAGGGGGTTGGAAGCGCGGAGAGAACGTCGAGTACTTCGCTAAGTTCGTAGAGGTAGTCGCAGACGAGTTTAGGGATGTTAGGCTGTGGGTAACGATAAACGAGCCCAACGTCTACGCCTACATGGGGTTCATCCAAGGCGTTTGGCCCCCAGGGATTAGGAACCCGAGGGTAGCCGACGTAGTCCTCCAGAACCTCGTTGAAGCCCACGCTCGGGCGTACGAAATACTGCGCAACCGGGGCTTAGTGGGCATTGCGCAGAACCTAGTGTGGTTCGTGCCTAAGTCTGGGAGTAGGCTCGATGCCGCGGCTAAGAAGAGGGTTGAAGAGGTATGGAACTGGGGCTTCATTAACGCGGTTCTGCGCGGCGAGCTAAGGGGGTTTGCGGGTAGGTACCGTGTTAGGGAGTCGGGCCTCGACTTCGTGGGGATCAACTACTACACCGCTATGAGGGTTGGGCATAGCTGGAACCCCCTCAAGGCGTTCCTAGACGTAGCCCCCCTTGAGAGCCCCTTGCGCTCGACGATGGGGTACTACATACATCCGCGCGGCATTCTAGAGGTAGCTAGGGATTGCTGGAGGGTAGTGGAGGAGAGGATACCCATCTACGTAACCGAGAACGGGTTTGCTGTTGAGAGAGACGAGGATAGGGCAAAGGCCTTAGTGCAGCACCTTTGCTACCTACACAAGGCTCTTAGCGAAGGGATAGAGATCAAGGGCTACTTCTACTGGAGCCTCCTAGACAACTACGAGTGGGATAAGGGCTATACCCAGAGGTTCGGGCTCGTCGAAGTGGATTTCACTACGTTCGAGAGGAGGGTTAGGGAAAGCGCCTTTCTCTACTCGAGGATAGCTAGGTCTCGATCCGTAGACGAGGATCTAGTTAAGGAGTACTGCGCCGAGGTCTTCAAGAGCGCATAATACTCCCCATCCCCCTAGGCTACCCGGGTGCTTAGGTGAATTGAATCGCCTAGCCCTAGCCGTAGCCATAGCCGCGGTAGTGATCGTAGCCTTAATCGGGTACCTAGCGCTAACCCACTGGCTCCCAACGCACCCAACGACCCCTCCTAAAGGTAGTCAAAGCCTCGATCCGAGGATTGAAGCCTGTAGGTACAGCTTCGTTAGGCACCTAAGCGCCGTCGTGGCGATGTCTTACCTAGGCTACGAGGAGATGAGCGAAAGCGAGGTGTCTAAAGCTATAGCGCTATCCCTAGCGAACGGGTTGCTAACCCCATGCCTACTATCGCCCTACGACTACCCCGCTAAGCCCCTTAGGATCGTGGGGAGCATATCCGTTAGATCCATCGAGGTGAAGGGCTCGTCGATAGAGTTAGGGAACTTCACTCAGCTCCCAATGAACTTCTCGATACGTAGCTCAGGAAGCTCGGTGATAACCACGGTCTCGATCTCTAGGCCTAGGCCTATCACTAGCTCGATAGTAACGACCTTCTACACCCCTCCGCTCGTAGCTAGCGAAGTTAGTAACGTAACTACTTACCTAGGTAGCATAGCGGTTAGCAGGGTTAGCGAGTACGGCTACGGTAAGAACCAGGTTATCGAGAGGTACTGTGCCTACGCTTACTTACCTCAATCGGGTAGGAGTAGCGGTAAGCAGTGCCTAGTAATCGATGAGAAGGGGGCGCTCCTAGTCAACTCTTCGAAGAGGATCGGTTCTAGCGATCTATACAGAATGCTCATCGCCATACCGAAGAGCGTTAGCGCTAAACGCGTTAACTCGAGCGCTCTCGAGCTGAAGGTGAGCTACATCGCTAGGTCTAGGGGGTTCGAGATTAGGATCGAGGCTGATGAAGTGGTTAAGTTCGTTGACGCGGGCGGGGTCGCGATCATGACGGGGTGCTTCGTTAAGGAGATGAGCGTCGAGGTCTCGATAGGTAACAGCACCTACTCCCTCCACCTAGAGAACCAGCCCCTCATGATGGGCAGCGTAAGGGTTCTCGAGTCGGGTAAGTAGCAAAGGTTTTTTCAGATCCCCACGCGTTTACGCGCGTGTGGCGAGGGATGGTATCCACGAGCGTTAGGGATAGTGTCGCTGGGGCGGTATGGATATACCTATCCAACGTGATTGCGGCTCTAGGGGGCTTCGCCTTCTGGGTGATCATGGCTAGGGTAGCGGGGTTGAAGGCTCTCGGCGTGGCTTCGGCTATCGTTAGCGCTGCCTCCATAGCCACAACCTTCGTTTCGGCTGGGCTAGGCATAGCGGTGGTTAGGGAGGTTGCGTCGAGGGATTACGAGGCTTTCTGGGCTTCGCTAGCCGTATCGATAGGCCTCGGGCTAGCGGCTAGCGCTCTAGCAACTGTATTCGCGTCGCTTCTAGGCGTCGGGAGTAGCTACCTATGCTCCCTCCTAGCGTTCCTATCGGTGCTATCGCTAGCGTCGCTATCGTCGCTAAGGGGCTTTAGGAGGTTTAGGGGCCTCGCCCTAGCCTCCCTAGCCTCGACCGCGGCCAAGATAGGTACGGGGCTAGCCGTAGCCTTAGCGGGCGAGCGGTTCCTAGCTCCTCTCGTGGGCTACGTAGCTTACCCCCTCGTAGCCTCGGTAGCGTCGCTAGCCATGGTGCTACCCCTCTCTAGGGGCGTCGGGCTCAGGCTGGGCGAGGTTAAGCGGGTTATCGTCTATACGTACACGAACTACCCAGCGGTGTTCTCGGGGCAGCTAACGATAATGCTCAACGTCTACCTCTACGCCCTCCTATCCCACAGAATGGTTTCGACGGGAGCCCTCTACCTATCCTTCGCCGTAGCCCTAGCCATATCGATGATCCCCGGGGCCCTCCTAGGGGCTTCCCTACCCATATCGATTAAGAGCGGTAGTAGCAGCATATCGGAGTCCGCTAGGATAGGTCTAGCCATGGCGATACCCGTAGTCGCGTTCGTCGTAGCGGCTCCCAGCGCCGTGCTCAGCGTCATCGCTAGGGGTAGCTCCATAGCCTCTACCTGCCTAGCCCTCCTAGCGTTCTCAGTACCCCCAGCCGTAATCGTTAGCACGGCGATTAACGAGCTGAATAGGGTTGGGAACGCTAGGGGCATAGCCGCGATAGGCATCGCCAGGCTCTTAACGTTGCTAGCGACCCTACCAGCCCTAACCAAGCTCATGGGGGTGGACGGCGCGGCTCTATCCTACTTCCTATCCACGTGCGCACCCATACCCTACGCGATTAAGCGCGTCGATACGGGGAGGGAGCTCCTCAAGTGCTGGCTCGCAGCGGCTCCAGCCATGGCTACGTACCTAGCCCTAGGCTCGAACATTCTCGCCGCCCTAGCCATCTCCCTAGCCTCCGTAGCGATGCTTAGGGCGCTTAGGGTAGCTACCCTACTCGATGCGAAGATGGTTGCGTCGGTAGTCCTAAGCGAGCTCCTATCGATTAAGAGGGCTAGGGAAAGAACTTCCTAGCCTCCTCCAACACGCCTAGCCCGCTTAGAATACCCTTCACGAACCCTAGCTCCTCATCGGATAGGGGTTGGAGCGGGGGCCTCACGACCCTCTTCACGGGGGCTCCAATAGCCTCTAGAGCACCCTTCACGACGCTAGGCGCCGGCTTCCCAACGCTGTACACGCTAAACAGCCTGCATAGCCTCGCGTGCTCCCCCAAAGCCTTCGCGAAGCCCCCTCCCCTCCAGGCATCGTAAAGCGCTTTGTGTATCCACGGAGCTACGTTAGCTAGCCCAACCACGCCACCGTCGCACCCCTCGATAAGCCCGTGGAGGAGCATGGTGTCTATCCCTACGAGAACCGAGAAGTCCTTTCTAACGCCCTTAACCTCGTTGATTAAGGCCCTTAGGTACTCCAGGCTATCGTGCGTAACCTTTATCCCAACCACGTTGCTGTACTCCTTAGCCAGCCTCTTAACGACGCTCACGGGTATCAGCACGCCGGTAGTCGATGGGATGCAGTAGAGCACGAGGTTGATATCCACGGACTCGGCTATGAGCGCGAAATGCCTGTAGATACCCTCTTCCCCCGGCTTGAAGTAGTACGGCGTCGTGGATATGACTACCTCGGCGCCGAGATCCCTAAACCTCTTAGCCAACTCGATGCTGTGGAGCGTCGTATTCGCGCTAACCCCCGGGGCGACGGTAGTCGAGCTCTTAACGACCTCGATAACGCTCTTAACCAACTCCAGCGCTTCACCCGCGGTTAGGTGGGGGAACTCGCCCGTCGTAGAGTTAGGGAATAGCGCGTCGACCCCAGCCCTCTCCAAGTACCTAGCCAACCACTTAACGGCCTCGAGATCCAGAGAGTAATCCTCCTTGAAGGGGGTTACCATGGGGACGACGATCCCTTTGAGCACGGGTCTCGCCCCCTCGGTAAACGCGCTTAGCAAGGAAATAGGTTGAGCGCATGCCTAGGGATCTAGATAGGCTGTATAGAGCCCTAGGCTGGGACTCTAGGCCTAGGGGAAGTAGGTTCCTAGAGAGCTACAGGGTGTTTAGGAAGCTCCTCTCGATGCCCCCGCTCGAGTCCTTGGCTAGGAAGCGCGCGGTCTCGATACTCGATGCGTGTAGCGGGTCGGGAATCGGGGGCTTCGCCCTAGCCAAGGCTCTGCGGGACCTAGGGGTTGAAGCCGAGGTCGTTCTGCTCGACGCTAGGGCTCAGCCGCTAACCGAGGCAAAGAGCTTTAGCGCTACGCCTCTCGTCGACGGGGTTGCGGCAGACGCTAGGTTGGTACCCTCGAGGAGTAGAGCGTTCGATGCTTGCCTAGTGTGGGGCTACTCGATGCCCCACTTCAACCCGTTCGAAGCGCACAAGCTCTTCTCCTCGATAACCCGCGTCCTCAAGAGCGATGGGTGCCTACTCATCGAGGAGGTAGATAGGTTCCTAAGCATATTCGCGGGAACGGGCTATCAATACGTTTGGCCCGAGCAGGGAGGGGGGCTAGCGATAAGCATTCACCGAGGCTACGACCCATCGACGTCCGTAGTCAGGAGGGCGCTAGTGGATTTGAGGAGCGGCGAAGCTATTGACCACGAAGCCTTCCTCCTATGGACTCCAGCCCTCGTAGCGGCCTTCCTACACCCCTACTTCGCTAGGATAGAGCTGTTCCTACTAAGTGAGGGAGCGAAGGGCGTGGTAGTCGCGTGCAACCCGAGAAAAGCGTTTAACCCCGTTGAGGACGGTCCTCGAGCAACTCCCTTAGCGCGCGCCTTATGGTATTGACGCACGCATCCCTAAGCTCCTCGACACTACCCTCGTTAACAATCATGTAGTCAGCTAACGCGATAACGCTGCCGATACCCCACGAAAGCTCGCGCCTATCCCTCTCAACAAAGCTCCCCCAATCCCTAGGATCGTCGGGTCGACCCCTCTTCAACAACCTCTCGAACCTAGTCCTAGGACTCGAATGGATAGCCACTACAACAACCCGGAGCCCAGCCTCCCTAAAGTAATCGACTTCATAAAGACTCCGAACACCCTCAACGATACACACATCGGAATCCATAGACTGGAGAAGAGGCATCGTAAGCTCAGCAACAACCTGAGGCCCACGAACCCTCCTAAGCTCATCAGCAAACTCATTCAGCTTCTCAAAAGGAATACCCCTCCTCCTAGCCTCAGCACGAACAGCATCACCCATCGAAACACGGGGTACGCCAAGAACCCTCGAAGCAACCTCAATACACGTAGACTTACCACTACCAGGCATACCAACCACAACAACGGCAACACGACAACCCAAAACCCACCACCAAAACCACGAAACAAACCCAACGAAAAAGAACCCACAACAAGCAAAAACCGTAAAACACGCACAACACCAATCAATGCTAAGCACGTACCAAACGATACTCGACTTGGCAAGGAGGTTCTTGCCAAGGTATTCAGTATCTTAAGAACTTTTCGGTTGATGATCTACGAGGTCATGGTAAGGCTGATGGTTATGGAGTGTTTACATGGGTTACGGTATTCACTTGGCAAGGAAATAAATTGCCTGATGAAACCATGGGGGCTGAAGGCGCGATAGCCATGCATTGGTCAAGGACCTAATTAGGGTTTAAGAGTTTTTGAGAAACAATCAACTTAAATAGCTGAGACACAAAGAAGGGATTCGGACGAAGCCGCCATCGAGCAGAATCCGATAAATGGAATTGAAAGTTGGCAACAGAAAGAACAAACATCGTGATGAAACCGAGGACTGGAATCCGATAAATGGAATTGAAAGTATCCTA